>NZ_JAHXZI010000001.1:466821-488833 GCF_019429605.1 Actinoplanes hulinensis | reverse complement strand
CCGCGCGGGGGCCCGCCCGTCGCGCGCCGGCCGCCCCCCGGCGGGGCGGCGGCCTTCTCGCGCTCAAACCAACTCATCGGTACGCCGTCAGCGCCCACATGCGCCGGCCCGGGGCGGATGCACACGGCGCGGGATTCGGGTGCGCGGTCTGGTGCAAGGGCCGGGGCGAAGGCACACGAAGAGGTTCGCGTGTGCGCTGGCCCGGGTAGGGGCGCACCCCTCATGGGGAGTGCGCCCACCCGTACCGATCAGGGGTTCGTGAAGCGGGCGATCACGGTGGAGCCGCCGACGACCCGCTCGCCGACGGAGACCAGGGCCTCCGCACGGTCGGCGGGAAGGTAGACGTCGGTGCGGGAGCCGAAGCGGATGAGGCCGTAGCGCTCGCCCTTGGCCAGCAGCGTGCCGACCGGCGCGCGCTGCACGATGCGGCGGGCGATCAGGCCGGTCCGCTGCGCCACCACGACGGTGCCCTGGTCGGTGTCGAGAACCGTGTAGGCGGCCACGTTGTGCTCGGCCGCCGCGGTCGCGGCGTTGGCGTAGCCGCCCTCCTCGACGAAGTAGTCGGCCACCCGGCCGGCCACCGGCGCACGGTTGACGTGCACGTCGAAGACCGACAGGAACACCGCGATCCGGAGGAACTCGCCCGGGCCGAAGCGCTCGTCGCGCAGCCGCTCGACCGAGAGCACCTTGCCGTCCGCGGAGGAGATGATCGCCGACGGGTCGGTCGGTACGTCCCGCTCGGGGTCGCGGAAGAAGGCCGCCACCGGGGCCGCGGCGAGCGCCGGCAGCAGCCAGAGCTTCGACTTCGGCCGGGCGCGACGGGCCAGCACGGCCAGACCGAGCGCGATGCCGGCCGCGGCGACGCCGTTGGAGTCGATGTGCATCGTCCGGGTCACCGGGACGCTCGACGTCCGGTACGCCGGGGCCAGACCGGCCGCCGTCGACACCTCGGCCGGGCTGAACCGGAGCTTGTGCACCCGCAGCGGCGGCTGGTTGCGGACCACCAGGTCGGAGCCGACGCCGAAGAGCGCGCCCTGGCGGAAGAGCTCCGCCGCGGCGCCGGCGGTCCGGCCCGGGCCGGCCGGCACGGCGACCGAGAGGACGGCCCCGTCGGACAGGTACTTGCCGAGCTGGTCGATCAGGGCGCGGGCCTCGTCGGCGGTGCCGGTCAGCGGCTCACCGACGATCACCACGTCGGCCGGCTGGGCCTCGGCGAGGGATTCGACGATCTTCACCCGATCGGCGACCCAGCTGCCCAGACCGGAGATGTGGCCGCGCAGCAGATCACTGCTGCTGTCGCGGCCGGGAACCAGGGTGAGGGTGTCGCCGGGCAGCAGCGCCTCGACGGCGGCGGCCACCACGGCCGAGGCGTGGTCGGCGCCGACCAGCAGCGCGGACGTGGCCGCGTTCTGCCGGGCGAACTCGGCGGTCAGGGCGCGGGCGGCCCGGGCGCCCACGCCGGGAACGGGCGTGACGGACACGGTCGGAAACGCGGTCATTCAGCGAGCATATTGCCCCGCCCACCGGTCGCTGACCGATGGGCGGGGCAGAGGGCTCAACCGGCCGGGTGCTCGCGCTCGAATTTCCGGGCCGGATCGTCGAGCAGTTCGCGGACGATCGAGGCGTGCACCTCCGGCGGCAGATCGCCGGGAACCTCGGCCGTGGCCGGCGCGGCCACCGGCTCGGGCTGCGGCTCCCGGCGGCCGGAGCGGATCGCGCCGAGCAGGCCGACCACCCCGAAGAAGATCAGTCCGCCGGCCACGATCCAGCCCACCGGGGGCAGGTTGACCGTGAGCACCTGGGACACGGCCCACCAGAAGGCGACCGCCAGGAAGATCAGGCCGAAGGTCAAAGACACCCCGTCCATCCGGTGCGGCCTCATGCCGCCACCTCCGCTTCGCTCCGGTGTCGCCATGAGGGATGAACTGTGCTTGATGATT
This sequence comes from Actinoplanes hulinensis, assembly GCF_019429605.1. Lineage (NCBI taxonomy): Bacteria > Bacillati > Actinomycetota > Actinomycetes > Micromonosporales > Micromonosporaceae > Actinoplanes > Actinoplanes hulinensis. The sequence continues at coordinate 486,893 of NZ_JAHXZI010000001.1, read as the reverse complement.
CGCTCGCAAGCTCGCTCATCGGATGACCTCCAGGTTTCCTGCCTCGACGCGGACGTCGAGTTTCAGGGTGCCACCGCCGGCGCCGTCCGCGCCCAGGTCGTCGGCCTGGCGGGTGCTGCTGTCGTTGTACTCCTCGCCGAACAGGACCATCCGTCCGCCGTCGACGCCCGCGGTCACCGAGGCGTCCACGGTCGGCGGGAGCAGGATCCGGAGCTGGCCGAGCTTCATGCTGGCGGCGACCTCCTGGGTCTGCCCGGTGAAGTCGACCGAGCGCAGGTCCAGGGTCACGTTGCCGACGTCGAACGAGTACTCGTCGGCGACCGCCGCGAGGCTCGTCGGGCGGTAGACGCTGGGCGTCCAGTCACGGCCGAACCGCTCCAGCCCACTGGACACGCCGAGCGCGAAGCTGAGCACCAGGGCCAGTGCGATCAGGCCCCGGGCCCGGCCGAACCAGGCGCCGACGATCAGACCGAGCGCGGTGGTCGCCAGGGCGCCCGCGAAGTAGGCGGAGATGGACACGTCGACGCCGCTCATGTCGATCGCGGCGATCAGGCCGGTCACCATGACGACCGCGAAGAACGTCAGCCGGCCCAGGATCGAGCGTTCACGCGGCGGCTTCGGCGGCTTCGGCGGGCGCGGCGTGAACGGCGGCACCGGCGGGGGAGCGGTGGGCGGGCCGGCGAACGGGCCGTGCGGCGCGAACGGCGGACGGAACCCGTCGACGGGGCCCGCCTTGCTCACCGGTTCGCCGGCCGGCTCGGCCGCGGGCGGCGCCACGAACGCCATCGTCGGTTCCTCCGTGGCCGGCGGCGGGGCGTCCGGTGGTGGTGGCGCGGCGGCCTGGAACGGAGTCGCGCCACCCCTTTTGATCAGCAGGAACGCGCCCAGGACCACGGCCGCCGCGAGCATGCTGGCCCGTGCGCCGGAGTTGACGATGAAGGCGAACGTCAGCAGAGCCGCACCGCCGAGCAGTACCACCGACAGCGGCGCCATCCCGGAACGGCCCTTGCCCAGCAGCGACTCGACCGGGGAGGAGGTGTCACCCTCGGACGGGATGATCAGCCAGCCGATCAGGTAGAGCAGCACACCGGTGCCGCTGAGCACGCCGAGCACGCCGAGCACGACCCGCCACAGGACCGGGTCGGTGTTGGTGGCCCGGGCCAGAGCGCCGCAGACGCCGGCCACGTAGCGGCCGTTGCGGGGGCGGACGAGCTGCTGGCGGGACCAGGCCGCGGAGGCCGAGGCGACCCACGGCGGCACGTTGGAGCCGGGCGGGAAGCCCTCGGGCTGGTCGGAAGGTGCCTGGTCACCCTTGGGACCGGCACCGGGCGCTTCATCGTTCATGCCTCGATCCTGGTCCGCCGGCCGCCCGAGCCGCCTCCGGAGACGACCCTGAGGCCACCCTGAGATATCCGTCCCGGATGCCGGGGAACTTCCCCGTGGCCCGCGCGTACGTCACGTGTGACGATCGGAGGGTGACTATCCCCGCCCCGCCGCAACCCCGCCGGCTGCACCGACCGCGTGACCAGCGCATCGTCGCCGGGGTCGCGGCCGGGCTGTCCCGCCATCTCGGCGTGCCGGTGCTGGCCGTCCGGATCGCGCTCGTCGTGCTGCTCGGGTTCAACGCCTTGGGCCTGCTGCTCTACGCCGCCTTCTGGGCGGTGCTGCCGCAGGAGGCGCGCGGCGAGGAGAAGCCGGTCCGCCGCGACCTGTCGGCCCTGCTGCCGTTCGCCGCCATCGGTCTCGGCGTGGTCCTGTTGCAGGCCCAGTTCTTCGGTGACTCGGTGAGCACCACGGCCGGCTGGATGATCGCGGTGATCGCGGTCGGCGCCGGGGTGATCTGGCACCAGTCCGACCCGAGCCGCCGCGACGCGTACACCGACAATCCGGCCTCGGCGCCGTGGTTCGCGGCCATCGTCTCGGAGAACGACCGGCGGTCCTTCCTCTTCCGGTTCATCGGCGGCGGGATCCTGGTCGCGGTCGGCATCATCGGCGTGGTGGCGGTGTACGCACCGTCCGGCTCCCTGTCCGCGGTGTTCAACGGCGTGATCTTCGCCTTCGTCGGCCTGCTCGGCGTCGGTGTGGTGGTGGCGCCCCTGGTCTGGCGCACCTTCGGGCAGCTGCGCGCCGAGCGGGAGGGCCGGATCCGGGAGCAGGAGCGGGCCGAGCTGGCCGCGATGATCCACGACCAGGTGCTGCACACGCTGGCCCTGATCCAGCGCAACTCCACCGACATCAAGGAGGTGCAGCGCCTCGCCCGGGGGCAGGAGCGCAGCCTCCGCAACTGGCTCTACCGGCCCACCGCGTCGCCGACCGAGCGGTTCGCCGCCGCGCTGGAGCAGGCCGCGGCCGAGGTCGAGGACACCTACGCGATCACCGTGGAGACCGTCGTGGTGGGCGACACCCAGTGCGACGACCGGGTGGCGGCGCTGGTCGCGGCGGCCCGGGAGGCGCTGGTGAACGCGGCCCGGCATGCCGGGGTGCAGACGGTTTCGCTCTATGCCGAGGTGGAGGAGGATGAGCTGAGCGTCTTCGTCCGCGATCGGGGCGCCGGTTTCGACATGGGCGGTGTGGCGGAGAACCGGCACGGCGTCCGTGGTTCGATCATCGGGCGGATGCGGCGGCACGGTGGCCGGGCGGAGATCCGCAGCGAACCCGGAGACGGTACTGAGGTGCGGCTCATGCTTCCCGTCACCAGGGAGAGCGTGACCGCCGGTAAGGAGTCAGCGCGATGACCGAGCCCGTGATCGAGCCGGAGGCCCGTCGGCTCAACGTCTTCCTGGTCGACGACCATGCGATGTTCCGCGCCGGCGTGCGGGCCGAGCTGGGTGTGCACGTCGACGTGGTGGGCGAGGCCAGCACCGTCGGCGAGGCGATCAGCCGGATCTCCGCGGTGCAGCCGGACGTGGTGCTGCTGGACGTGCACATGCCGGACGGCGGCGGCCGGGCGGTTCTGGAGGCGGTCCGGCGGACCCATCCGCAGGTCCGGTTCCTGGCGCTGTCGGTGTCGGATGCCGCGGAGGACGTGATCGGCCTGATCCGGGCCGGCGCCCGGGGCTATGTGACCAAGACGATCTCGCCGGACGAGCTGGCCGCGGCGGTGCGCCGGGTGGCCGACGGCGACGCGGTCTTCAGCCCGCGGCTGGCCGGCTTCGTGCTGGACGCCTTCGCCTCCCGGCCGGACGTGCCGGTCGCCGACCCGGAGCTGGACCAGCTGACCAACCGTGAGCGGGAGGTGCTGAGGCTGCTCGCCCGGGGGTACGCGTACAAGGAGATCGCCAAGGAGCTGTACATCTCGATCAAGACGGTCGAGACCCACGTCTCCAACGTGTTGCGCAAATTGCAGATGAGCAACCGTTACGAATTGTCACGATGGGCTGCCGATCGGCGCCTCGTCTGACCCTCCGGGACAGCCAGACAAGGAAGCTTCCTGTAAGCTGCGCTGCGCGCTGGACCGAGAATCCGGTACGTATGCCCAGCTCAGGCTGGCCGAATAGGCATAAACCGTCACTGATGAGGCTATTTGCGGACGTAGACGGCGAATATCGGCTTGATAACGGCCCTCCGGGTTTTCGTGTCTCTGTGTCACAGTGGCTCCTACTCACACAACCCCCGTGAGCGCCCCTGAAGGAGACACTCCCATGCCTGGGATACGCCCGTGGAAGATGGTGGCCGGCGCGGCCGCCATCTCCTTGTTGGTCGCCGGATGTGGAGGTGGCGACTCGGACGACGCGAGCGCCAACTCGAACACCATCGTGATCGGCATCTCCGAGCCCGAGCACCTGCTTCCGACGAACGCCACCGACGACAGTGGCTCGCAGGTACTGTCCTCGCTGTTCTACCCGCTGGTCGAGTTCAACAGCCAGCAGGAACCGGTCGAGGTCGCCGCGGAGAGCATCACGCCGGACAAGGCCAACCGGGTGTGGACGATCAAGCTCAAACCAGGCTTCACGTTCCACAACGGCGAGCCGGTCACCGCGCAGAACTACATCGACGCGTGGAACTACGGCGCCTACGGGCCGAACGCCCAGACCGGCGGTTACTTCTTCGAGCGCATCGACGGTTATGCCGAGATGAACCCGCTGGACCCGGACGGAGCCGGCTCGCAGAAGCCCGAGACGCCGAAGGTCAAGGAGCTCTCCGGCCTGGAGAAGGTCAACGACCTGACCTTCACCGTCAAGCTGTCCGCGCCGTTCTCCAGCTTCGAGTCGGTGCTCGGCTACTCGGTCTTCCACCCACTGCCCAACGCCGCCTTCTCCGCGCCCGGCGTGATCGCCGAGGGCTTCGAGGACCAGATCATCGGTAACGGCCCCTTCAAGCTCAAGGGCAAGTGGGAGCACGACAACGAGATCGTCGTGGAGAAGGTCAGCGACTTCAAGGGCCAGGTCCCGAAGATCGACGGCGTCACCTGGAAGATCTACCAGGACGACCAGACCCAGTACGCGGACCTGGTCTCCGGCAACGTCGACGTGCAGATGAGCATCCCGATCGAGGCGCTCTCCAAGGCGTCCGCCGACCTGGGCACCCGCTTCCAGATGAGCGAGAACTCCGGGTTCGACTTCATCGGCTTCCCGACGTACCAGGCGGAGTTCGCCAAGCCCGAGATCCGCAAGGCGATCTCGATGGCGATCAACCGGGAGGAGATCTCCGACCAGATCTTCCTCGGCTCCCGCATCCCGGCGAAGTCCTTCGTCTCCCCGGTGGTCCGCGGTTACCGCGAGGGCATCTGCGGCGAGGCCTGCGAGTACAACCCGGCGGAGGCCAAGAAGCTGTACGACAAGAACAATGGCCCGGCGGAAATCAAGATCACCTACAACGTCGACGGTGGTCACAAGGCCTGGGTGGACGCCACCTGCAACCAGATCAAGGCCTCGCTGGGTGTGAACTGCACCGGTTCCCCGGAGCCGAAGTTCTCGGTCCTCCAGCAGAAGGCGCGGGCCCACGAGCCGATCGGCCTGATCCGTCTCGGCTGGATCATGGACTACCCGCTGATGGAGAACTACCTCGGCCCGCTCTACAGCACCAACGGCTCGTCGAACCACTACGGCTGGTCGAACAGCAACTTCGACCGACTGCTCAAGCAGGGTGCGCAGGCGCCGACGCCGGAGGCCGCGATCAAGAAGTGGCAGCAGGCGGAGGACATCCTCGTCCAGGAGATGCCGGTCATCCCGCTGCGCTTCATGCAGAACGTGTACGGCTACTCGGAGAAGGTTCAGAACGTCGAGATGAACCTCTTCAAGCGGGTCGACCTCTACGAGATCGAAACGATCGCCTGATCTGACCACACGGCTCTGGTGGCGTCACGGAAGACATGCGACCGTGACGCCACCGCTGTGTTGCCCCACTTCATCGTCGTCGCCGTGCTCACGAGGCCGGCGCTGTGCCGCGGAAGAGGCAAGAACCGTAATGTTCCGCTACATCGTGCGGCGCTTACTACAGATGATCCTGACGTTCTTCGGGGCCACCTTCGTAGTCTTCGCGCTGATGTTCGCCAACCAGGACGACCCCATCCAGGCGCTGGTGGGCGAGAAAACGGTGAACGACAGCCTGCGCGCTGCGCTCACCGAGCGGTACCACCTGGACGAAGGTTTCCTGACCCAGTACTGGTACTACATGAAAGGCCTGCTCACCGGAGATCTCGGTAAGTCGCTGACCGGTCGCGACATCTCCGAGATGCTGGTCGACGCTTGGCCGGTCACCATCCGGCTGGCGATCCTGGCCATCCTCATCGCCGCCGTGATCGCCGTCACCACCGGTGTCTACGCCGGCATCCGGCGGGGCGGCCTCTTCGACAACGGCACCCTGCTGATGACCCTGCTCCTGCTGGCCATGCCGATCGTGGTGCTCGCGCCGCTGGCCCAGCTGGTGTTCGCGATGGAGTTGCGGTGGTTCCCGGCCACCACGACCAAGGACGCGACACTGTACGAGCTCCTGCTGCCCGCCATCGTGCTGGCCACCACGGTCATCGCCACCCAGCTGCGGGTCACCCGGACATCGGTGGTGGAGAACCTGCGATCCGACTACGTGCGCACCGCCCGGGCCAAGGGACTGGCCCCGCGGCGGGTCACCTGGGTGCACGTGCTGCGTAACTCGCTGATCCCCGTGGTCACCCTGATCGGTGTCGACCTCGGCGTGCTGATGTCCGGCGCGATCGTGACCGAGGAGGTCTTCAACATCCCGGGTGTCGGGTTCAACCTGGCCCGGGGCATCCGTACCGAGGACGGCCCGCTCGTGGTCGGCTTCGTCAGCGTACTGGTGATCATCTTCTTGATCGTGAACCTCGCCGTCGACCTGCTCTACGCCGCCCTCGACCCGAGGATCCGTTATGAGTGACCCCAATCTGATCACCGTGGCCGAGGCGCCGGACGTCTCCGGACGGTCGCGGAGCCTGGCCGGCGACGCCTGGGCGGACCTGCGGCGCAACAAGATCTTCTGGGTTTCCGCGGTGCTGGTCGTGGTGATCCTGCTGATGGCGTTCCTGCCGTCCCTGTTCACCTCGGCCGACCCCGGCGCCTGTGCGCTGTCGAACAAGCACAAGGGACCGACCGGCAGCGCCATCTTCGGGTACGACTTCCAGGGCTGCGACGTCTTCGCCCGAACCATCTACGGCACCCGCGCCTCGATCGAGGTCGGCGTCCTCTCCACCCTGATGGCGGGCGTGCTCGGCCTGGTCTTCGGGCTGTCCGCCGGCTACTTCGGAGGGACCACCGACGCGGTGCTGTCCCGGCTCACCGACATCATGCTGGGCGTGCCGTTCCTGCTCGGCGCGGTGGTCTTCTCGGGCCGGCTGTCCGGCAGCGAGGACGACGGCGTCTGGGCCGTGACACTCACCCTGGGCGTGCTCACCTGGACGGCGGCGGCCCGGGTCATGCGGTCCTCGGTGATCGCCGTGAAGAGCCAGGACTACGTGGCGGCCGGCCGGATGCTCGGCGCGAGCCCGGGCCGGCTGATGTTCCGGCACATCCTGCCCAACTCGATGGCGTCGTTCATCGTGGTGCTGACCATCCTGCTGGGCACCAACATCGCGGCCGAGGCGACGCTCTCCTACCTGGGTGTGGGGCTCAAGGGCGACGCCGTCAGCTGGGGCCTGCAGATCGCCGAGGCACAGGACTACGCCCGGATCGCGGCCCACCCGCTGATCTGGCCGTCGATCTTCCTCGCCGCCACCGTGCTGGCCTTCATCATGCTGGGCGACGCCATCCGCGACGCCTTCGACCCGAAGTTGCGGTGACGGTATGACTGACATCAAGGCGACCATGGACGCCCTGCCGGGACTCGATCACCGGGCGCCCCTGCTCCAGATCAACGACCTGCACGTCGAGTTCCGGACCCGGGACGGCGTGGCCAAGGCGGTGAACGGGGCGAGTTTCTGGCTGTCTCCCGGCGAGACCCTGGCGATCCTGGGCGAGTCCGGCTGCGGCAAGTCGGTGACCGCTCAGGCGATCATGGGCATCCTGGAGAGCCCGCCCGGGCACATCACCGCCGGCGAGATCCGCTACCGCGGCGTCGACCTGCTGAAACTGCCCGAGGCGCAGCGCCGCAAGGTCCGCGCCAACCGGATCGCGATGATCTTCCAGGACGCGCTGTCCGCGCTGAACCCGGTGTACACGGTCGGCTTCCAGTTGGCTGAGCTGTTCCGGGTGCACCGCGGCATGTCCCGGTCGGACGCCAAGAACCGGGCCGTCGACCTGCTCGACCAGGTCAAGATCCCGGCCGCGCGGAGCCGGGTGAACGACTACCCGCACCAGTTCTCCGGCGGTATGCGGCAGCGCGTCATGATCGCCATGGCGCTGGCGCTCGACCCGGAGGTGCTGATCGCCGACGAGCCCACCACGGCGCTCGACGTGACGGTCCAGGCGCAGATCATGGGCCTGCTCGCGGAGCTCCAGCGGCAGCGCAACATGGGCCTCGTCCTGATCACGCACGACATGGGCGTGGTGGCCGACGTCGCCGACCGGATCTCCGTGATGTACGCGGGCCGGGTCGTCGAGGAGGCGCCGGTCCACGACATCTACGGCCGTCCCGGTCACCCGTACACCCGGGCGCTGCTCGAGTCGATCCCGCGGCTCGACCTCAAGGGCCATCAGCTCAACGTGATCCGCGGCCTGCCGCCGGCGCTCACCGACATCCCGAGCGGCTGCGCCTTCAACCCCCGATGCCGGTACGCCAAGGACCCCTGTCGTCAGGATCCGGCGCCCCCGGCGTACGCCATCGCGCCGCACCGCACCGCGCGCTGCCACTTCTTCCGGGAGGTCCTCGGTGAGTGACGTCGTCCTCGAGACCAGGGGACTGGTCAAGCACTTCCCGATCACCCAGGGCATCGTGTTCCAGAGCAAGGTGGGCGCGGTCCGCGCGGTCGACGGCGTCGACCTGCAACTGCGCCGGGGCGAGACGCTCGGTGTGGTGGGCGAGTCCGGCTGCGGCAAGTCCACTCTGGCCAAACTGCTGGTCGGGCTGGAGAAACCGACCTCGGGCTCGATCATGGTGCGCGGTCAGGACATGACCCGGCTCTCCGGTTCGGCCCTGCGCCGGGCCCGCCGCAACATCCAGATGGTGTTGCAGGACCCGTACACCTCGCTCAACCCGCGGATGACGGTCGGCGACATCATCGGCGAGCCGTTCGAGATCCACCCCGAGGTGGTGCCGAAGGGCAAGCGGCAGCGGGCCGTGCAGGACCTGCTCGACACGGTCGGTCTCAACCCCGACCACGTCAACCGGTACCCGCACCAGTTCTCCGGCGGCCAGCGGCAGCGGATCGGCATCGCCCGGGCGCTCGCCCTGAAACCGGAGATCATCGTCTGCGACGAGCCGGTGTCGGCGCTCGACGTGTCCATCCAGGCCCAGGTGATCAACCTGCTGGACCGGCTCCAGGACGACTTCGGGTTGTCGTACATCTTCATCGCCCACGACCTGTCGGTGGTTCGGCACATCTCCGACCGGGTCGCCGTCATGTACCTCGGCAAGATCGTCGAGCAGGGGCACGACGTGGCGATCTACGACCAGCCGACTCACCCGTACACCCAGGCTCTGCTCTCGGCCGTGCCGGTCCCGGACCCGCGCCTGCGCGGAAGGCGCGACCAGATCGTGCTGGAGGGTGACGTGCCGTCGCCGGCCGATCCGCCGTCCGGCTGCCGTTTCCGGACCCGCTGCTGGAAGGCGCAGGACGTCTGCGGCGATCAGGAGCCGTTGTTGCAGATCCGGGAGCGGTCACCGCACCCCAGCGCCTGCCATTTCGCGGAAATTCGGTACGCGGCGAGTCGCTGATTGGTACGACAGCGGGCCGGGAGATCACTGATCTCCCGGCCCGCTGTCGTTTGCTCTAGATCATTTGGACATATGTGTCCGCCGAAAATCACACTTTCGTGACTAAAAGTACCAGTTTATCTACCATGACTTTTATGTCCGATATGGGAGAGTTTGGGCAACCAACCGAAACTCATCGGAAGTGAGGAAGACGGTATGAACAAGGTGCTCCGGACTCTGACGATGGCCGGTCTCGGCCTGGTGGCCGGGCTTGCTGCCAGCGCGCCGGCGATGGCGGTGGACGGTGGCGACAAGGCGCCGGCCAAGCACTCGACCAGCAAGGTCCAGAAGCACTACCCGTACTTCGGCGACGAGGTGGTCGGCTACTTCCGCACGCTGCGCGGCTGCGAGCGGGCCGGCTGGATCGGCGAGGTCCGCGGCTACTGGGACGCCTACGACTGTGACCTGGTGCGCGTCGGCTACCGCTACGGCGGCGCCTGGGCGCTCGAGGTCGACCGCAACGCCTGGAACTGGGGCCGGCCCGGTTTCCGCGACTACTACCGCGGCTACCAGTACCGTTACGGCAACGACGGTTTCCTCGGTTACGGTCCGCGCTTCGGCGGCTGGGTCAACGGCCCGATCGGGAACAGCCCGTTCGTCGCCGGCGGAACTTACTGACCGCGGGTAGTCCACAGATTTCCAACCGCAGCCGGACCGATCTCGGTCCGGCTGCGGTATTTATCGGGTCAGAGCGGCCCGCGGCCGGAGCGCAGCAGCAGCAGCGCGACCTGCGTGCCGTCGGGGCCCAGCGCGTTGCGGAAGTGCTCGATGATCTCCCGCTCCCGGGCCAGCACCAGGCGGGTGCCGCCGCTGGCCATCCGGGTCTTGCCGACCTCCTGGGAGAGGCCGGAACGCTCCAGCCAGAGATCGATGATCGTCTGATCGATCTCGTTGATGCGTTCGCGCATGGCGCGGATCTTGTCGGCGGCCGCCTCTTCGCCCGCGCCGGTCGTCTGGTCCATCACGTCGGCGGTCATGTCCTGCTCCTCGGGTGCTGGGGTCCCGGTGGGCCCGGCCCGGACAGCATCAAGCCCCGGGCTGGGAAACCCGGGGCTTGATGTAGGTCTGGGGTTCAGGAGCGACCTACGGCTGCCGGGCCTCCGGTGCCGTAGTAAAAAAATCGCTCCTGCTGGATCACGACCCGAGTATGCCCCCGCCCCGGACGGTCCCGCAAGGAAACCGCCCGAGTGTTGGGACGAAAGTTTGCGCTGATCAGGGGGCCGTCGATATGCGGTCGGCGGGACCCGGCGCGATCGGGCCGGTGGCGAGATGGGCCACCAGCGCGTCCACGTCGAAGCCCGGCGCGGTGACCCGTCCGGTGCCCAGGGTCAGGTTGCTGAACCCGTCCCCGCCGTTGGCCAGGAAGTCGTTCGTGGTGACCAGGTAGTTCGCGGCCGGATCGATCGGCGTGCCGTTCAGCGTCAGGGCGCTCACCTTCGAGCCGGGGGCGGCCGACGCGCTCCAGGTGTAGGTGAGCCCGTTCGACACCTGCAGGATCCGCTGCGTGGTCTGCCCGCCGAAGCCGGCGAACTGCTGCTCCAGCACGTTCTTCAGCTGCGCCCCGGTGAGGGTCTGGGTGACCACCAGGTTGTTGAACGGCTGGACGGTGAACGCCTCGCCGTACGTGACCTGGCCGTACGCCTCCCCGCCGCTGGACTGGTCGGCGTCCAGATCGGCCCGGACGCCACCCGGGTTCATCAGGGCGATCTGCGCTCCCGCCGACCGGGTGTACGCCAGTTGCGCGTCCGCGATCACGTCACCGAGCGGGCTCTCCCCGGCCGGGCCGACCGTCCGGACGATGTCCGCGCTGATGCTGCCGACCAGTCGGTTCGCGATCGGCGCGACCGCGGTGCGGTACTTGTCGGCCACCTTCTTGGCGGCCGCGTCCACGGTGTCCGGGTTCTTCGCGTAGGCCCCCGCGGCGTCGCGCACCCAGCCGCCCTTGCCGTCCGGCACCCCGTTCTCCACGATCACGTTCTTCGCGCTGATCCCGGTGAACCGCCCGGTCCGCCGGTCCAGGGTGTAGTCGATGTCGGTGATCAGCTGCCCGTTGCTGCCGGCGCTGGTGACGACCGTGTCGGCGCCCCTGCTGTTCGGCAGCTTGCAGGAGTAGAAGCGGTGCGTGTGACCGGAGATCACGACACTGATCTCCGGATTCAGCCCGGCCACGATCGGCACCAGCGGACCGCTGAAGCCGGAGCAGTCGGAGACCCCGGGCGTCGGCGTGGCCGTGGCCTGCGAGCCGCCCTCGTGCAGCAGCAGCACCTGCGCCTTCACGCCGAACAGCTTCAGGACGTTGCTCCACCTGTTGGCGGTCTCGATCTCGTCGGTGAACCGCACGCCGGTGATGCCGGCCGGGTTCACGATGCTCGGCGTGCCCTCCAGGGTCATCCCGATGAAACCGACCGGTACGCCGTCCACGTACCGGATCTCGATGGGCGGAAGGATCGGCAGCCCGGTCTTCCTGTCGATGGTGTTGGCGGCCAGATAGGTGAACTTCGCGCCGCGGTACGGATCCCCGTCCTGGCAGCCGTCCACCGGGTGGCAACCTCCCCGCTGGATGCGGATGAGTTCAGCCACGCCCTCGTCGAACTCGTGGTTGCCGACCGAGCTGACCTGCAACCCGACCTCGTTCATCAGCTCGATCGTCGGCTCGTCGTGGAACGCCGCGCTGACCAGCGGGGTCCCGCCGATCAGGTCGCCGGCCCCGGCGGTGATGGTCTGCCGGCCCTCCGTCTTCGCCTCGGCGCGCAGCCGCTTCAGGAAGGTGGCAAGGTATTCCACGCCGCCGGCCGGGGTGCTGGTGCCACTGGCGTTGACCACCGCGCCGCTGCCGGTGGGCGGGTCGATGGAGCCGTGGAAGTCGTTGTAGCTGAGGAACTGCCCCTTGACCGTGGGGCCCTTGGGCGGACCGTACGCCGCGGACACCGGCGTGAACTCGGCCGGCGGCGCGGCCGCCGCGGTCCGGGCGCCAGGGATCGCCGCCAGCGCGCCGGCCACGGCCAGGGCTGCCACCGGAACGGCCAGGTGTCGCCGCTGTGGAAGAGGCATGGGATCGTTCCCCCGATCGGTGAGAATTCGATGCCGATCTGGACAGCCTGGTGGATCAGTCCATCCGCCGCTACCACTTCGCGGTGAAAGATTGATTGCCGATCACCGATGTCCGCCCCGCTCGGCGCCGGAAACCTGTCGGTGGGTCGGCATAGACTGGCTCCCGCGATGCGACCTTCCTCCGAAACCCCTGACCTGTTCTCGGCGATGGCCCCCGAGCCCCCACGTCCGGCGCCTCGCCGGTTCGACGCCGAGTCCCTGCTCACCGGGCTGAACGGGCCCCAGCGGGACGCCGTGACCCACTCCGGGGCGCCGCTGCTCATCGTGGCCGGCGCCGGGTCGGGCAAGACCCGGGTGCTGACCCACCGGATCGCCTACCTGCTGGGCGAGCGCGGGGTGCACCCGGGCGAGATCATGGCGATCACCTTCACCAACAAGGCCGCCGGGGAGATGAAGGAGCGGGTCGCCCATCTCGTCGGGCCGCGTGCCCGGATGATGTGGGTGTCGACCTTCCACTCCGCCTGCGTGCGCATCCTGCGTGCCGAGCACGAGCACGCCGGGCTGAAGAGCACCTTCTCGATCTATGACGCCGACGACTCGCGCCGCCTCATGCAGCTGGTCGCCCGCGAGCTCGACCTGGATCCCAAGCGCTACACCGCTCGCGGCCTGGCCGCCCAGGTGTCGAACCTGAAGAACGAGCTGATCCAGCCGGACGAGTTCAAGGCGAAGGCGAAGGGGCCCAACGAGCGGGCCGTCGCCGAGGCGTACGAGCTGTATCAGCGGCGGCTGCGCGAGGCGCACGCGCTGGACTTCGACGACATCATCATGACCACGGTGCACCTGTTCCAGTCGCACCCGCTGGTCGCCGATGCCTACCGTCGCCGGTTCCGGCACGTCATGGTCGACGAGTACCAGGACACCAACCACGCCCAGTACATGCTGATCCGCGAGCTGGTCGGCGTCGACGACCCGAGCGAGCTCTGCGTGGTCGGTGACGCCGACCAGTCGATCTACGCGTTCCGTGGCGCGACCATCCGCAACATCCTGGAGTTCGAGCGCGACTACCCGGCCGCGCGGACCATCCTCCTGGAGCAGAACTACCGGTCCACCCAGACCATCCTGACCGCGGCCAACGCGGTGATCGACCGCAACACCTCGCGCAAACCGAAACGGCTCTGGAGCGACCAGGGGCAGGGCGAGCAGATCGTCGGCTACGTGGCCGACACCGAGCACGCCGAGGCCGACTGGGTGGCCCGGGAGATCGACCGGCTCTGCGACAACCACGAGGTGCGCCCCGGCGACGTGGCCGTCTTCTACCGGACCAACGCGCAGTCCCGCGTCTTCGAGGAGGTGTTCATCCGCGTCGGCCTGCCGTACAAGGTGGTCGGTGGGGTGCGCTTCTACGAGCGCAAGGAGGTGCGGGACGCGCTCGGCTACCTCCGGGCGATCGTCAACGACGACGACACGGTCAGCATCCGCCGGGTGCTGAACACTCCGAAACGGGGCATCGGCGATCGGGCCGAGGCCTGCGTCGAGGCGCTGTCGTCAAGAGACCGGGTGTCGTTCGGCCAGGCGCTGCGCCGGGCCAAGGACGCGCCGGGCATCTCCACCCGCGCGGCCAACAGCATCGCCGACTTCGTGGGGCTGCTCGACGACCTGCGGGTGCTGGCCACCACCGCCCCGCCGGAGGAGGTGCTGGAGGCCGTTCTGCAACGCTCCGGGCTGCTCGGTGAGCTGGAGGAGAGTCTCGACCCGCAGGACCAGGGCCGGGTGGAGAACCTCCAGGAGCTGGTGAGCGTCGCCCGGGAGTACACCGAACGCGTCGAGTCGCTGGCCGCTGAGGGGGAGGAGCAGGTCGCCACTCTGGCCGGGTTCCTGGAGCAGGTGGCCCTGGTGGCCGACGCCGACCAGATCCCCAGCGACGACCCGGAGCACCAGGGCGTGGTCACGCTGATGACCCTGCACACCGCGAAGGGCCTGGAGTTCCCGGTGGTCTTCCTGACCGGCCTGGAGGACGGCGTCTTCCCGCACATGCGGGCGCTCGGCGACAACACCGAGCTGGAGGAGGAGCGCCGCCTGGCCTATGTCGGGATCACCCGCGCCCGGCAGCGGCTCTACCTGTCCCGGGCGGTCACCCGGTCGGCGTGGGGCCAGCCGCAGTACAACCCGCCCTCCCGGTTCACCGACGAGCTGCCGGCCGAGCTGGTCCGCTGGGAGCGCACCGGCGGGTCGTACACCTCCTGGTCCGGGACGGGCGGCGGAGTGGGCGGCCGTGGTGGGGGAGACCGCCAGCGCGGCGGAGGCTTCGCCGGGGGGACTCCCAAGGCGCAGCGGATCGCCGAACGCCTCGGCATCGACGGCAGTAAACTCGCCACCGCGAGCGACCTGAAGCAGGCGCCGAAGGTGGATCCCGGTGACCGGGTCAACCACCAGCGGTACGGCCTGGGCCGGGTGCTGGCCGTTGAGGGCCACGGCCCCGGCGCCCGGGCTCAGATCGACTTCGGCGACCAGGTGATGTGGCTGGTCCTGCGGCACGCCCCGGTCGAAAAGCTCTAGGCCGGGCAGCCGGAGATCTCCACCCCGTGCCCCCGCATCCACGCGGTCGGCTCGAGCGGGTTCTGGAAGTGCCCCTCATGCACCTCGAAGTGCAGGTGGGGGCCGGTCGAGTTCCCGGTCGAGCCCTCGTCGCCGATGTGCTCGCCGGCCTTGACCACCTGGCCCACCTCGACGTCGATCACCGACAGGTGGCCGTAGTGGGTGAGGTAACCGTTGCCGTGGTCGATCAGGATCGCGTTGCCGTAGCCGCCGTTGGGGCCGGCCGAGACGACGGTGCCGGCGCCCGCGGCCACCACCGGGGCGCCGTGCGCCGCGGCCAGGTCGACCCCGGCGTGCAGACGGCCCCAGCGCTGCCCGAAGCAGGAGGTCACCGTCGCCGACGGGAGCGGGTCGACCCACTGCCGCTTCGGCAGCGGGCGGGCCTTGAGGCGGACCGGGGCGCCGACCGGGCCCTCAGCGCCCGAGGCCGGGCCGAGCCGGGGCGCCTGGTCGCTGGAGGATGACACGACCGGCTGGGTAACCGTGGCATGCGCGGTCGTGGGGTGCACGGTCGCGGGCGGGTCGGAGACGGCGCCGGTGGACGCCGCGGCGGACATGCCCGCGGCGCCGATCCCGGTGGCCAGGGTCGCGCCCAGCGCGGTCATCGTGAGAGCCGTGCGGCTGCGGGAGGCGAACATCGCGGGGAGCACGGGCGCGCGGTGACGGCGGAGGTTCTCCTGCCGATGTCGCCCGGTCCGGCCCGATGACGAATGCTGCCCCACGCGGATGACCCCTCCGACTGCCGTGACGTTCGCTGTCACGTACCTGTCGGACGGGGCGCTGGGCCCTGAAGGGGATTGGCGGAGTTCTCCGAAGCCGCAACCGGGAGGGTTGCGAAAAGATCAGGAGGCGGCGGCCGCGGCCAGGCCGGCGTAGACGTTCTCCATCTGGAGCTTGATGTCGACGCCCCGGTCCTGGAGGAAGGTGATCGGGTCGGTCGGCGTGCCCTTGACGTGCACCTCGAGGTGCAGGTGGGTGCCGTACGAATATCCGGTGTTGCCCACCTCGCCGATGACCTGACCGGCCTTGACCTGCTCGCCCTTCTCGACCACCACGCGGCGGGAGTGGGCGTAGATGATCTCGGTGCCGTCGTCCTGCCGGATCGTGACCGAGTAGCCGTAGCCGCCGCTGTAGCCGGCCGCGGTCACCGTGCCCCCGTGCACCGCCTTGTACGGCGTGCCCTCCGGGGCGGCCAGGTCGATGCCGGCGTGCAGCTTGCCGAACCGGACACCGTACGCCGAGGTGAACTCGTACTCGTCGAGCGGCAGCAGGTAGATGTCCCTGGCGGCCTCTTCGGCGCTGAGCTCGGTGCCGGCGGCCTCGCGGTTCTCCCCACGGGACGCGGCGCCGCCGTCCGAACGGCTCTCCAGGGCGTCGGCCGCGACCTGCTGCGTCTTGAGGCCCTGGAGGACGTCCGGGCTCACCGCCTTGGCGTCCGGGAGGTTGGAGGCCGCACCGAAGGCCACGACTCCCGCGCCGACGAAGGCTGAGGTGACGACGACGGCGTAGCGGCTGCGCGGAGGTGTCGGTACGCGGCGCCGGCCGCGATAGCGATCGGGCTCAGACGACAAGCGCTGGCGCACGAAGGATCCTCCGTCAGTGGCATTGCGGCGGCGCGGCAAGTTCAAACCCCAGGAAATTGGGTTGAACAGTGGTCCGGCCGGGCTGTCGTTGTGGGGGAAACCTGTGTGACAGCCGTCGCCACGGTAACGAAACGGCAGCCGGGTCACAAGTCGCAGCGCCAATTTCGTGACAGTTAGCGGTCGGTATTGATCATCTATTGTCCGAATTGATGAGCTTTACGGCCGCGCGTTAAGTCAACCCTCCGTAATTGCTTGGATGGCAGAAAGTAATGTGACCCACTCAACTATTCCCCCGGTCCCCTGGTCGGGTCCAGCGGCTACCCCGGCCAGGCGTCCCGGGTTACCGTTCGTTCAGGTGACCACGGAAGGAAGTCCGCGCTGCGGCCGGACGCCGGGGTCGGAGAGCCCGGAGGGGTCAGCATGCAAGCACGGATCAGGGTCGTCGTGGCGAAGCCCGGGCTGGACGGACACGACCGCGGGGCCAAGGTGATCGCGCGGGCGCTGCGCGACGCCGGTATGGAAGTGATCTACACGGGGCTGCACCAGACGCCCGAGCAGATCGTGGAGACCGCGATTCAGGAGGACGCCGACGGCATCGGCCTGTCCGTCCTCTCCGGCGCGCACATGACACTGTTCCGCAGAGTGCTGGAACTGTTGGCGGAGCGTGACGCCGCCGACATCGTGGTATTCGGTGGCGGCATCATTCCCGAGGATGACATCACGGAATTGCAATCACTCGGGGTAGCCGGCCTATTCACTCCGGGTGCGTCACTCGAATCCATCGTCGAATGGGTTCGCGCCAATGTGGCGGCGCCGGTCGCCTGAATAGGCTGCTGAACGGGCCGGGCGCATAGGGAGAGGCCGGACGCACCCCTCACACGTCCGGCCCCTCTATGCGCGATGCCCCGCCGCCACCCCTCGACCGACAGGGCATCGGCCGCTTTCCGTGCGGGCGCCGTGGCGCTCCGACACCTGACTCAACGACCCCCTTCCAAGCGGGTTACGCGCGCATGCGTGACTTTTTCGGCGCGGGCCTCCGGCACGGTCGCTCCATCAGAGGACGGCCGCGAGATTCGCCACCACATCGGCCACCGTCGGATGGTGAGTTCTCCGTATACACACTGTGCGCGGTGGCCACAGCGGCCCCGGCCTGCGCTTTCGCCACTCCGGTGTGTGGTCTTGCACACCGTGCACCCGCGCGCCAACGGAGGCCGCTCAGGTCGCTAGTCTGCGGATGAAGGCCGTTTCGCAGATGCGGATGGGCCGGACGATCCTCACGCTGGCGGCGCGCTGCGCTGCGCCGCGCACACAGGTCGGGACGCAACGGTGCGGCTTGCCGGCGCTTGGCGTCGCGAGCGAAAGGAGACACGTGGACCTGTTCGAGTATCAGGGGCGCGACCTGTTCGAACGGCACGGGCTGCCCGTGCTGGGCGGCGGCGTCGCCGAGACCCCGCAGGAGGCCCGGGCGATCGCCGAGCGGCTGGGCGGCAAGGTCGTCGTCAAGGCGCAGGTCAAGGTCGGTGGCCGTGGTAAGGCCGGTGGCGTCAAGCTGGCCGACGGGCCGGACGAGGCCGAGGCCCGTGCGACCGACATCCTGGGCATGGACATCAAGGGCCACACGGTCCACAAGGTGATGCTGGCCGAGACGGCCGACATCAAGGAGGAGTACTACTTCTCCTACCTGCTGGACCGGGCCAACCGGACGTTCCTCTGCATCGCCAGCGTCGCCGGCGGTATGGAGATCGAGACGGTCGCCGAGGAGGACCCGGAGCGGGTCGCCAAGATCGCGATCGACGCGAGCAAGGGCGTGGACGAGGCGAAGGCGCGCGAGATCGTGACCGCCGCCAAGTTCCCGGCCGAGGTCGCCGACCAGGTCGTCGACATCGCGGTGAAGCTGTGGGCGGCGTTCGTCGCCGAGGACGCCACGCTGGTCGAGGTCAACCCGCTCGCCAAGGTGGGCGATGGCCGGGTGCTGGCGCTGGACGCCAAGGTCACGCTGGACGAGAACGCCGGCTTCCGGCACCCCGACCACGAGGCCCTGGAGGACAAGTCCGCGGTCGACCCGCTGGAGCAGGCCGCCAAGGAGAAGAACCTCAACTACGTCAAGCTCGACGGTGAGGTCGGCATCATCGGTAACGGCGCCGGCCTGGTCATGTCGACCCTGGACGTGGTGGCGTACGCGGGCGAGAGCCACGGTGGCGTCAAACCGGCCAACTTCCTCGACATCGGCGGTGGCGCGAGCGCCCAGGTGATGGCGAACGGCCTGGAGATCGTCCTCGGTGACCCGGCCGTGAAGTCCGTCTTCGTCAACGTCTTCGGCGGCATCACCGCCTGCGACGCGGTGGCCAACGGCATCGTCCAGGCGCTCGCCCTGCTCGCCGAGCGCGGCGAGACCGTCACCAAGCCGCTGGTCGTCCGCCTCGACGGCAACAACGCCGAGGCCGGCCGCGCCATCCTGGACGGCGCCAACAACCCGCTGGTCGAGCGGGTCGACACGATGGACGGAGCGGCCCAGCGCGCCGCCGAGCTCGCGGCTGCGGGGAAGTGAACTAATGGCGATCTGGCTCACCAAGGACTCCAAGGTCATCGTCCAGGGCATCACCGGTGGTGAGGGCTCCAAGCACACCAAGCGGATGCTCGCCGCGGGCACCCAGGTGGTCGGTGGCGTCAACCCGCGCAAGGCCGGCACCAAGGTGGACTTCGACGGCACCGAGCTGCCCGTCTTCGCCACCGTGGCCGAGGCCATCGCCGCGACCGGCGCCGACGTATCGGTCATCTTCGTACCGCCGGCGTTCACCAAGGCCGCGGTCGTCGAGGCGATCGACGCCGAGATCCCGCTCGCCGTGGTGATCACCGAGGGCGTGCCGGTGCAGGACTCGGCGGCGTTCTGGGCGTACAACGTGGCCAAGGGCGAGAAGACCCGGATCATCGGCCCGAACTGCCCCGGCATCGCGTCGCCCGGCGCCTCCAACGCCGGCATCATCCCGGCCGACATCACCCCGCAGGGCCGGATCGGCCTGGTCAGCAAGAGCGGCACGCTGACCTACCAGCTGATGTACGAGCTGCGCGAGTTCGGCTTCTCCACGGCGGTCGGCATCGGCGGTGACCCGATCATCGGCACCACCCACATCGACGCGCTGAGGGCCTTCCAGGAGGACCCGGAGACCGACGCGATCGTCATGATCGGTGAGATCGGTGGCGACGCCGAGGAGCGGGCCGCCGAGTTCATCAAGGCCAACGTCACCAAGCCGGTGGTCGGCTACATCGCCGGCTTCACCGCGCCGCCCGGGAAGACGATGGGCCACGCCGGCGCCATCATCTCCGGGTCGGCCGGCACCGCCGACGCCAAGAAGGTCGCGCTCGAGGCGGCCGGCGTCAAGGTCGGCAAGACGCCGTCCGAGACCGCCCAGCTCATGCGCGACATTCTGAGCTGAGCACTTCTGTGCACACGGCGCGCCGCCGATCGGGAAGAGACCCGATCGGCGGCGCGCCGCCGTATCTGTATCGCCGCGCGGGCAGCGGCCGGGAACAGGAGGGGCG
>NZ_JAHXZI010000001.1:238132-466811 GCF_019429605.1 Actinoplanes hulinensis | reverse complement strand
GCCTGTGCACGGTCGGCGCCGCGGCCCGGGGCGTGGGTCCCCCCCCGCCCCCCCCCCCCCCCCCGCCGCCGTATCTGTATCGCCGCTCTGGCATCGGCATGGAAAAGTAGGCGCGATGTCCAGCACACCCGACCGGCCCGGCGGCTCGGAGGACCCGTTCGCGGTCGCCGAGGCGCTCCAGTCCGTGGTGCGGGACACCGCCGCCGTCGAGCGGGAGGCCCCCGCCGAGCGGATCACCGAGACGATCGGCACCGATGACTGCCGGCGCGACACCGTGGTGCTCGACGAGGAGATGCTCGGGCGCCGGGAGACGGTCCGGGTGCCCACCCAGCGCCGGCCCACCCCCGGGCGGCGCGCCCCGCTGCCGGTCGCGGCCCTCTTCGCCACGCTGTGGGCGGCCCTGCTGACCTACCTCCCGGTGGCCGCCGTGATCGGCCTGGCCCGCACCCTGGAGGGCTCCGGCGGGCTGGCCGGCGCCGCGCACGCCGGGCTGGCCGGGTGGATGCTCGGGCACGGGGTGCCGATCGGGACCTCGATCGGGCCGCTCGCGCTCGCCCCGCTGGCGCTCACCGGTTTCGTGCTCTGGCGGCTCAACCGGGCCGGGCTGCACGTGACCCGGGCGATCGGGGCCAGGCGAACCGGTTCGTTTCCCCGGGCGCTCCTCGTCGCGGTGGTGGTCGGCTGCGCGTACGCCCTGGTCGGAGCCCTTGCCGCGATCCTGGTGGACGGCCGCGGCACGGAGGTCTCCACCGGTGTGGCCGCGTCGCGTTTCCTCGCCCTCGGCGTCCTCGGATCGCTGGTCGGGGCGCTGCGCGGCACCGACGCGATCTCGGTCCTGGCGCGCCGGGCGCCACCCGCGATCCGGCACGGTCTGCGGTCCGGTGTGGTCGCGGCGTTCCTGATCCTCGCCGCCGGAGCGGCCGCCGGCGGGCTCGCGGTCGCGCTCGGCGGAGCGCAGGCGGCGGACATCATCGCCGGCTACCAGACCGGCGTGGCCGGCCAGGCCGGCATCACCCTGATCAGCATCGGGTACGCGGTGAACGTCTCGATCTGGGCGGCCGCCTACCTGCTCGGCCCCGGCTTCGCGCTGGGCACCGGCACCATCGTCCGGCTCACCGAGGTGGCGGTCGGGCCGCCGCCGATGCTGCCGCTGGTCGCCGGGCTCCCGGAGGGCCCGGTCGGGTCGATCGGCACCCTGCTGCTGGCCTGTCCGGTGATCGCCGGGACGGTGGCCGGCTGGGCGCTCACCCAGCGGCTGCGGTTCGGCCGGGACAGCGCGTGGCGGGCCGCCCGGCGGGCCGGCAAGGGCTCCGCCGCCGTCGTCGAGCCACGCTGGTCGCTGCTGGTGACGTCGGGCCTGTTCGCCGGCCCGGTCGCCGGGGTCGCCCTGGGTGTGCTGGCCTGGCTCTCCGGCGGTGCGGTCGGCTCCGGGCGGCTGGCCCGGATCGGGCCGGACCCGGTCCAGACCGGCCTCGTCGCGGCCCTCGTGGTGGCCGTCTCGGTCACCCTCGGAGCCGTCGCCACCAGGGCGTTCTTCCGCCGGTCCTAGAAGTTCTGGAAGTCCTGCGGGTTGAAGTCCTGCAGGACCAGGCCCAGGATCACGAACACCACGGTCAGGACCAGTGCGGCGCCACCGCAGGCGATGCCCGCGATGGCCTGCCCGCGGTTGGTGGCCCGGCCCTGTTCGGCCTTCTGCTTGCCGAGGAAACCCAGGACGATCGCCGCGATGGCGAGCGGCACCCCGAGATAGAAGCAGCAGAGCGCCGGGATCGAGACGATGCCCAGGATCATGGCGATCAGGCCCTGGTTGTTGTCGGCACCGGACGGCGGCATGCCGCCAGGTGGTCCGTAATAGGGCGGGGGAGTGCTCATGCTTCGGTCCTCCGGATCCGGCGTGCGACCAATGATCGGTACGGATGCCCAAGTCGTCGCAGCTTAACGCAGGAGTGACCGATCCCGCCCGGGAAACGCCCCGTTGTCGGGGATGGTCCCGCGCGACGATAGGGTGCACAGGTGACTGACCCCGCGCCCGCCCGCCTGGTCGTCCTCATCTCCGGATCGGGCAGCAACCTGCAGGCTCTCCTCGAAGCGACAGCCGACCCGGCGTACGGCGCCACCGTGGTCGCCGTCGGCGCCGACCGGGACGGGATCGCCGGCCTGGACCACGCCGCGGCCGCCGGAATTCCCACCTTCGTGGACTCGGTGAAGGCCTACGCGACCCGGGACGACTGGGACGCCGCACTGACCGGGCACGTCGCCGGCCACCGCCCGGATCTGGTGATCTCGGCCGGCTTCCTGAAGCTGGTCGGCAAACAGTTCCTGGACGCGTTCGGCGACCGGTACATCAACACCCACAACGCGCTGCTGCCGGCCTTCCCCGGCATCCACGGTCCGCGGGACGCGCTGGCGTACGGGGTGAAGGTGGCCGGCGCGACGCTCTTCTTCGTGGACGCCGGTGTCGACACCGGGCCGATCATCGCCCAGACCGTGGTCCCCGTGCTCGACGACGACACGGAGGACACGCTCACCGAGCGCATCAAGGTGGCCGAGCGGGCCCAGCTGGTCGACTTCGTCGGCCGCCTGGTCCGTGAGGGCTGGACCATAGAGGACAGAAAGGTACGGATTCCGTGACCTCCACAGAGGGTCGTCGTCCGATCAAGCGGGCGCTGCTGAGCGTCTGGTACAAGGACGGCATCGTCGAGCTGGCGCAGGCGCTGCACGCCGCCGGGGTAGAGATCGTCTCGACCGGGTCGACCGCGTCGACCGTGGAGGCGGCCGGTGTCCCGGTCACCCGGGTCGAGCAGCTGACCGGCTTCCCGGAGATCCTCAGCGACCGGGTCAAGACGCTGCACCCGCGTGTCCACGGTGGGCTGCTCGCCGACATGCGGCTGGAGAGCCACGTGAGCGAGCTGGCCGAGCACGGCATCGAGCCGTTCGACCTGCTGATCAGCAACCTCTACCCGTTCACCGAGACGGTCGCCTCGGGTGCGGGCGAGGAGGAGTGCATCGCGAAGATCGACATCGGTGGGCCGGCCATGGTCCGGGCCGCGGCCAAGAACCACGCCTCCGTCGCGGTCGTCACGGCCGTTTCCGCGTACCCCCTGGTGCTGGAGGCGGTGAAGGACGGCGGCTTCACGCTGACGCAACGTAGGCTGCTCGCGGCTCGCGCTTTCGCGGACATCGCGGAGTACGACGTGGCCGTCGCCAACTGGTGTGCCTCGACGCTGGCGGAAAATGAGTGGCCGGAGTTCACCGGGCTCGCGCTGAGGCGGGAGAACACGCTTCGCTACGGGGAGAACCCGCATCAGCGGGCCGCGCTCTACCTGGACCCGGAGGCGCCCGCCGGCCTGGCCCAGGCCGAGCAGCTGCACGGCAAGGAGATGTCCTACAACAACTACGTCGACGCGGACGCCGCCTGGCGTAGCGCCAACGACTTCACCGAGCCGTGCGTGGCGATCATCAAGCACGCCAACCCGTGCGGGATCGCGGTCGGGGCGGATGTGGCCGAGGCGCACCGCAAGGCGCACGCGTGCGACCCGGTGTCGGCCTTCGGCGGCGTGGTGGCGGTCAACCGCGAGGTGACCGCGGAGCTCGCCCGGCAGCTCGGCGAGATCTTCACCGAGGTCGTCGTGGCGCCCTCCTATGAGGCCGAGGCCCTGGAACTGTTCCGCGAGAAGAAGAATCTGCGGGTCCTGGTCGCCCCGGCCTGGAACCCCCCGGCCACCGAGATCAAGCAGGTGGGCGGCGGCGTGCTGGTGCAGTCGGCGGACCGGATCGACGCCGACGGCGACGACCCGGCGAACTGGACCCTCGCGACCGGCGCGCCGGCTTCGGCCGGGCAGTTGGCGGACCTGGTGTTCGCGTGGCGGGCGATCCGCAGCGTGAAGAGCAACGCCATCCTGCTGGCGTCGGACGGCGCGACCGTCGGCGTCGGCATGGGGCAGGTCAACCGGGTCGACTCGGCGAAGCTGGCCGTCTCCCGGGCCGGCGCCGAGCGGGCCCAGGGCAGCGTGGCGGCCTCCGACGCGTTCTTCCCGTTCCCGGACGGTCTCGAGGTGCTGATCGAGGCGGGAATCAGGGCGGTGGTCCAGCCCGGTGGCTCGATCCGTGACAACCTGGTGATCGAGGCCGCCGAGAAGGCCGGCCTGACTGTCTACCTGACCGGGACGCGGCACTTCTACCACTGATCACATTGCTGGCAGGGTCGGCTGAGGTGGCTTATCTCCCGTTCAGCCGACCGGCTGGTAATCGTCCGTTAACCGGCTGATACGGTCGCGAAAATTCGCCCGGACACTGGGAGAGCAGAGCTATGGGCAAGAAGGTAACCGTCGTAGGCGCCGGTTTCTACGGGTCCACGACCGCGCAGCGTCTCGCCGAGTACGACATCTTCGAGACGGTGGTTCTCACCGACATCATCGACGGAAAGCCGGCGGGTCTCGCGCTCGACATCAACCAGTCCCGGTCGATCGAGGGCTTCGAGACGAAGGTCGTCGGCGTCAGCACCGGCCCGAACGGCGAGGGCTACGAGGCCATCGCGGGCTCCGACGTGGTCGTCGTGACCGCCGGTCTGCCGCGTAAGCCGGGCATGAGCCGGATGGACCTGCTCGAGGTCAACGCGAAGATCGTTCGGCAGGTCGCCGAGAACATCAAGAAGTACGCGCCGAACGCCGTCGTCATCGTGGTGTCCAACCCGGTCGACGAGATGACCGCGCTGGCCCAGCTCGCCACCGAGTTCCCCCGGAACCAGGTCTTCGGCCAGGCCGGCGTGCTCGACACCGCCCGGTTCACCAACTTCATCGCCGAGGAGCTGAACGTCCCGGTGTCCAGCGTCAAGGCGCTGACCCTGGGCTCGCACGGCGACACCATGGTGCCGGTTCCGTCGCGCTGCACCGTCGACGGCAAGCCGCTGTCCGACCTGCTGCCGGCCGACAAGATCGAGGAGCTGGTCGTTCGTACCCGTAACGGTGGCGCCGAGGTGGTCGCGCTGCTGAAGACGGGCTCGGCGTACTACGCCCCGTCGGCGGCCGCGGCCCGCATGGCCAAGGCCGTCGCCGAGGACTCCGGCGTGGTCATGCCGGTCTGTGCCTGGGTCGACGGTGAGTACGGCATCTCCGGCGTCTACCTGGGCGTCGAGGCCGAGCTGGGCGCGCAGGGCATCAAGAAGGTCGTCGAGGACAAGCTCACCGAGAGCGAGCTGGCCGGCCTGAAGGAGGCCGCCGAGGCGGTCCGCGCCAAGCAGGCGGACGTCGCGCACCTCTAAGATTTCGCTGAGCGAGTAAGCGACTTCGCTGACGTGGGCCGGGGCGGTGCGCCCCGGCCTTCGTCGTCTCTACGCGACGGCCAGGGCCAGCATCGTGACCACGAAGACAGCGGTGAGCACGGTGGTGACCCACCTGACCGCCTCGTCGCCGAACCGGTCCTTCAATCGCTGGCTGGACAGCACCAACGGCACCGCGAGGAACGGGACGACCCCGGCCCAGGCGCCGAACCGCAGCCCGGTGATGAAGGCGGAGCCACCCGCGCCACCGACCAGGTCCGCCACGTAGTTGCCGCTGTACGGGAACAGCACGAAGACCGTCGGCAGTAGCAGGGCGGCGGCCACGGCCACGGCGTACCGTGCCGGTTTGGCGGCTTTTCTGCGGAGCAGCAGGATGAGTGCCCAGGCCAGGGCGAACAGTGCGACGATGATCAGCCAGCCGGCGAAGGCCATGCCCCCGGCCCGGCCGCCGGTGATCTGGCGGGCGCCCTCGGCGTAGTTTCGCGCGGTGATCTCGCCCGCCGCCATGACCCCCAGGTACGCCGCGGCCGCGACCAGCCAGCCGAACGCCTGGAGCATGAAGAGGCCGGTGGATTTCGGCGCCGGTTCGGGTTCCGGCGGCGGCTTCGCCAGGCCCTGCGCGCGGCTCGGCCTGGTCTTTACGGTCTGGAACCGTCGTCCGGCTCTCCGGTTTCGGGGACGGGCGTTGGGCATCGCTCGATGTTAATGGGTGAGCACCGTCACCGATCTGCCCGGTGAGCAGCGGTGGCGCGGATCGGCGTACCGATTCGTCCCGGCCTGGGATGGTAGAGGGGACCGCCGGAACGGGGCCGCCCGGCGATCTACGGGGAGCGGGCAGTACGCTCGTACTGCTAAGCGTGTGTTTCGGGAGAGGAGCGCCGGCCGATGGCGAAAATCAAGGTCAAGAACCCGGTCGTTGAGATCGACGGCGACGAGATGACCCGGATCATCTGGAAGCAGATTCGTGAGCAGCTGATCCTGCCGTACCTCGATGTGAACCTCGAGTACTACGACCTGTCGATCCAGTACCGGGACGAGACCGACGACCAGGTGACGATCGACTCGGCCAACGCCATCAAGCGGCACGGTGTGGGCGTCAAGTGCGCCACGATCACCCCGGACGAGGCGCGGGTCGAGGAGTTCGGCCTGAAGAAGATGTGGCGGTCGCCGAACGGCACGATCCGCAACATCCTCGGCGGCGTGGTCTTCCGCGAGCCGATCATCATGAGCAACGTACCCCGGCTGGTACCGAGCTGGACCAAGCCGATCATCATCGGCCGTCACGCCCACGGTGACCAGTACAAGGCGACCGACTTCGTCGCGCCGAAGGCCGGCAAGTTCACCGTCACCTTCACGCCGGAGGACGGCTCCGAGCCGCTGGAATTCCACGTCGCGGACTTCCCGGCCGGTGGCGTCGGCATGGCGATGTACAACTTCGACGAGTCGATCCGTGACTTCGCGCGGGCCTCGTTCCGGTACGGCCTGGCCCGTAACTACCCGGTCTACCTCTCCACCAAGAACACGATCCTGAAGGCCTACGACGGGCGTTTCAAGGACCTGTTCGCGGAGATCTTCGAGACCGAGTTCGCGGACCAGTTCAAGGAGGCCGGTCTCACCTACGAGCACCGGCTGATCGACGACATGGTCGCCGCCGCCCTGAAGTGGGAGGGTGGCTACGTCTGGGCCTGCAAGAACTACGACGGTGACGTGCAGTCCGACACGGTGGCCCAGGGCTTCGGCTCGCTCGGTCTGATGACCAGCGTGCTGATGACCCCGGACGGCCAGACCGTCGAGGCCGAGGCGGCCCACGGCACCGTCACCCGGCACTACCGGCAGTGGCAGAAGGGCGAGAAGACCTCGACCAACCCGATCGCCTCGATCTTCGCCTGGACCGGCGGCCTCAAGCACCGCGGCAAGCTGGACGGCACCCCCGAGGTGACCGAGTTCGCCCAGAAGCTCGAGCGTGTCTGCATCGAGACCGTCGAGAGTGGCCAGATGACCAAGGACCTCGCGCTGCTGATCGGCCGCGACGCCCCGTGGCTGTCCACCGACGAGTTCATGAACGCTCTGGACGAGAACCTGGCGCGCAAGCTCGCCGCCTGACTCCAGCGGTAACACCTCGAAGGTCCCGCCGGCCACCGTGCCGGCGGGACCTTCGTCCTTTCAGAACGGGCCTTCACGCCGCGTACATCGATTCCCGCCACGCCAAGGATGAAGGAGGCGGGGATGGATCCCCGCTGACCCGAGCGAGGGGAAGAGGATCGTGAGCGAGCTGGAGGCGACGATCGATCTGCTGGTGCGTCACGCGGAGAAGGCCCTCGCCGACTACGCGGACTTCACCCAGGAGCAGGTCGACCACATCGTCGGCAAGGCCTCCGTGGCCGCGCTGGACAAGCATGGCGAGTTGGCCAGGTCGGCGGTCGAGGAGACCGGGCGGGGTGTGTTCGAGGACAAGGCCGTCAAGAACATCTTCGCCTGTGAGCACGTCACGAACAGCATGGCCGGTATGCGTACGGTCGGGATCATCCACCGCGACGACATCAACGGCATCACCGAGATCGCCGACCCGGTCGGTGTGGTCTGCGCCGTGACGCCGGTGACCAACCCCACCTCCACCACCATCTTCAAGGCGCTGCTCGCGCTGAAGACCCGCAACCCGATCGTCTTCGCCTTCCACCCGAACGCCCAGCGGTGCAGTGCCGAGGCGGCGCGGGTGGTCCGGGACGCGGCGATCGCGGCCGGCGCACCGGAGCACTGTGTCCAGTGGGTCGAGCAGCCCTCCATCCAGGCCACCTCGGCCCTGATGAACCACCCGGGCGTCGCCACGGTCCTGGCCACCGGCGGCAACGCGATGGTCCGGGCCGCCTACTCGACCGGCAAGCCGGCCCTCGGCGTCGGCGCCGGCAACGTTCCGGCGTACGTTCACGCGTCCGCCGACGTGGTCCGCGCCGTCCACGACATCGTGCTGTCGAAGACCTTCGACAACGGCATGATCTGCGCCTCCGAGCAGGCCGTCGTCCTGGACGCCCCGGTCGCCGGGCAGGCGCTCGCGGAGTTCCGGCGGCTGCACGCCCACCTGGCGACCGAGGACGAGACGCGGCTGCTGCGGGACTTCATCTTCCCGGACGGGCGGAAACTGAACGCCGCCGTGGTGGGCCGGTCCGCGGCCTGGATCGCCGAGCAGGCCGGATTCTCCATCCCGGCCGACACCTCGGTGCTGCTCGCCGAGATCGGCGAGGTCGGTTCGGCCGAGCCGCTGAGCCGGGAGAAGCTCTGCCCGGTGCTGGCCGTGCTCAGGGCCGACGACGAGGAGCAGGGCATCCGGTACGCCGAGCAGATGGTCGAGTTCCACGGGCTCGGGCACAGCGCGGTCGTGCACGCCAGGGACGCCGGCCTGTCGGAGCGGTTCGGCAAGCGGATGAAGGCGGTCCGGATCATCTGGAACGCGCCCGCCTCACAGGGCGGCATCGGCGACATCTACAACGGCTTCCGCCCCTCGCTCACCCTGGGCTGCGGCAGCTACGGGCACACCTCGGTCTCCGACAACGTGTCCGCCCTCAACCTGCTCAACATCAAGCGCATCGGCCGTAGGACGAACAACATGCAGTGGTTCAAGGTGCCGGCCAAGATGTACTTCGAGCCGCACGCCATCCGGTACTTCCGGGACATGCCCGACGTCTCCCGGGTCACCATCGTCACCGACCACACCATGACCAGGCTCGGGTACGTCGACCGGATCAGCAACGTGCTGCGCCGGCGCCCGGAGCCGGTGACCATCCAGGTGATCGACGGCGTCGAGCCGGAACCCAGCATCGAGACGGTGCAGACCGGCGCGGCTCTGATGCGCTCCTTCCGGCCGGACACGATCATCGCGCTCGGCGGCGGCTCACCGATGGACGCCGCGAAGGTGATGTGGCTGCTCTACGAGCACCCGGACGTCGACTTCGCGGACATGAAGGAGAAGTTCTTCGACGTCCGCAAGCGGGCCTTCAAGTTCCCGGCCCTGGGCGGTCTGGCCAAGCTGGTCTGCGTGCCGACCACCTCCGGCACCGGCGCCGAGGTCACCCCGTTCGCCGTGATCACCGACACCGCGACCGGGCAGAAGTACCCGCTGGCCGACTACGCGCTCACCCCGAGCGTGGCGATCATCGACCCGCACCTGACCAAGGATCTGCCGCCGGTGGTCACCGCGGACAGCGGCTTCGACGCGCTGACCCACGCCACCGAGGCGTACGTCTCGGTCTACGCCAGCGACTTCACCGACGGCCTCGCCCTGCACGCCATCAAGCTGATCTTCGGCAACCTGGAGCGGGCGGTCTCCGCCGGCCCCGAGGACCCGGTCGCACGGGAGAAGATGCACAACGCCGGGACGATCGCCGGCATGTCGTTCGGCAATGCGTTCCTCGGCATCGTGCACGCCATGGCGCACACCCTGGGCGCCAGCTTCCACGTGGCGCACGGCCGGACCAACGCGATTCTGCTGCCGCACGTGATCCGGCACAACGGCACCGTGCCGTCGAAGCTGAACAGCTGGCCGAAGTACGAGCGGTACATCGCCCCCGAGCGTTTCCAGGACATCGCCCGGCACCTGGGCCTACCCGCCGGCACCCCGGAGCAGGGCGTCGAGTCCTACGCCCAGGCCGTCGAGCGGTTGCGCGCGGCCGTCGGCATCCCGTCGTCCTTCCAGGACGCCGGCGTGGACGAGAAGGAGTTCCTGGACGCGCTGCCGCAGCAGGCCATGAACGCCTACCTGGACCAGTGCGCGCCGGCCAACCCGCGGATGCCGATGCTGGCCGATCTCGAACGGATCATGAAGGAGGCCTACTACGGGCAGTAACCGGTAACCCGCGCGGCTCGTTGAACGGTGGGGAGGCCTTGTCCCGGGCCTCCCCACCGTCGTGTCAGATGTCGCGCAGCCGCTGCGCCGCGGCCTCCGGGACGATGTCGTTGACGAACGCGCCCATCGCCGACTCCGACCCGGCCAGGAACTTCAGCTTGTCCGCGGCCCGCCGGATGCTGAACAGCTGCAGGTGCAGATAGCCCAGCTCGCGGCCCTCGCCGGTGACCGCCTGGTGCCAGGCCGAGATGTACGGCATCGGCTTGCCGAACAGCCCGTCGAAGCGGCGCAGCAGGTCCAGGTAGAGCGGACCGAACGCGTCGCGCTCGGCATCGGTCAGCGCCGGCAGATCGGGGACCTGCCGGTGCGGGGCCAGGTGCACCTCGAACGGCCAGCGGGCGGCGGCCGGCACATACGCCGTCCAGTGTTCGTTGGACGCCACCACCCGGACCTTCGCCTCCTGCTCGGCGGCGAGGACGTCGGCGTACAGATTGCGCCCGGTCTTCTCGAAGTGCCGTTTCGCGGCCCGCAGGTAGGCCGCGGTCTTCGGGGTCACCGTCGGGTAGGCGTAGATCTGGCCGTGCGGGTGGTGCAGGGTCACGCCGATCTCGACACCCCGGTTCTCGAACGGGAACACCTGTGCCACCTCGGGCAGCGCGGACAGCTCGGCGGTCCGGTCGGCGAGAGCATCGATCACGGTACGAACGCGCGCGGGCGGAAGCGAGCCGAAGGCGCTGTCGTGGTCACTGGTGAAGCAGACCACCTCGCACCGGCCGTGGCCCGGCCGGACCGGGACCATGTCGGTCACCTGGGTCAGCTCGTCCGGCACGATCCGGTCGGAGAACGACGGGAACTGGTTCTCGAAGACCACCACGTCGTAGCTGGGCGCCGGGATCTCGCTGGCGAACCGCTCGGTGGTCGGGCACAGCGGGCAGGCGTCCGACGGCGGCAGGAAGGTCCGGGTGTTGCGGTGCGCGGCGATCGCGACCCACTCATCGGTCAGCGGGTCGTGGCGCAACTGCGAGGCCGGCGGGGGCGGCGGCAGCTGACGGGTGTCCGGGTACCCGGACCGGCCGCTGCCGGGGGCCTCGTCGAAGTAGATCAGCTCGCGGCCGTCGGAGAGCCGGACGGCCGATCGGGTCGGGGTCATTGGGGATTCACCACCACGAGTTCGGGAACTGTTTCCGTGAGGAGGTCACGGGCGCCGGCCTCCAGGCCGTCGTCGGTGATCAGCACGTCGGCGCGGGCCAACGGCACGATCGAGGAGATGCCGACGGTGCCCCACTTGGTGTGGTCGGCGAGCACCACCAGGCGCTCGGCGGCCTCCACCAGGGCCCGGTTGACGTCGGCCTCCATGAGGTTGGGGGTGGTGTATCCGGCGCGCTCGCTCATCCCGTGCACACCGAGGAACAGCATGTCCAGGTGCAGGGTGCCGATGGCGGCCACCGCCACCGGGCCGACCAGCGCGTCCGACGGGGTCCGGGTGCCGCCGGTGAGCACGACCGTCTGATCCGGGCGGCCGGCGCGGTAGAACACGTCGGCGACCGGGATCGAGTTGGTCACCACGGTCAGGCTCGGCACATCGACGAGGCGCTGGGCCAGCTCCGCCGTGGTGGTGCCGGCGGACAGGGCGATGGCGTCGCCGGGGGAGACCATGGCGGCCGCCCGCATGGCGATCGCCGTCTTCTCCCCGCGCTGGCGCACCGACTTGGCGGCGAAGCCGGGCTCGTGCGCCGAACCGGGACTGACGGTCGTCGCTCCACCATGTACCTTCGCCAGCAAACCACGGTCGGCGAGGGCCTCCAGGTCACGACGGATCGTCATGTCGGAGACGCCGTACTCCGCGGCGAGCTCGGTGACCCGGACGCCGCCGGTGGCGCGGACCCGGTCGAGGATCGCGGCCTGTCTCTGCTGAGCCAACATCAGTTGGACCGAACTAATTCGAACACACTCGAACAGTACCCCGTGATCGGGTCGGTTCGAAAGGGTGAGTTCAGATACCCCGGCCGCGTTTGTGCAGGGCCGACAGCACGTTCTCCACCTTCACCGCTCCGGTCATCGCGGCCAGCGCGATCGCGGTTCGCGGTTCGCGCCAGTTGGCCCGGACCGCCTCCTTGCTGTAGCGCCAGGCCGCGCCCCGGTTACCGGACGCCGCCGACCAGCAGGCCAGCTGTCCGTACACCCGGGCCGCCCCCGGACCGCAGCCGCTGATCTCCGGGTGCCGCCGCATCATCCAGCGCAGCGACGAGATCTTGGTGGCGTACTCGTACGCGTACTGCGAGGTCCGCCCCCAGAGCACCCGGACCAACGGCTCGTCCAAATGAACGATCGGACTCCGGCGGGCCGCCCTTAGCAAAAGGTCCCAATCCTCGTTCTGACTGCCCGGCGCGTCCTCGGCGACCATCCCGATCGCGTCCTCGGCCAGCGCCTCCCGGCGCAGCAGGAACGACGACGAGTGCAGCATCGCCATCCGGGACCGGGCCAGGTCCTCCACCGTCACCCGGCTGCGGCCGGCCAGTCGCGGGGTGCGGCGGCCCTCGTACTCGACCTCGATCGCACACGTGGCGAACTCGGCCGACGGCTCCGCGAGCAGCGCCGCCACCTGACGGCGCAGCTTGTCCGGCAGCCACTGGTCGTCGTCGTCGCAGAACGCCATCAGCTCGGTGTCCAGCGCCATCAGCCCGGTGTTGCGGGCGCCGGCCAGACCGGCGGCCCGCCAGTTCGTCAGGACCAGCACCGGTACGCCGTCGGTGGACGCCAGCAGATAGTCCGGCTCGGTCTGGTCGTACACCACGACGACCTTGAGGTCGCCCGGGTAGCGCTGCCCGCGCACCGCGGCGATCGCGCGGCGGACCAGCTCGGGGCGGTTCCGGGTGGGGATCACGACCCCGACCGACGGCCAGTTCATCATGCCTCCGAAGCGATGTTCAGCGGGTAGCCGTACGCCCGCAGCAGCGGCCCGCAGACCGCGCCCACCAGGCGGCGCTGGGTGCTGGGCAGGGCGCGGACCCAGGCGTCGTCGCGGCGCAGCGCCAGCCGGCCGACGGTGAAGCGCATCGGATTGCCCGCCGCGCTGTGCCCGGCCCGCAGGTCGGCGTGTTCGGTCCGGAGGAAGTCCAGGTCTTCCGGGTGCAGGGGGAGGCCCGCGAAGTCGGCCAGGCGGATCAGACCGGCCCGCGGGTCGGTGAGGAACTCCTCGTAGCGGATCCGGTACACCGGCACGCCCCGGCGGGCCAGCAGGCCGAACGCGGCGTTGTGCGCGTTCCACAGCACCGCCGAGCGGCCCGGGGAGTAGCGGGTCATCTGGTCGGCGCCGTCGGTCTCCGGCCGGCTCACCGTCTTGGTCCAGGAGTACGCCACCCCGCGCGCGTCCCGCACCACGTGCACCACGCGCAGGTCCAGGTCGTCCGCCCAGCGCAGCACGTGGGCCAGTGCCGAGTGCTTGGAGGAGTCGATCACCATCCGGGCGCCGGACACCTCGGCCGCCGCGGCGTAGACCCGGGCGTAGTAGGAGGCGTACTCGCGGACCTCGTCGGTGGCGGTGGTGGCCGAGGCGAGGCGCGGGATGTGCCGGGTTCGCTCGACCGCGTCGCGGAGCTTGTGGACCCGGTCGACATCGACGTTCGCCCAGCCGTTGAAGGCCAGGTCGCCGACGCGCCGCCAGAACGCGCAGCCGGAGAACCGGGCGCCGCAGCCGCACCGCTCGTCGTCTCGGATGTCGCGTTGCCAGAGATGAACGACCTCGCCGAGAGCGCACATCCCGGGCAGTTCGCCGAGCAGGCGTTCGACGAGTGTTGTCCCACTACGTCCGAATCCGCCCAGAAAAAGCACTTGTGCCACTTTGGCTCGCCTTCGCTCGTTTCGCTCAGGTAACGAGTGAAACAGGCAGAAGGAGGCGTTAGGTGACTATCGAGGCTTTCGACCGTGTGCACCTAGATGGCACCGGTATCGACCGCATTACCGAGGACGAGGTCGTGGCCGTTGTCCGGGACGCTCTCGCCCACGGCCGCGGTGGCCGCATCGTCACCCCGAACATCGACATCCTTCGCCGCGCCGCCGCCGACCCGGCCGTCCGGCGCCACCTCGACGACGCCGACCTCATCGTCGCCGACGGCATGCCACTGATCTGGGCGAGCCGCCTCGGTGGCGCCCCGCTCCCCGAGCGGGTGGCCGGCAGCAGCCTGATCTGGTCCCTCTCCGAGGGCCTCGGCCGCGACAGCCGCTCCGTCTTCGTGGTCGGCGGAACCCCGGCCCCCGCCGGAGGAGGCGCGGCCCGGGCGGCCGCCCGGCTCACCGCCGCGTGCCCCGGTCTGCGGATCGCCGGCACGATCAGCCCCGACTACGGCTTCGAACTCGACGAGAGCACCTACGCCGACTTCTGTGCGAAGGTGATCGCCGCCGAACCGGATCTGGTCTTCGTCGGCCTGGGCTTCCCCAAGCAGGAGGACGTCATCGAGCGCCTCCGCGGTGACCTGCCCCGGACCTGGTTCGTCGGCTGCGGCGCCGCGGTCAACTTCGTCGCCGGCGACCTCGGGCGCGCCCCGCTCTGGATGCAGCGCAGCGGCCTGGAGTGGGTCCACCGCCTCGGCGTCGAACCGCGCCGCCTGGCCGGCCGTTACCTCCGCCGCGACGCCCCCTACGCCCTGCGCCTCCTGGCCTGGGCCCCGCGCTGGGCCGGTCGTCGCTGATCGTCAGGGACGGAGGTTGCCGCCCTCGCCGCCGGGGGAGTCGCGCCGGGAGCGGGGCGCTCGCCGGCGGCGGGCGCTGCCCGGGACCCCGCGGAAGGCGGCGCAACGGCGGCCGGCCCGGGTGAGGGGCACGCCCAGCGTCGGCTGTGGGAAGCCCGCCGCGTCGTAACCGCTCTGCCAGGGGAAACGGTCGCCCGGGTCGGGCCAGGCGAGCTGCAGCAACCGCACCCGGTCGTCGCCGTAGCGCATCAGGGCGGCGCCGGGGAACAGCTCGGCCCGGATCTCGCCGCCCACGACCCGCACCTCCTGGCCGGTGATGAGGCCGCGGATGCGGTGACCGTGGCGCAGCTGGAGACCCTCGTCGCGGACCCGCCCGGCCACCTCGTTGAGCAGCTGGTGGCCGATCTCCGGGGACACGCCGGCGATGGTGAGCTCGGGATAGCCGTATCCGGTCAGGCCCACCGTGTATGCGAAGGGGACGGTCTCGGCCGGATCGTCCTCACCCGGCAGGACGTGCACCACGGCCCACCCGAACCGCTCGATGATCTCGCTCTGCTCCTCGAAGAAGTCGTCGAGGTAGGACATCGGTGACACCCCCGTGGCTCGGCCCGAACTGGCTGAGCTCACTATGGAACACACGTACGACACTTTTCCGGGCTGGCAAACCGTACGCTCGTACGGTTAAGATCGGATCATGGGTTTTCGCATCGATGACCTGCACCATGTGCAGCTGCTGATCCCACCGGGTGGCGAGGGCGTGGCCCGGGCCTTCTACAGCGGCGTCCTCGGCATGGCCGAGGTCGTGAAACCGCCGGTGCTGGCCGCGCGCGGTGGCTGCTGGTTCCGGGCGGGCGGCTGGGAGACGCATCTCAGCGTGGTCCCGGACTTCGTGCCGGCGCTCAAGTCGCATCCGGGTGTGCTGATCGACGGCCTGGACGCGCTGGCCGAGCGGCTGGCAGCCGCCGGGCACCCGGTCGAGTGGGATCCCCACTTCCCGGGTCACCGGCGGCTCTACTCGGCCGACGGGCACGGCAACCGGCTGGAGTTCCTCGAGCGGATCAGGGATTGAAGTACGGGTCCCGGACCAGCCGCAGGAACGCCTTGAAGGCCCGCTCGTCCCCGGCGAGCTGGAACTGCTGGTTCGGCCCGTTCCCGTCGGGATCGGACTCGAAGTAGGCGACGGCCTTGATCTGCTTGTTCACCTTGAAGGTGCGCTCGGCGTCCTTGAGCCAGGCGGCCCGGCCCTCCGACCCCCAGGCCTTGGCCACGCCGAACTCGCCGATCACGATCGGTTTCGGACGCTGGGCGGCCCACTCCAGGAAGGGCCCCATCAGCGTGCCGATCGGCTGGAACTCGAAACCGGCGTAGACGTCCACACACGTCCAGTCCACCTGGTCGTCGCCGGGGTAGAAGGCCGGCGCGTCGCCCCGGATGAAGCCCTCGGCGGTCGGGCACCACACCCAGGAGACGTTGTCGGCCTTCTCCTCGCGGAAGATCTTCCGGACGTACCGCCAGGCCGCGATGTAGTCCTCGCCGGACCACATGGTGGCCCGCAGGTTGGGCCGGTCCATCTCCCAGCGCATCCGCAGCATCACCGGGTCCTTGATCTTCCGGATCGCCCGGGCCTGCTCGCGGATCAGCTCGTCGTGCTCCCCGGCCAGGATGGACCGGTTGTCCCCGGTGGCCCAGCTGATCATCAGCTTGGCGCCGTCGGCGAGGAACGCCGCGTCCGAGGGGGTGCCCATCATCTGCTCGAACCGGCGGTACGTGTTGATGAAGTGCAGTTTCCGGCCCAGCGACTGCTCCAGGGCGCCGACCGCGGCGAGCCGGCCCACCTGGGTCAGCTCGTCCGGCTTGATCCACGCCCCGAGGTAGGCGCCGCGCTGGGGCGCCTCGAAGGGCCCGGCCTGGAACGGGCCCCGGTTGATGGCGACCGCCCGCGGTGGGCTGCTCAGGTCGGGTGACGGCGTCGGGACGGGCTCCTCCCGGTCGCCCGAGAAGCAGCCCCCGAGCAGCAGGAGCACGAGGGCGGTGGCGATCAGCCCGCTACGCATGGAGCCGCCGGGCGGTGTAGAGGACGTTCACCGCGTACGCGTCGCTGCCCGGCATCCGTCGTGCCGCCGCGTCGGCGAGCCGGGCCACCCGGTGGTCGTGCAGCGACGGCGTGAGCATCGAGAAGCCGCGCCGCTCGACGATCTCGAAACCGTGCCGGGCC
This sequence comes from Actinoplanes hulinensis, assembly GCF_019429605.1. Taxonomy (NCBI): domain Bacteria; kingdom Bacillati; phylum Actinomycetota; class Actinomycetes; order Micromonosporales; family Micromonosporaceae; genus Actinoplanes; species Actinoplanes hulinensis. The sequence continues at coordinate 449,793 of NZ_JAHXZI010000001.1, read as the reverse complement.
AGCAGCCGCCCCACCTCATCGTGGGAGAGCTCGGCGAACCAGCGTTCCCCGCTGTGCCGCCGGGCCCGCAGGTGCCGGACAGATCCGGCGTTGCCGTGGTTCTCCACCACGAGCAGCCCGGATCCGCGGTGCGGCAGCACCTTGGCGGCGAAGGCCAGGGCCCGGTCCCGGACCCCCTCGTCGACGTTGAGCAGCAGCCGGAAGATCGTGACGATCGCCGGGAAGCCGGCCGCCACCGGCTGCGGCACCGGACCCTCCTGGGGAACCAGGTGCCAGTAGGCCCGCGACCCCACCTCGGCGGCCTTCGACATCATCTCGGCCGACGTGTCGTACCCGTGCGCCTCCCGGACCAGGCCGTGCAGCGCCCGGACGGCCCGCCCGGTGCCGCAGGCGAAGTCGTGCTGGACCGGTGGATGCTCGGGGAACTCGCGGCGCACCAGGGCGCGCAGGTAGTCCCGCTGGCGGTCGTTGATCCGCGACGCGTAGCTGTCCGGGGCGTACGTCACGGTCTCGTACTTCTCGACCGCCTCGGTGTCCTGGAACACCCCTGTGTAATCGCTGGTCAACTCTTCCTCCTGAATGCGCCGAGCATCAACGGTCCGCGTAGCAGCCACGCCCCCGCGGCGTACGCCGGGACGGCGATCACGATGGCCGCCGGGAAAAACTGGATGAATCCGAAACAGACGAGGGCCAGGAGCGCCGCCGTGAGCGTCCCCCGGCCGAACGGGTGCAGACCGGTGCTCCGGTGGACCTGGGCCAGCGGAAGCAGGTTGTTCACCACCATCGCCCCGGCCAGCCCGGCCGCCGCCCCCAGCGCGCCCCAGCGCGGGATCAGCCACACGTCCAGGCCGATCGTCACGGTCAGCGCGATCAGCACGTTGCCGAGGTTCAGCGAGGTGCGGCCGGCCATCGCCAGGACCATGTCGACCATCCCGCAGCCGGTCGCCACCAGCATCGCGGCGGCCAGCACCCGCACCACCGGGGCGCCGGAGGCGTACCCGTCGCCGAACAGCCGCAGATACCAGGGCGCGAGCGCCATCACCGTCAGGCTGATCGGCCAGGTCACCAGGACCAGCCAGCCGGTCGCGATCTGGTAGAGCCGTTTCGCGGCGGCCAGGTCACCGGTGCTCAGCGTCTCGGCCAGACGCGGCTGCACCGACTGCGACAGACCCTGGTTCGCGAACTGGATCAGCACCACGAACCGGCCGGCCACCGCGTAGACGGCCGCCGGCGCCAGCCCGCCCAGCGCCGCCACCAGCAGCACGTCCACCCGCTGCAACGCGAGCTGGGCGACCGCGGCCACCGCCCGCGGGGCGGTGAAGACCCAGAACTCCCGGCGCACGCGGCGACGCTCACCCCGGTCGGTGCTCACCCTCGTCCGGCCCGAGGCGTACGCGCGACGCGCGGCCACCGCGGCCAGGATCGCCACCGGTAGATACGGTGCGGCCCAGGCCAGCGCGAAGACCGGCAGCGAGGCCGTGACCCAGAGCGCCGCCACCCCCGCCGCGCCGACCGCGAGCAGTTGCAGCCCGCTGCGCAGCACCCGGTCCAGCAGCACGGTCGGCCGCATGCTCCGGTAGCCGCGCGTCACGGTGAGCAGCACGTCGGTGAGCGCCTGGAGCGGGACGAAGACGGCCAGCACCCGGAGCCCGGCGGTGTGCCCGGCGACCACCTCCGGCGCCTCGCCCGCGGTGAGGCGCGCGATCGCCGGCGCGGCCAGCCACATCGCCACGCCCAGGAGCAGCGAGAACCCGGCCACCGGCGGGATGCCGGCGCGCAGGCAGGCGCCCAGCAGATGGTCCTGCCCGGTGCTGCGCAGCCGGGCCGGCCAGTACACCAGCCCGGTCTGGGTGCCGAGCTTGGCCAGCCCGCATACCAGCACGAACGCGGCCGTGGCGGCGAAGAACGCACCGGCTTGCTCGGCGCCGAGTGCCCGGGCCACGATCCAGGTGACCACCACACCGGTGCCGCCGGCCAGCGCCGAGCCGGCCATGTTGGCCAGCCCGCCGCGGGCCGTGTCCCGGGTGGTGCCGCGCGGATCCGCCTGTGCGGTCGTTGCCGTCACCGGCGGCGCCAGACCGGGGTGTGCCCCAGCCAGCCGGCCAGCGCCTCGTCGTGCGGCTGGTAGTAGGCGTACAGGTCGCGGCGCAGCCCGGGATCCATGTCGGCCTGCCGGGGGCGGGCGTTGTGCTGCTCGAAGGTGGGCCGCTCCAGCCCGGAGGGCAGCCCGAGGAAGGCGCAGACCTCGTCGTAGACCGGCTCCGGGTCGCTGAAGAAGCGCTCGCTCTCCACCACGTGGATCCGCTCCCGGCCCACATGCTGGGCCACCACGCTCAGGTAGCGGGCGTACTCGCCACGGGACCGGTACGCGTGATGCTGGTGGGCGAAGCTGTAGTAGGACGGGTCGAGGGTGAGCCGTTCCTCCTGACGGTGCAGCCGGGCCGGCTCCAGGGCCAGGGCCGCGCCGAAGTCCCGCTCCGACTCGTAGGCCCGGGCCACCTCGTGGTGGTGCTGCGAGTAGGCGCGTTCCACCGGGTCCCGGACCAGCACCACGAGCTTGGCGTAGGGCAGGTCGTGGGCGATCCGGGCGGCCGCCTGCGGGTGGTACATGTAGTACGGACTGGACTCGAAGGTCTGCGCGCGTACCCCGTGCCGTTCGGCGATCCGCTCGGCGCTGCGCAGCGTCGGGAAGTGGCCGCGGTACCACTCCGGCCCGCGCTGGTAGGACGTGTCGAAGTAGTGCACACCCTTGTGCAGCACCGCCTTCAGCACGACCGGGTGCGCGGCCAGCGCGCGGTAGAGCGACGTGGTGCCGCAGCGCTGCCCCCCGCAGATCAGGAACGAGGGCAGCATCCGGCTCTCCGCGGTGAGCCGTCCGAAGGACCGGGAGCCCAGGTGCACGACCCGCTTCACCGGTGCGGGCAGATTGCGTACGTGCATGGTTCTACAGCTCCTCCACGCGCCGGATCAGCACCGGCAGCAGCCAGGTCCCGAGCACGCCAAGCCGGGCGCCCGCCTCGGCCTGCCTGTCGGTCAGGTAACGAACGGCGAGGTCGACCAGGTAGAGCAGGGCGGTGATCTCGCGGGCCACCGGCGTCACCCCGAACGGGGCGAGCAGTTCGTCGGCCCGGTGCACGGTCGCCTCGACCGCGGCCCGGGCGTCGCCGGTGGACTGGATACGTTTCTGCAGCTCGTGATGGATGGCGTCGAAGCCGAGCGGCACCCCGGTGGCGAACCGCTCCCAGTCCCACACGAGCAGGGTGTCGGCCAGGTTCGCCATGTTCCAGGGGGCCCAGTCGCCGTGCCAGGCGCCGTACCGCATCGTCGTCTCGCCGCTGTGCGCGGCCAGCACGTCCACGGCGGCGGCCAGTCCCGCACCCTCCGGCCGGTCGGCGACCGTCGCGAGCCGTGCCTGGAGGTCCTGCCAGTACCCGCTGCCGGTGAGCGGCCCGGTCGTGTAGCCGCGGCAGCCCGCGACGTCGATCATGGCCGCGGTGAGCCGCCGCAGGCTGAGCGACGCCCGCGGCAGCCAGACCGGCAGCGCCGACTGGACCAGCACCTGCATGCCCCGCCACTGCCCGGCGTGCATCACCCGTGGCACGGTCAGCTTGGTCAGGCCGCTGCTGCCGAGCGTGGTCAGCGCCGCCGTCTCCGCCTTCACCAGCCGGCGGGTCAGCGGGCCGGTGCCCAGCTTGCCGAAGGCGAAGGTGTCGCCGTCCGGGCCGAGAAGTTGCAGCACCGGCTTGCGGTTGGCCCGCGCCGGGCCGATGTGGATGCTGATCGCGAGATCCCGGCGCAGCGCCTCGCTCAGGTAGCCGTCGATGCCGGCCGACAGCGGGCCGGTCACCCGGATCCGGTCCCGGAACACCAGGCCGGTGGCCCGCGCGTGCACCGCGGCGACCACGGCGCCCCGCTTGAGCCGGGCCATCCGGCTCTGCGGCTCGGCGTAGCGGCGCACGGCGGCCGCCGCGATCACGGGCGAGTGCGTCGGGACCAGCAGCCGGGGCCGGTGCGCGTTCGGAACGACCAGGTACTCGGTGACCAGGGGACCGGGCGTGCCGTCGGTTCGGCAGGGCGCGGGGTAGAGCAGGTGCATCACCTCGGTCAGGTACTGCGTCCGCAACGCCGCGTCCCCGGCCGTCAACTCAGCGGGAGCCGTTCTAACTGGGCTCAATCGGTGTTCCCCTCGATCCAGTTGCGCCAGAGCAGCGCATATGCCAGAACCATGAAGGCCAGAGGGGTGACCAGCGAGTTGTACCAGAGCATCGCGGAGAAGGAGGAGACGAGCGCGGCGCTCCCGGCGATCCCGATCGGGGTGCGGTCCCGGCGGAACCGCCACAGCCCGTACCCGAAGAAGCCGAGATATCCCACCGTGCCGGCCGCGCCGTGCGCGTAGAGCAGCTGCCAGAGCTGGCCGTTGCCACCCACCGTGAAGTTGCCGCACCGCTCGCAGCCGGCGCTCTCGCCGACCGCGATCGAGTTGCGCCCGCCCAGGGTGTCGCGGGTGCCGCCGTACCCGATCACCGGCGACCCGGTGAAACCGTCCAGGGCCTTGTCGACGAGGAACGACCGGACCCCGTTGGACTTGCCGTTGTCCAGCCGCGCCTGCACCGTCGTGCCCAGCGGGGTGGCGGTCAGCGCCACCGTCAGCGTGGCGCCCAGCAGGGGCAGCAGCACCAGGATCCAGAGCCGGCCGGCCATCACGTGACGCACCGCCACGTAGACCAGCAGCAACCCGACGCCGATCCACAGGCCACGGTTGAGCGACGCCACCGCGGGCACCACCGACACCGCCAGGCAGAGCACGGCCAGCGCTCTGCGGCCGGTACGGTGACTGGCCCACGCGGCCACCACGAGCCACGGCGCCAGCAGGCAGAAGTTGTTGCCCCAGGTGTTCGTGTAACCCCAGGGTGCGGCCGGGCGCGGCTTCTCGCCCCCGACCAGGTCCATGATCTGTGCGGCGTACGGGTGCACCAGCGACCGTACGAAACCCTTGTTGCGCACCCCGGAGGGCAGCAGCCACTCCACCGGCGAGGTGAACTCGAAGTTCCCGGCCACCATGCCGAGCAGCCCGCCCAGCACGGTCAGCACGAACATCCCGCCCAGCAGGCGGACCAGCCGGCGGCGGGACAGCTCGGCGTCGGTCAGATTGCCGGCGTACACCAGAAGGACCGTGAGAGACCCGTACATCGAAAGCTTGTAGACGACGGCGACCAACCGCTCGCCCGCGCGTTCCGGAACCGTGCCGGGCGGGTCCGCGCCCAGCGCGGCGATGCTGATCACCACCGCGGCCAGGAAGATCACCCACCAGACGAAGCCGGGTGGCAACCGCACCGGGCGGCCCGCCGAGCGCCGGCGAAGCAGCAGGAACACCATCGGCGCGGCCATCATCGGGAAGATCAGCACGCCCAGGCCGAGCGCCCACCACAGCGGATAGAGCAGCAGGATGCCGGCCACCGGCCAGGACGGCAGCGAGCGGCTCTTGGGGGAGATCTCAGGCGCGGTCCCGGCGTGCGCTACCGCCGCGACCGCTGTCACTTGTCGTCGCCGTCCGCGGCGCCCGCGCTGGAGAGGTCGATGATCGCGGTGGCGTCCTGGTTCTCGGTGCCACCCGGGCGCTGCCGGCCGGCGAAGGACAGCTGCTGGGTCGGGCCCTCCAACGGCGCGTCCCCGGCGTCCGGCACCGGCAGGGAGACGGCCGGCTCGGCCTGCTCGCTCGGGCGCGTCACGGTGAGCCGCGGCAGCACCACGGCGCCGAGCAGCCGGGTGCCCACCCGCTGGAGCTGGTCGGTGGCGTCGAGCAGGGCCGGGCGCTGGGACCGGTGCAGCTCCACCGCCAGGATCGCCGCGTCGGCCAGGCTCGCCAGGCTCTGCGCGTCGGCGCTGCTGCTGGTCGACGGGGCCTCGATGACCACGTACCCGCTCTGCTTGCGCAGTGCCTGGAGGGTGTCCCGGAGCCGTTGCGACTGCATCAGCCCGGCCGCGGTGGCCGTGCCGCCGGTGGTGATCACCCGCAGCGACGGGATCCGCGGCGTCCGTTGCAGGGCGCGGGGCAGGCCGACCCGTCCGGCGAGCAGGTCGGAGAGGCCGGGCATGGCCGACACCCCGAACATCCGCGCCAGCGGCGCGGCATCGATCACGCTGTCCGGCAGGTGCGCGCCGATCAGAACGACTTCACTTCCGGTACGCGCGAGCGCCGCCGCCAGGTTCGCGGCGACCAGGGTGCTGGCCGAACCCCGGCTGGTTCCGGTCACCACGATGATCTGGTCGCGCTCGCCCAGGCTGGCCAGCACCTCGTTGCGCAGCCGGTTGAAGACCCGCCCGCCCGGCCCGTACGGCTGGAGGACGTCGTCGAAGTGCGGCGTGCTGCGCTCGTCCAGCGCGGCCAGCACCGGCACCCGGCCCCGGTCCCGTACGTCGTTCGGGGTGACCAGCCGCCGGTCGAACCGCTCCCGCAGGTACGCCAGGGACAGCCCGAGCAGCAGCCCGAGCATGCCGCCGGTACCCACGTTGAGCAGCGTGTTCGGACTGCTCGGTGTCTCCGGCAGGCGGGAGTCGCTGATGATGCTGCCGCCGCCGACCATGGTGGTGGTCAGCTCGTTGAGCCGCCCGGTCAGCGAGTTCAGCTGGTTCTGCGAGTTGTTCCGCAGGCTCTGCAGGTTGCCGGCGATCGGGCTGTCCTTGGCCGCGATCGCCAGTTTCGCGTTGATCCCGGCCAGCACCGTGGTGAGCTGCCGCACCTTGAGGTTGAGCGACTTGATCTGCCGGTCCAGCTGGGCCCGGGCGCTCTCCTCCCGGTTGCGCAGGTACGCCTCGGCGAACGCGTGCGACCCGGCCTGCGCCTTCCGCGGATCGTCCGACCGGAAGGTGATCACCAGGACCGTGGTGTTCGCCGGCACCTGCACCGACACCGACTTGGCCAGCTCGATCGGCGACTGGTCGCTGCGCAGCAGGGTGGCCGCCTTGACCGCGACCGCACCGGAGCCGACGAGCTGCGCCTCGGTGTCCAGGTTGACCGCGCCCTTGGTCCGGCCGCCCTGCGCGTTGGTGTCCTGCCCGACCGGCTCCACCAGCACCGAGGCCGACGACTCGTAGACCTGTGGCATGGCCTGTGTCAGGACCGTGCCGCCGCCCAGGCCGGCACCCGTGGCCACCAGGGCGATCCACCAGTGGCGGCGGAAGGCACCCAGGTAGTGCGAGAGATCGGACGAGGGGCGAGACGGTTCCATCAGTCTTCGGCGGCCCTTCCGGGAGAGGAGTGTGTGTGTCAGCTTTGGGCGTTTCGCCCCAGAGTGACAACGCCACACTCCCGCCGTGAGTGATGGCTACGAGAGTTTCGGCTCCACCCAACCGCTCTCGACCAGGTAACCGAGGACCATCTCGACCGCCTCCGGAACTGTCATCGTGGTGGTGTCCACGGTCAGCTCGGCGTCGGTCGGCTCCTCGTACGGGTCGTCGATCCCGGTCATCCCGCGCAGTTGACCGGCGCGGGCCCGTGCGTACAGGCCCTTGCGGTCCCGGCTCTCGCACACCTCCAGCGGCGTGGCCACGTGCACCAGGATGAACCCGGCCCCGGCCTCCACCGCCATCTTCCGGGCCGCCGCCCGGGCCGCCTCGTAGGGCGCGATCGGGCAGGCCACCGCCATGCCCCGGTGCCGGCCCACCTCGGCGGCGACCCAGCCGATCCGGCGGACGTTGCGGTCCCGGTCGGCCTTGCTGAAGCCCAGCCCGGCGGTCAGCTCACGGCGGACCACGTCGCCGTCGAGCAGCGTCACGGTCCGGTCGCCGGTCTCCCGGAGCGCGTCGGCCAGGTTCCGGGCGATGGTCGACTTGCCGGAGCCGGACAGGCCGGTGAAGAAGACCACCAGACCGCGCTGCCGGCGCGGCGGCCGCACCCGGGACAGCTCCTTGGCGACGGCCGGCGGGGTGTGCCACTCGGGCAGCGGAAAACCGCGGTCCAGCAGGTCGTCGATCTCGGCCGGAGACATCGCCAGGCGCCGGTTGCGCGGCGGGATGTCGTCACGCCAGCGCCACTGGCCGTCCCGGTTGTCGTAGGCCAGCTCACGCGGCAGCAGCACCCGCAGGCCCGCGCCGGACAGCGAATCACCGGTGGACAGGACGTGCGTCACCCCGTACGCCCGGGCCACCCGCGCGCGCAGCAGCGCGTCGCGCATCTCGTCGCCGCGGGTGAGCAGCGGCACCGCCACCACGGTGGCCGGGGGCATCCGGTCGCGGGCCGCGAAGATCGAGCGCACCAGCGCCTCCGGCGGCAGGCCGTCCGGGCCGGGCCCGCTCACCGGGATGAGGATCAGCAGGTGGGCCGCGAGGGTACGGGCGGCGTGCGCGATCTGGGCGAGCTGCGGCCGGTGCAGCGGCCGGTCGGCGATCACCCCGAGCACCCGGCCCGGTGGGAGCAGTGCCCGGACCTCCTCCGGCATGCGGCGCAGGCGCTGGAACGGGCCGTGGCCGCCGTCACCCATCCGGCGCACCGGGCCGCCGATGCCGAACCGGTTCTCCCCGGTCCGCCACATGTCGGTCACCTCGATGGCGGCGACCGGGGCGCCCTCCGGGTCGGTGAGCACCAGGGTCCGCCGGGCCGGGTCGGCCGGGTCCAGCGCGGACGCCACCTCGCCGGGGATCTCGCAGGTCACCGGCACCGGCCAGGACGCGCCGTCGGCCAGCCGGCCGCGGCGGGCCAGCGAGGCCAGGTCGGCGCGGCCGAGGAAACCGGTCAGCGGCGCGTAGGCGCCGGAGAGCAGCAACTCGAGGTCCGCCAGCTCGTAGGGGCGCGGGGTGAAGGAGGGAGCGTCCCGGAGCACGTCCTCGGGCAGTACCGAACCATTCACTTCGAATCCCCCTGCAGGTATTTGGGGGACAGTTTCGCAGCCTCGATCCAACCGGTCGAGTCGGGATCTCGGTCTTCCCTCAGTCGGTACGAAAGCCATATAAAGCAATCTCAGTACAAAACCGCTTGTTACTGGACAAACATGCTTGATCATCTGATACTCGGCCTTTGTGAGACAGACCCGATCCCGACTACTGCACCTCGCCGTACTGACCACGGCCTTCACGATGTCCGTGACCGTGACGCTCTCCTGGGCGTGGACGGGAGGCGCCGACCGGCTCGGCGCCCCGCCGCCGTACCGGCCTCCGGTCGTCGTGGACCCGGCCGTCACCGCGCCGGGCACGTCCCTGCCGGTTCCGCCCGGGCCGCCGTCCAACCTCGCGCCGGAGCCCGTGCCGGGCCCGGACACCGCCGGGCCGCGGCCCGGGATCGTGCCGGTCGGGCACCGTTCCGAGTCGGGGCGGGAACGGACGTGCCGTACCGGGGCGAGGCTGGTGCCGACCTGCGGGATCCTGTGGGGCGTGGCTCCGGGGGCGCACACCGAGGCACAGGGTTCGTGGGCGCTCAACGAGTTCGAGCGCAAGACCGGGCGGCATCAGGCGGTGTTCCACGGGTACCACAAGGGCACCCGTCAACTGTTCCCGACCGAGCAGGAGATCCGGATCGCCCGCGAGCCCGGGCGCGAGCGGATCCTCCTGCTCAACTGGAAGCCGGAGACCACCACCTGGGCACGGATCGCGCGCGGGGACCGGCATACCGACGAATTCCTGGACCGTCTCGCCGAACACCTGCGGGAGAACTTCCGGGAGCGGTTCTTCTTCGCGATCCACCACGAGGCCGAGGACCAGGTACGCGAGCGGGTCGGCTCCGGCTACACGGCCCGTGACTACGCGGCGATGTTCCGGCACGTGGTGAAGCGGCTGCGGGCCAAGGGCGCCACCAACGTGGTGACCGTTCTGGTGCACATGGCCTACGTCCCGCACACCACCAAGAGCTGGTTCCAGCACATGTACCCGGGCGACGACGTGGTCGACTGGATCGGCTTCGACACCTACTCCTACAGCGACCCCGGCTACGGCCACGGCGACTTCGACGAGCTGCTCAACCGCCGTTCGGCGAGCAAACCCGGCTGGCCCGGCTTCTACAACTGGGTCCGTGGGCGCCACCCGGACAAGCCGCTGATGGTGGCCGAGTGGGCCGTCTGGTTCTCCGAGCGCAACCCGGGCCACATGGCCGAGTTCTATCGCGAGGTGGGACAGCAGATCGGCCGCTTCCCCGGCATCAAGGCGATGGTGCACTTCGAGACCCCGGCCAACCACAAGGGCCAGGACTCGTCGGTGGACAGCACCCCGGCCGCGCTGCGCGAGTACCGTCGTCTCGGCAGGCTCCCGGTGTTCCAGGTGTCGGTAAACTGAGAGCCGGCTGAGAGACCCTGAGAGGGGCTCAGGGGTTTTCCCGATCCATCGAGGTGCGCCGCCTTCATAGGCTGACCCCGTGACCATCATCGTTACGGACGGGCTGACCAAGACGTACGGCGGCGGGGTGACCGCCCTCGCGGACCTCACCGTCGCGGTCGATGCCGGCGTCATCGGGCTCGTCGGCGCCAACGGCGCCGGCAAGAGCACCTTCATCAAAATCATGTTGGGGCTGGTGCCGCCCAGCGGCGGCACCGTCCGGGTCTTCGACCTCGACCCCGTCACGCAGACCGACCGGGTCCGCGCCCGTGTCGGCTACATGCCGGAGAACGACTGCCTGCCGCCCGACGTCTCGGCCGCCGAGTTCGTCACCCACCTGGGCCGGATGAGCGGGCTGCCGAAGACCGCCGCCCGGGAGCGCGCCTCCGAGGCGCTGCGGCACGTCGGCCTGTACGAGGAGCGTTACCGGCAGATCGGCGGGTACTCCACCGGCATGAAGCAGCGGGTCAAGCTGGCCCAGGCGCTCGTGCACGACCCCGACCTGCTGCTGCTCGACGAACCCACCAACGGCCTCGACCCGGCCGGCCGCGACGCGATGCTCAACCTCGTTCACCGGATCGGCACCGAGTTCGGGATCTCCGTGGTGGTCTGCTCGCACCTGCTCGGCGAGGTCGAGCGGATCTGCGACTCGCTCATCGCGATCGAGGGCGGCCGCCTGCTGCGCGCCGACCGGATCTCCTCGATGACCGAGGTGTCCGACATCCTGGCGGTCGAGGTCGCAGACGGTGCGGACGAATTGGCCACCGCCCTCGCCGAGCGCGGCCTGGCGGTCACCCGTGAGGGCCGGCAGCTGCTCGTGTCCCTGGAGTCGGACGAGGCGTACGACCGGATCCTCCACGCGGTCACCGATCTCGACCTCAACCTGCACCGCCTCGACCAGCGTCGGCACCGCGTCGCCGAGCTCTTCACCACGAAGGAGACCGCCGATGTCTGAGGCCGGCGTCATCCATGACATTGGATACCAGCGGTACGACGGACCCCGTCTGGGCCGCTTCGCCATGCAGCAGGCGCTCTACGTGCACGGGCTGCGGGCCGCGTACGGGCTGGGCCGCTCCGCCAAGGCGAAGATCTTCCCCTGGCTGGTCTTCGGCATCATGCTGCTGGTCGCGGTGATCGTGGCCGCGGTCCGCTCCGTCACCGGCGAGTCGGTGCTCAGCTACCTCGAGTTCGCCGGCCAGATGAGCTTCTTGATCATCTTCTTTACCGCGATCGTGGCGCCCCAGCTGGTCTCCCGCGATCTGCGGGCCGGCACGCTACCGCTGTACTTCAGCCGGCCGCTGCGCGCCGCCGACTACGTCTCGGCCAAGTTCGCCGCCATGGTCAGCGCGATCTGGCTGTTGCTCGGCGTGCCGCAGTTCATCATGTTCCTCGGCGCCGCGTTCACCACCAAGACCGGCTTCAAGGGTGTGTGGAACGAGGTCCTCGACCTGGTGCCAGGCTTGGGCTACAGCCTGCTCTGGTCGCTGATGTTCGCCGCCATCGGCCTGCTGGTCGCCTCCTTCACCGGCAAGCAGGCGTTCGCGGCGGGCGGCATCGTGGCGGTCTTCCTGGTGACCACCCCGATCGTCGGCGTGCTCGGCTCGCTGCCTTCCACCACCGCCAACCAGCTGGCCTTCCTGGCCAGCCCGATGACCCTGCTCGCCGGGGTCGGACAGTGGATGGGCGGCCGATTCGACCTTGAGATCGGCCGGTTCGGCCCGGTCTACGGCATCGAGGCGGTCTGCCTGATCGCCGCCTGCATCCTCATCCTGCTGGCCCGCTACCGGAAGGTGGCCTCGCTGTGACCACCCAGACGCTCCCGGCCGAGACGCCCGCCGCCACCCTCGGCGTGGTCGACCTGGTCAACGTCTCCCGCTGGTACGGCAACGTGGTGGCGGTCAACGACATCACCATGTCGCTCAACCCCGGCGTCACCGGCCTGCTCGGGCCCAACGGCGCCGGCAAGACCACCGTGCTGCACATGATGGCCGGCTTCCTCGCCCCCTCCCGGGGCATGGTGACCATCGACGGCAAGCCCACCTGGCGCAACCCGGCCGTCTACCGCGACCTGGGCCTGGTCACCGAGCGCGAGGCGGTGCACGGCTTCCTGACCGCCCGCCAGTTCGTGACCGCCTGCGCCAAGATGCAGAAGCTCAAGGACCCGGAGGCCGCCGCCCAGCGGGCCCTGGAACTCGTCGAGATGACCGGCGCCGCCGAGCGCCGCATCGAGACGTTCTCCAAGGGCATGCGCCAGCGCACCCGGGTCGCCGCCGCACTGGTCCACGAGCCCCGCGTGCTGCTGCTGGACGAGCCGTTCAACGGCATGGACCCGCGCCAGCGGATGCACATGATGGAGCTGCTGCACTCGCTCGGCGACCGCGGCCACACCATCCTGTTCAGCTCGCACATCCTGGAGGAGGTCGAGCAGGTCGCCGGCCTGGTCCAGGTCATCGTGGCGGGCCGGCTCGCCGCCTCCGGCGACTACCGCAAGATCCGCCGGTTGATGACCAACCGGCCGCACGTCTTCGCCGTACGCAGCTCCGACGACCGCCGGCTGGCCGTCGCGCTGATGGCCGAGAAGTCGGTCGCCGGCATCGAGATCGAGGCCACCGGCCTGACCGTTCGCGCCTCCGACTACGGCAGCTTCACCCGCGTGCTGCCCCGCATCGCACTCGACCAGGGGATCCGCCTGCACCAGCTGGTGCCGTCCGACGAGTCCCTGGAGAGCGTCTTCTCCTACCTGCTGGAGGGCTGATGTCCACGGTCGCTTTCATCACCGCGCGCGGCCTGTTCGGCCGCCGCCGGGCACTGCTGCTCCTGCCCCTGCCGATCCTGCTGGTCGGTCTGGCACTCCTTTGCCGGATGTACGACGTGTCGCCCGACATGTGGGGCCAGGCGGTGATCGTCGCGCTGGGTCTCGCCGTGGTGCTGCCGGTCGTCGCCCTGATCGTCGGCACCGGCGTCCTCGGCTCCGAGGTCGACGACGGCACGATCGTGCACATCCTCACCAAGCCGCTGGCCCGCCGCGACATCATCCTCGCGAAGTACGCGGTGGCCGCCTCGGTCACCACGGTGGTCTCGGCCGTACCCCTGTTCCTCACCGGCGTCCTGGCCGGCTCGGCGAAGCTCGGTGGCGCCCTGGCCGTCGCCGCGACCGTCGGCGCCTTCGCCTACTCCGCCCTGTTCCTGCTGTTCAGCCTGGTCAGCCGCCGCCCGGTACTGGTCGGCCTGGTCTACATCCTGGTCTGGGAGGGCCTGCTCGGAAACTTCGTGAGCGGCACCAAGAACCTGGCCATCGGCCAGTACGTCATCGCCATCACCGACAAGATCGCCCCGAACGGCATGATGCAGACCCCGGTCAGCCTCACCACGGCCATCGTGATGAGCGCGATCTTCACCGTCGCCGGCACCGTCTTCGCCATCAACCGCCTCGGCTCCTTCAGCCTGGCCGGCGAGACAAGCTGACCCGGCACGACGCCGAGTAGAAGGGCCTTTCCCGCATGTCCACCATGCGAGGGAGGCCCTTCCCTATATAGGCATAGGGCAACTAGTCTATTGACGCTATGTTGATGATTCTCAGGGTGGAGTGCGTTGAACAGAAACGTTCACCAAGGTCTGCACGGAGAGGGGTTCATCCATGCGATGGCGTGCGCGGGCGGCTTCACCACCTCCAAGATGAACCTGGACCTTGAGGGGGTCGACTGGCAGATCGCGTACCCCGGCCCGCGTGGCACGACTCGTTCGCCCAAGATCGAGGTGCAGGTGAAAACCGCGACTGAGATTGACATCAGAGACGGGAAGATCCGCCATCGGATGCGGTCACGCACTTCAACCACCTGGCCGGCCCAGGGTTCCAGATACCCCGCTTCCTGACCTTGGTGTCGGTGCCGACCGACGCCGCCCGGTATGCGGTCTGCACGGATGAGAGCATGACGCTGTCCACCGCCGCATACTGGCTTTCGCTGGCGGACCAGGACATTCGGCCGACAGGTGACGAGCAGCCGAGCAGTGTCGTGGTCGAGGTCCCGTTACGGAACCTGCTTACCGTGACGACTCTCCAGCACCTACTGGACGGCGATCTGGAGAGGGCGGCGCAATGATCCAGGCCCGAATCACCGACCGTGCCGTGCTGGCCGCCAGGTCACCTTCCGAATTGGCGATGTACCTCCGCGCCAAAGCCTGGGCGATTCGCGAACGCGACAGGGGCGGCATCATCTGGGTCAAGGTGATCGGCTCCGATGAGTTCGAGGTGCTGCAGCCACATGACTCCGCTCTTCGGGACTATCCCTCCCGAGTACGTGACCTGCTATCCGTACTCGCCTCCGCCGAGGACCGCTCGGAACTGGATGTCCTCGCCGACATCACCGATGTCTCGATGGATGTGCACTCGATCCGGACGTTCCCGGCTGATCATGGGCCAGGTTTGATCGGCCTGGATGACGGCGTGCAAGCCTACGAAAGTCTGCGGAGCCTGGTCGTGGCCGCCGCATATGCGGTCAGTTCGGAGCAGCCGCGTGCTGTACAACCGGCTCGGAAGCCCGCCGAGGTTTTGAGATTTCTACGGGAGGTCGCGATCGGCGCGCCGGTCGAGGGCAGTTTCGTGTTGTCGGTGCACACGCCGATCCCGCCCCGGTTGTCCGGACAGCCCTCGCTGTTCGACGATGACGTTTCGGACGCTCTCGAGCCCGCGGAGCCATTCGAACGCAGAGTCTCGTTGAAGCTTTACGACGCCGTGCGAGCCGCGAACGACGCGGCGAACGACGCTCTGATCTCCAGCAATGGTCTGGACGCCTTCACTGATGCGGTTCCACGCGGAATCAGTGCCAACCTGTGCGAGGCACTGGTAGGTCTCGGCGGCGAGGCCGGCCATCCCTTCGAACTGACGATGCGTCTCGCGATTGCGCGCCCCCTGCGCGCACGCGCCCTTCTCGAACCGATCCGCTTCCGACGCGATCATCTGCCGGTCCTGGCATCGGCTGCCCAAGAGCTGAGGGAGAGAGTCGCCGATGAAGGAGTCCTGATCGTCGGCAATGTCGTGCGGTTACATCGGGAGGGAGTCGGATCAGGTGAGATCAGCGTCGCTGGGACGATAGAGGGGGAAGACCGGCTACGCCGTGTGTGGATGCCCCTTGGGGATGGGGACTATACCCAGGCCACGAGGGCGCATCAGGAGATGCGATCGGTCACTGTCCGCGGGGATCTAGTACGACGGGGAACCCGCCTGTATCTGACGAATCCGTCGGCCTTCCAGGTTGTGGCCGATCGTGACGAGTGACGAGCCCTCCGGGCTGCTGCCCCTGTGGGAGTGGGGCGGAACGGTGCCTACCGGCCCGGTGTTCGCCGCCCACGTCGGTGGCTCGCGGGCCGTGCCGGAGATCGACTGGTCGGATGTTCGGCCACGACTCGCAGTACTGGCCGGGAAGGGCGCAACTTTGGGCAGCGGAGAGTTGGCGCCGCCGCTGACCGCCGCGGAACTCGCCGAGGTGGAGTCGCAGTTCGGTGTCGATCTTCCCGGAGAATACCGCGGGTTCCTGCTGGAAGCCGGCCGCGGTGGCGCAGGCCCGGGCTATGGCCTCTTCCCACTGCGCCGGGTGGACGGTCGATGGGAGTTGGACAGCGATGGCGGCCCGTCTCACGACCGGGAGTCGCTGATCCGGCCGTTCGGGCACATCCGTGGCTTCAACCCGCTCGACGGCCTGCTCGACGGCCCGGCTATCGACCGGGATGAGGAGCTTTGGTGGGCGATGCACGATCGGCTCGCCTATAACCCGGCCCACCGGCACGGTCTGCTCTTTCTGTGCCATCTCGGCTGTGCCCTGTGGGTGGTCCTGGTGGTGAGTGGACCCTCCCGTGGCCAGATCTGGACCGATTACACGACCGACGGTGAGGGCTTTCAGCCCGAACAGAACCCCGACGGCAGCCCGATGAACTTCGCCGACTGGTACCGCACCTGGCTCACCAATGCGGAGTTCTTGGCGTCCTATCCATGAAGCCCTGTCGCTGTGGTGCGCTGTGGGCGCCGGAACAACAGTGAAGAGGCCGTCCGGCGATCGCCGGACGGCCTCATTCCCAGGTGTGTGGCGAATCAGCCGGTGTTGCGCATGCCGGCGGCGATGCCGTTGACCGTGGTGAGCAGGGCGCGTTCCAGGGCCGTCGAGTCGGACGGGCCGCGGCGGGCGCCCGGGGCGGTCGGCATCTGGCGGCTGGTGTCGCTCAGGTCGCGGTACTGGCGGAGCAGGGCGACCTGGAGGTGGTGCAGCGGCTCCAGGTACGTGTCGCGGACGCTCAGGGTGCGGGAGAGCTCCGGCTGGTTCGACAGGATCTCGGTGCCGCCGGTGATCGCCAGGACCTCCTGGACGGTCAGGGCGTACTCCTGCTCGATCTTCGTGAAGATCGGGCGCAGTTCCTCGGGGACCAGGGTCTCGACGTAGCGGCGGGCGATCGACAGGTCGGTCTTGGCCAGCATCATCTCGACGTTCGACAGGAACGTACGGAAGAACTGCCAATGCTCGTGCATGGCGTCGAGTTCGGCGCCGAGGCCGGCGGCGCGGACCGCGGCCAGGCCGGTGCCGACACCGAACCAGCCGGGGACGATCTGCCGGGTCTGGGTCCAGCCGAACACCCACGGGATGGCCCGCAGCCCGCTCAGTCCGGCGTCCGCGTTGGGGCGCTTGGCCGGGCGGGAGCCGATGTTCAGCGCGCCGAGCAGTTCGGTCGGGGTGGCGGCCCAGAAGTAGGCGGCCAGGTCCGGGTCCTCGACGAGTGAGCGGTACCGGGTGAACGCCGCGTCCGAGGCGGTGTCCATCACCGAGTCCCACACGATGAGGCGCTCCGGGTCGACCGAGAGCGTGGTGTGCAGCAGGGTGGCCTGGAGCACGGCCGCGACGGTCAGCTCCAGGTTCTCCCGGGCCAGCGACGGGATCATGTACTTGTCGGAGATGACCTCGCCCTGCTCGGTCACCTTGATCGCGCCGTCCAGGGTGCCGTACGGCTGGGCCAGGATCGCCTCGTGGGTGGGACCGCCACCCCGGCCGACCGTGCCACCGCGGCCGTGGAAGAGGCGCAGCCGCACACCGTGCCGGGCCGCCACGTCACGCAGCGACCGCTGCGCCTTGTGGATCCGCCACTGGCTGGTGGTGATGCCGGCCTCCTTGTTGGAGTCCGAGTACCCGAGCATGACCTCCTGGATGTCGCCGCGGGCGCGGACGATCTCCCGGTACGCCGGGGTGGAGAGCATCTCGTCCAGCAGGTCACCGCCGGCGTCCAGCTCGGCCGGGGTCTCCAGCAGCGGCACGATGCCGACCTGGGCCCGCCCGGTGTGGATGTCGACGAGGCCGGCCTCGCGGGCCAGCAGGGCAGCGGCCAGCACGTCGTCGACGCCGAGGGTCATCGAGATGATGTACGACTCGACGACCTCGTCACCGAACCGCGCCTGCGACTCCCGGATCGTGTGGAACACGTCGAAGGTCTTGCGCGCCGAGTCGGTGAGCGGGGTGTCGGCGCTGGAGAGCGGCCGCCGCCCGGTCAGCTCGGTGGCGAGCAGCTTGGTGCGCTGGGCCCGGTCCAGAGCGGCGTAGTCGTCGACCTCGCCGACCTGCGAGTACATCTGCTGGAGCACCTCGTGGTGCTTCTCGGCGTGCTCGCGGACGTCGAGGACGGCCAGCTGCATGCCGAACGCGGACGCCTTGCGGATCGCGGTGGCGACCACGCCGACGGCCGGCAGCTGCCCGGAGTTGCGGGCCAGCGAGGCACGCATCAGCTCCAGGTCGGAGATGAGCTCGGCGCTGCCCAGGTAGTCGCGGCCGGGCACGTGCGGGGTGCCGTTGACCAGCCGGGCCCGGGTGTTGGCCAGCTTCGCCTTGATCGCCCGGACCTTCAGACGGTACGGCTCCTCGGCGTTGACCCGGCGGAACCGCTGCGCCACCTCGGGCAGGTTGTCCAGGTCCTGGGCCAGGCTGGCGGACAGGTCGAGGGAGACGCCGCGCAGCCGCCGGGAGACGGACAGCTCGTCGATCAGCTTGTCCATCGCCTTCTCGGTGGCCTGGATGCCGTGCTCGTGCTGGATGAGCAGCACGTCCCGGGTGACCGCCGGCGTGACGAACGGGTTGCCGTCCCGGTCGCCGCCGATCCACGAGCCGAAGGTGAGCGGCCGCGAGGTGGGCGCGGTCTCCACACCGAGGCGGCGCAGCGTGTCGGCCAGGTCGTCGAGCACCTGCGGGGCGGCCTCCGCGTACAGGTCCTTGAGGTAGTAGACGGCGTTGCGGGCCTCGTCGGTCGGGTCCGGCCGGTCCAGGCGCAGCTCGTCGGTCTGCCAGAGCAGGTCGATCAGCTCGGCGAAACGCTTGGTGGAGGTGGTGGTGTCGGTGTCGCCGAACAGCGCGGCGGCGGCCGACTCGGCGTCCAGCGAGTCGGCGACCTGGCGCAGCTTCGACAGGATCGACCGGCGGGAGGCCTCGGTGGGGTGGGCCGTGAAGACCGGGCGGATCGCGAGGCGGCGGGCCGCGGCGGCGATCTCGTCGGCCGGGACGCCCTTCTCGGCGATCCGCTTGGCCGCCTGGTCCAGCCAGCCGCCGTTCTCCGCGCGGCGGCGGCGCAGGTCCCGGGACCGGTGCACCTGCTCGGTGACGTTGGCCAGGTGGAAGTAGGTCGAGAATGCTCGGGCCAGCTTCGTGCCGGTGGTGATGTCCATCGCCGCGAGGCGGTCGGCGGCCGCCGGGGCGTCCTGCCGCACCAGGGCCCGGATCTCCTCGACCAGATCCAGCAGTGGCCGCCCTTCCTGGCGGGCCAGCGTCTGGCCGAGCAGCGTGCCGATCCGACGGATATCGGCACGTAGCGCGGCGTCGGATCCCTCTCGTTCCTCGAGTTGGGCAGGCTGCTCTGTCATCGGGGCGCTCCTTCGCTCGGATGGCTCCAGGACGGCGCTGTCCCGACATCGCCGATGTTATCGGCGTACCCCGGTCAGGGGGTGAATTGAGTCAAGAGTCTCATGGCCCGGCGTGGGACCGTGCGCAGGTGGGGTACCACTGACCTGCGGGCGAGGGTCCCGTGGGCCGGGCCGGTGGCCTGTGTCGGACTAAGCTGAGGGACGCACCCCCGCCCGCGTATCCGGACCGGGGTCGTTCGTCGTGCCCTCAGGGGGTTTTCTCCATGCAACTCTCCGGTCTGATTCCCGCCGCCCTGCGCGACCGCGGTCTGGCCCGCGCGCGTGACCTGGCGGCCAAGGGCTTCGTCGATTCGGACTCACTGGACCTGACCGCGCCGGTCTCGCTCCGGCCGTTCGTGGTGGCCACCGTGGCCGGCGCGGCCGACGTCGGCGGCGCGCAGCGGCCGGTCCTCGCGGTGACCGCCACCTCGCGCGAGGCCGACGACCTGGCCGACGCCCTGGGCTGCCTGATCGACCCGGCCCTGATCGCCGTCTACCCGTCCTGGGAGACGCTGCCGCACGAGCGCCTGTCGCCGCGTTCCGACACGGTCGGCCGCCGGCTCGCCGTGCTGCGGCGGCTCGCCCACCCCGGCGGCGCGCCGCTGCGGGTCATCGTGGCCCCGGTCCGGTCGCTGCTCCAGCCGCAGCTCAAGGGCCTCGGCGACCTCGAGCCGGTGGAGCTGACCGGCGGCGGCGCGGCGGAGCTGGAGGATGTCGCGCGGCGGCTGTCCGGCATGGCGTACGCACGGGTCGACCTGGTCACCAAGCGCGGCGAGTTCGCGGTCCGTGGCGGCATCCTGGACGTCTTCCCGCCCACCGACGAGCACCCGTCCCGGGTCGAGTTCTGGGGCGACGAGGTGGAGGAGATCCGCACCTTCGCGGTCGCCGACCAGCGCACCATCGACCAGGTGCCGCGACTGTGGGCGCCGCCCTGCCGGGAGCTGCTGCTGACCCCGGCCGTGCGGGAGCGCGCCCGGGAGCTGTCCGCCCAGCATCCGGAGCTGGCCGAGATCCTCGACAAACTGGCCGAGGGCATCCCGGTCGAGGGCATGGAGTCGCTGGCGCCGGCCCTGCTGCGCGGCACCGACAGCATGGAGCTGCTGATCGACTGCATGCCGGCCGGCACGCACGTGCTGCTGTGCGACCCCGAGCGGATCCGCACCCGGGCGCACGACCTCACCCGTACCTCCGATGAATTTCTCGAAGCGTCCTGGGCGGCGGCCGCCGTCGGCGGCCAGGCGCCGATCGACGTCGGCGCCGTCGCTTTCAAAAGCCTTGCGGATGTACGGGCACACGCGGCCGTTCTCAAGCAGCCGTGGTGGACCGTCTCGCCGTTCGGCCTCGCCACGGCTGAGTCGACGGCGGAGGCCCTGCCCTGGGAGGACGCCGCCCCGGTCGAGGTGAGCCCGGATCTCGGCGACGCCGTCGCGCTGGCCGCCCAGCCGGTCCCGCTCTACCACGGCGACACCGCCCGGCTCGCCTCCGACCTGTCCGGCTGGGCCGCTCGGGGCTGGGCCATCGCGCTGGTCTTCGAGGGCAAGGGCACCGCACAGCGGGCCGCCGAGGTGCTGCGTGACGCCGGTCTCGGCGTCACCCCGGTCGACGCGATCGCCGCGCCCATCGCGGACGGGCAGCTGCTGATCACCTGCGGCGCCCTGAACCACGGCTTCGTCGACGAGGCGTCCCGGCTCGCGGTGATCACCGGCAACGACATCTCCGGCGGCCGCGGCGCCTCCACGAAGGACATGCGCAAGATGCCGGCCCGGCGGCGCAACACCATCGACCCGCTGGAGCTCAAGACCGGCGACTTCGTGGTGCACGAGCAGCACGGCATCGGCCGCTACATCGAGCTGGTGCAGCGGACGGTCAACGGCGCCGACCGGGAGTACCTGGTCCTCGAGTACGCGGCGTCCAAGCGCGGCCAGCCCGGCGACCGCCTCTACGTGCCCACCGACCAGCTCGACCAGCTCTCCCGCTACGTCGGCGGGGAACAGCCCAGCCTGCACAAGATGGGCGGCACCGACTGGCAGAAGAGCAAGGCGCGGGCCAAGAAGGCGGTCAAGGAGATCGCCGCCCAGCTCATCCAGCTGTACGCGGCACGCCAGGCCTCCCAGGGGCACGCCTTCGGGCCGGACACCCCGTGGCAGCGCGAGCTGGAGGACGCCTTCCCGTACACCGAGACGCCCGACCAGATGGCCGCCATCGTCGAGGTCAAGCAGGACATGGAGTTGCAGGTCCCGATGGACCGGCTGATCTGCGGCGACGTCGGCTACGGCAAGACCGAGATCGCGGTACGGGCGGCGTTCAAGGCGGTGCAGGACGGCAAGCAGGTGGCCGTGCTCGTGCCGACGACCCTGCTCGCCCAGCAGCACTACAACACGTTCACCGAGCGGATGAGCCAGTTCCCGGTGGCCATCAAGCAGCTGTCCCGGTTCCAGACGCCGAAGGAGGCCACCCTCACCCTGGAGCAGGCCGCCGCCGGAACCGCCGACATCGTCATCGGCACGCACCGGCTGCTCTCCAAGACCACCCGGTTCAAGAACCTCGGCCTGATCGTCGTGGACGAGGAGCAGCGCTTCGGCGTCGAGCACAAGGAGCAGCTCAAGGCCCTGCGCGCGTCGGTGGACGTGCTCACCATGTCGGCCACCCCGATCCCGCGGACCCTGGAGATGGCGATCACCGGCATCCGGGAGATGTCCACGATCGCCACCCCGCCGGAGGAACGCCACCCGGTCCTCACCTACGTCGGCGCCTACGACGAGAAGCAGGTCGCCGCCGCCATCCATCGCGAGCTGCTCCGCGACGGCCAGGTCTTCTACCTGCACAACCGGGTCGAGTCGATCGACCGGGCGGCCCGCAAGCTGCGCGAGCTGGTGCCCGAGGCCCGGGTCGCGGTGGCGCACGGCCAGATGAGCGAGGAACAGCTCGAGAAGGTCATGGTCGGGTTCTGGGAGAAGGAGTTCGACGTCCTGGTCTGCACCACGATCGTCGAGTCCGGCATCGACATCCCGAACGCCAACACCCTCATCCTGGAACGCGCCGACCTGCTCGGTCTCGCCCAGCTGCACCAGATCCGCGGCCGGGTCGGCCGCGGCCGGGAACGGGCCTACGCCTACTTCCTCTACCCCCGGGAGAAGCCGCTCACCGAACACGCCCACGAGCGGCTGGCCACCATCGCCCAGCACACCGAGCTCGGCGCCGGCATGTACGTGGCGATGAAGGACCTGGAGATCCGCGGCGCCGGAAACCTGCTCGGCGGTGAGCAGTCCGGCCACATCGAGGGTGTCGGCTTCGACCTGTACGTGCGGATGGTCGGCGAGGCGGTCGCCCAGTTCAAGGGTGAGCGCCCGGAGGAGGAGCCGGAGGTCAAGATCGACCTGCCGGTGGACGCGCACCTGCCCACCGAGTACATCTCGGTCGAGCGCCTGCGCCTGGAGATGTACCGCAAGCTGGCCGAGTCCCGCGACGAGCCGCGGCTCAAGGAGGTCGTCGCCGAGATGACCGACCGGTACGGCGAACCGCCGGCCCCGGTCGCCAACCTCATCGCGGTCGCCCGGTTCCGGCTGCTGGCCCGGGCGTACGGGCTCACCGACGTGTCCATGCAGGGCAAACACATCCGCTTCTCCCCGCTGGCCCTGCCGGACTCGAAGCAGCTGAGGCTCAAGCGCTATCACCCGGACGCCGTCTACAAGACCGGCGCCGACCAGGTCAGCGTCCCGCGGCCCAGCACCCGCCGGGTCGGTGGCGAGCCGCTGCGCGACCTGGCTCTGCTGGAGTGGTGCGCCCAGTTGCTCAAGGACGTGCTCGGCGATGTCCCGGCCCCGGCGCCCATCGTGGTGAAGGGATGAAATCGATACGGGGCGGGGCGATGAAGATCACAATCGCCGTGAGAGAGTGTTGACCATGCTGCGTGCCCGCCGACTCGCCTCCACCGTTGCCGCCGCGTCCCTCGCCGTGGGCGGCCTCTCCGCCTGCGACTCGGAGCCGAGCGTGGCCGCCTATCTCGGCGACGCCGGCCAGGTGTCCGAGCGAGAGGTCCAGCGGATCTGGGACGACACGCACGCCGACCTCGCCGTCCAGGCCCAGGCCGAGGCCGACGAGGCCACCTCGCAGCAGCGGTTCAAGGAGGAGGCGCTGCGGAACGCCGGGGAGGACGTGAAGCCCGCGCCGGCCGTCACCCCGGCGCCGGTGCAGATGCCGTTCAGCCGGGGCGACGTCGTGAACGAGCTGGTCACCCGGGAGCTGTACGAACGGGTCGCCGCCGACCGCTCGGTCACGCTGCCCGCCCAGGTGCCGTACGAGCAGGAGGCCGCCCAGCGAAAGCTGCCCGTCGGCACGGAGTACACCAAGCTCTACATCGACAACCTGTACATGCAGAGTCTGCTGATCCAGTCGTTCCTGTCGGAGACCCCGCCGGCTGACGCGGACATGCTCCAGGTCTACAACAGCCTGGGCGCCAGCGGCGGCGTCGAGCCCGGCCAGGACTTCACCACCTGGCTGTCCCTCCAGTCCCCGCAGAACCGGCAGGTGGTGGCCGCCGCCGCGCAGGTTCGTGAGCAGGTCGAGGGTGCCGCCGACGAGCTGAACGTCAAGGTCAACCCGCGCTACCAGCCGTTCGAGGTGAGCGTGCTGGAGATCCAGGGCGAGAGCGACCCGCTCCAGCTTATCGGCACCGACCTGGGCATCGAGCAGCCCGTATCGGTGGCCGACGTCCCTTGAGCGCCCGGATCATCCTGCTGGTCACCTCACCCCGGCTACCGGCCGGGCTGCTGACCGCGGAGGCGTGGGACGCCGTCCGGGCGTACCCCGTCTTCGCCGCCGCGGACAGTGACCAGGCCGTGGCCCTACGGGTGACCGGTGTGCCGGTCACGATCCTCGAGACGGACGCGCAGGGCCTGCTCGACGCGATCGCCGGGCGGCCGGCCGCCGTCTGGCTCGCCGGGCCGCACGGCGACCAGGACTTCGCCCGGCAGCTAGGGCTGCGCCTGGCCCGCGAGCCGGGCCTCGCCGAGCTGGAGCTGATGTACGGCTCGTGGGATCCGCCCGGAGCCCGGCTGCTGGACGCCGTCGCCGTGATGGACCGGCTGGCCTCACCCGGCGGCGACCCGTGGAAACGGGCGCAGACCCACCAGACGCTCGCCCCCTACCTGCTGGAGGAGGCGTACGAGGCGTACGACGCGATCGTCGGCGGCGACTCGGACGCGGCCCGCGAGGAACTCGGCGACGTGCTTCTCCAGGTGGTGCTGCACGCCCGGCTCGCCGAGGAGCGCGACGAGAGCGACCGGTGGAGCATCGACGACGTGGCCGCCGGCCTGGTGGAGAAGATGATCCGGCGCAATCCACACGTCTTCGCCGGGGAGCGGATCGAGGACATCGAGGAGATCACCGCCAACTGGGAGCGGATCAAGCGCGAGGAGAAGACGCGGGACTCCGTGCTGGACGGGATCGCCATGAGCCAGCCGTCCCTCGCCCTGGCCGCGAAGATCCTGCACCGGGCCGAACGGGCCGGTCTCGCGGTGCCGCTGCCGGCCGGTGACGACCTCGGTGGCCTGCTGCTGCGGGTGGTCGCCGAGGCCCGGGCCGCGGGCCTGGACGCCGAGGCCGAACTGCGGGCCGCCACGCTGACTTTCGCAGAGGCGGTGCGTGCGGCGGAAAATGTCGGTCCCTCCGAGTAGGTTTCACGGCATGCCGGAGTTCGTACCGCTCGCCGAGCGGATCGTCGACGCCCTGCTGGAGAGCGACCCCGCCACCGCCTCCTACGCGGGCGACCACCGCTTCGACGACCGCCTGCCCGACCACTCCGACGCCGGCGTGTCCGGCCGGGCCGCCATGCTGCGTGACGCCGGTGACGCGCTCAGCGGCGTCGACCCCGACGGCCTCGACCCGGAGGACCAGGTCGACCACGCGATCCTGACCGCCCAGGTGGAGCGGGCGCTGTTCGAGCTCACCGAGATCCGCGAGCACGAGTGGAACCCGTTGGAGCACAATCCCGGTCCACTGCTGCACGGGCTGATCGCCCGCCCGTTCGCGCCGCTCGGCGAGCGCCTGACCAGCCTGGCCGGCCGGCTCGGCGCGATTCCCGACGCCCTGGCCACGGCTCGCGCTGTGCTGGGTGACGTGCCCCGCGTCCACGCCGAGACCGCGGTCGGCCAGTTCGCCGGCACGGCCGGGCTGATCCGCGCCGAGATCCCCGCCCTGCTGACCCGGGAGCCGGGCCTGCGCTCGACCGTGGAGCCGGTGGCCGAGGCCGCGCTGGCCGCGCTCGGCGAGTTCGACGGCTGGCTTCGTGCCCGGCTGGAGAGCGGCGATCCCGGCCGCGACCCACGGCTCGGCCGGCGCCTGTGGGAGGCCCGGCTCTGGCACACTCTCGACACCGAACTGTCCGCCGCCGAGGTGCTGTCCCGCGCCCGGAAGAATCTGGACCGCGTCGGCGAGGCGCTGCGGGAGGCCGCCGCCGAGTTGGCCGGTGGCCCGGCCACCGACGAGACGGTCCGGCGGGCGCTCGACTCGATCGCCGCGCGGCATCCGGACAACACCACCATCGTCGGGCTGGCCAAGGTGACGATGGGGGAGGCGACCGAGTTCGTCCGGGCGCACGACATCGTGTCCCTGGTGGACGATCCGTGCGTCATCGAGGAGATGCCGGAGTTCGCCCGGGGCGTCGCGGTGGCCTACTGTGACCCGCCCGGTCCACTGGAGACGGCCGACGTCCCCACCTTCTACTGCATCGCCCCGGCCCCGGCCGACTGGCCCGCTGAGCGGATCACCAGCTTCTACCGGGAGTACAACGACGAGATGTTGCGCAACCTCACCGTCCATGAGGCGATGCCCGGCCACTTCCTGCAGATCGCCCACTCGCGGCGGTTCCGGGCGGCCACCCGGGTGCGCTCGCTCGGCTGGTCCGGCCCGTTCGTCGAGGGCTGGGCGGTCTATGCGGAGGAGCTGATGACCGGCCTCGGCTTCGGTGGCCTCCCGGTCCGGTTGCAGCAGCTCAAGATGCAGTTGCGGATGAGCCTCAACGCGATCATCGACCAGCTCACGCACTGCGAGGGGCTGCCCGAGTCCGAGGCCATGGAGCTGATGACCGGGCGCGGTTTCCAGGAGGAGGGCGAGGCGGCCGGCAAGTGGCGGCGGGCGCAACTCACCTCGACGCAGCTGTCCACCTACTTCGTCGGCTACACCGAGGTCGCGGCGATCGCGGCGGCCCGGCCGTTCGGCGCCACCCCGAAGGCGTGGCACGACGCCATGCTGGCGCACGGCTCCCCACCGCCCCGCCACCTGCGCGCACTGCTGGGCGTCTGACCTCTCCGGCGCAGAGCGAACCGGCCGGTGAGGCGGTCAGTGAACCGTCGGCCTGCCCGGGGGCGGTGAGGCGGTCAGTGAACCGTCGGCCTGCCCGGGGGCGGTGAGGTGGTTCAGTCGGCCCGGCGGTCGACGAACCGGGCGCCCGGCGGCATGGCGAAGTCATGGTCGCCGGCCCGCGCCTGGTAATCGGTCAGCACCATCTCCACCGGGATGCCGGCGACCGTTCCGGTGAAACCGGCGATGGCGCCCTCGACCGTCACACAGACGTCGAAGTCCGGGGCCGGCACGTGATCGACGCCACCCAGCCGCAGACAGGAGGCGGTCCGCTCGGCGATCGTGGTCTCCCGCGTCTGGACCGCCAGATCCGAGTCGATCGCCGCCGCGTTCAACAGCGCGAGAACCGTGTCCGGGGTGACCAGGCCTGCTGTGGCGGGCAGTTCGTCGGGGGCGCCGTGCGGGTCGGTGGCGGTGCAGACGGTCTCCGTGCCGGCGGTCACGCAGTTGGTGAGGGCGTCCGGCGTCCGGATCAGATTGCCGGACGGAAAGGCGTAGGCGATTCGGGCCGGCCGCTGCGCGCGGGTGATCCGTGCGGTCTTCCCGCCGGCCAGCCGGTAGGTGGCCGTCCAGCTCTGGCCGCCCGAGCCGGCCAGCCGGTCGGCGACCTCGCTGACCAGGTCCGATCCGGCGACACCGGCGGCGCCGGCCGGTTCGATCCCGGTGCAGCCGGAGGTGCCGAGAAGGCCGATGACGAGCAGGGAACCGGCGAGCACGGAGCCGGCGCGGATGCGGCGCGGGGTGGCGGGCACGTGACCACCCTTACGCACCCGTGCCACCCCGCGCAATCGAGTATCCCGTGGCGACCTTCGATGAATCGAGGGTCAATGGACGGACAATTAACGGGCCGGAAGTCCTTATTTAAGAATCGGCATTTCCCGTCCGATGTCCGGTAATCACCGGAGGTTGGCGGCCTCGGCCATCATCTCGGCGATCATCTCGTCCGCGATCGCCTCGGCGGCCGCGGCCTCGCGGCGGGCCATGGCCTGGAGCCGGAAGACGTACCGGCGAATGATCTTGGCCTGGTGCTCGTTCCGGTCGAAGATCGCCACCATCTCGACCATGACCGGACCGCGTACCGGGACCTGCTGCCGCAGCGAACTCACCCGCAGCGCGGTGGCCGGGAACTCGACCACCTCGCTGCCCAGCTGCACGCGGAGCAGCATCTGGTCGCCCGGCCGCAGGTCGACGTCGCTGAAGTGGGCCCGCACAGACCGCTCGCTGATGTCGTGCACCCGGCCGGTGACCTGCGGTTTGTCGGCGCGTACCAGCAGGATGGCCTCGCCTCCACCGCCGCGTACGTACAGCCGCAGCTGCTCGATCTCCGGTTCGCCGGGCATGGTGACGTCGATCCGGTTCTCGTCGATCCTCACCACGGTCCCGTGGTGGACGTACCGGCCACGGGGGCCCGCCGGCCAGCGGATGGTCACCGGGGAGCCGGTCGTCTGCGGGACGTCGGCGCGGGCGAGGGACAGGGTCACGGCGGCGTCGGTGACCCGGACCACCCGGACTTCCGGGAGGGTCCGGCCCCCGAGGTCCATCTCGACGTGTGACCCGTCGGCGGGAAACAGGCTACTGGTCATAGTGCCCAAGGATTCGGCAGGTCCGGCCCGGGTTTGAGGCATAGCGGGCGACGAGTTGACCGGCCCCGCGAACAAGACATTGCCCGACTCGATACGCTCTCCGGTGTGGTCGGCCCGCAGGGTCGCGGACCGAAACTGTGTATTCGTACAAACGTTAGGGAGCGACACGACCAATGGCCACCATTGAAGCAATCGTCGCCCGCGAGATCCTCGATTCCCGGGGCAACCCCACAGTCGAGGTCGAGGTCGGCCTGGACGACGGCTCGGTCGGCCGCGCCGCGGTGCCCTCCGGCGCGTCGACCGGGGCCTTCGAGGCGCTCGAGCTGCGCGACGGCGACAAGGGCCGCTACCTCGGCAAGGGTGTCGAGAAGGCGGTCAACAACATCGAGGAGCAGATCGTCGAGGAGCTCGTCGGTTACGAGGCCTCCGACCAGCGCCTGATCGACCAGAAGATGATCGACATCGACGGCACGGACACCAAGTCCTCCCTCGGCGCCAACGCGATCCTGGGCGTCTCCCTCGCGGTGGCCAAGGCCGCCGCCGCCTCGGCCGAGCTGCCGCTCTTCCGCTACCTCGGTGGGCCGAACGCGTCGCTGCTGCCGGTCCCGATGATGAACATCCTGAACGGTGGCGCGCACGCCGACTCCAACGTCGACGTGCAGGAGTTCATGATCGCCCCGATCGGCGCGCCGACCTTCCGCGAGGCCGTTCGCAGCGGTGCCGAGGTCTACCACGCGCTCAAGTCGGTGCTGAAGAAGAAGGGCCTCTCCACCGGCCTCGGCGACGAGGGCGGCTTCGCGCCGAGCCTGTCGGCGAACGTCGCGGCCCTGGAGCTGATCGCCGAGGCCGTGCAGGCCGCCGGCTACAACCTGGGCAGCGACATCGTCCTGGCCATGGACGTCGCCGCGACCGAGTTCCACAAGGACGGGGCGTACGTCTTCGAGGGCACCCCGAAGTCGACCGACGAGATGATCGCGTACTACGCGAAGCTGGCCGCCGACTTCCCGATCGTCTCCATCGAGGACCCGCTGGGCGAGGACGACTGGGCCGGCTGGACCGCGCTCACCGCCGAGCTCGGCGACAAGATCCAGATCGTCGGCGACGACCTGTTCGTCACCAACCCGCAGCGCCTGGCCCGCGGCATCGCCGAGAAGTCGGCGAACGCGCTGCTGGTCAAGGTGAACCAGATCGGCTCGCTGACCGAGACGCTGGACGCCGTGGACCTGGCCCACCGGGCCGGCTTCAAGACGATGATGAGCCACCGGTCCGGCGAGACCGAGGACGTCACCATCGCCGACCTGGCCGTCGCGGTCGGCTCCGGCCAGATCAAGACCGGCGCCCCGGCCCGGTCCGACCGGGTCGCGAAGTACAACCAGCTCCTGCGCATCGAGGAGCAGCTGGAGAGCGCCGCCCGGTACGCCGGTGCGGGCGCGTTCCCGCGTTACCGCGTCGGCTGACCCTCCGGCGTCGGATCATCGGGTTTGTGGCACCCGCCTTCGGAGACATAGATTTCCGGGGTGGGTGCCACGAACACGTGACGGTCAGCGGGGAGGGTGAGATGGCGGAACGCCGCACACCGAGCGGCCAGGGCCCGGCCCGGCGAGCCGGTGGCCGCCCCACCCCGCCCCGGACCAGGAATACCGGCCCGATCCGGGTGCCCGCCGCGCGGCGTACGTCCTCGGGGTCCGGCGGCGCAGCCGCGAAGCGCACCGAGGCACCACGCCCGCGCGCGCTGACCGGCCGGGCCACCGTCCTGATCGCGCTGGTCGTGGCGCTGGCACTGGCCTACACGTACCCCGTCCGGGTGTATTTGAAGCAAGAGGCCGATATCGCCGAGATGGAGCGGGCGCAGGCCGTGCAGCGGGGCGAGATCGCCGAGACGGCGAAGACCCTGGAGAAGTGGAACGACCCGGAGTACCTGCGGATTCAGGCCCGGGAGCGGATCTTCTACGTGCGCCCGGGTGAGACGCCCCTGCTCGTCGTCGATGACAAGGACCGCGCCGCCCGCACCGCCGCCGAGCAGACCCCGGCGGCCGCCCCCGACCGCTGGTACGACACGCTGTGGAGCAGTGTCCAAGCCGCCAACGCAGAGCCCCAGGACTGATTTCGGACTGATGGAAGAACCCACAACCGCCGACCTCGACATCGTGGCGGCCCAGCTAGGCCGTCGTCCCCGCGGCACACGGGCGGTCGCGCACCGTTGCCCGTGTGGCAACCCCGACGTGGTGGAGACCTCGCCGCGCCTCGACGACGGCACACCGTTCCCCACCCTTTTTTACCTGACCTGCCCGCACGCCACGGCCGCATGCAGCCGCCTGGAGTCGGCCGGTGTGATGCGCGACATGCAGGAGCGTCTCAGCACCGATCCCGAACTGGCCAAGCGGTACGCGGCCGCGCACCAGGACTACCTGGACCGGCGGACCGCCATCGAGGACGTTCCGGAGATCAGCCACGTCTCGGCGGGCGGCATGCCGGACCGGGTCAAGTGCCTGCACGTCCATCTCGGGCACGCGCTGGCCGCGGGCCGCGGCGTCAACCCGTTCGGCGACGAGGTGCGGGACGCGATCGAGCCGTACTGGGCCGGTGGCCCCTGCGTGCGCCCGGCCGGCGACGAGTGATCATCCGTCGTGCCCGGACCGGGGACATCAAGGCGATCCGGGCGCTGGTCGACACGTACACGACCGATCGGCGTCTGCTCAGCAAGGCCACCGTCACCCTGTACGAGCAGGTGCAGGAGTTCTGGGTGGCGGCCGACGAGACGGACCGGGTCATCGGCTGCGGCGCCCTGCACGTGATGTGGGAGGACCTCGCGGAGATCCGTACGGTCGCGGTCGACCCGGCACGGCGCGGTCAGAAGATCGGCCACCGGATCGTGTCGGCTCTGCTCGACCAGGCGCGCGAACTCGGCGTACGCCGGGTGTTCTGCCTCACGTTCGAGACCCGGTTCTTCGGGTCCTTCGGGTTCACCGAGATCGACGGGGCCGCCGTGCCGCACGGGGTCTACGAGCAGTTGCTGCGCTCCTACGACGAGGGCGTGGCGGAATTCCTCGACCTGGAACGGGTCAAGCCCAACACCCTGGGGAACACGAGAATGCTGCTGCACCTATGAGCGGGTCATCGAGCCCGGTCCGGAACTCATGGCGATGCCGGGATGAAGCGTCATGAGCGCCCGGGTTGCCGCGATCGACTGCGGCACCAACGCGATCCGCCTGCTGATCGCCGACATCGACGGGGACAGGCTGACCGACGTCTCCCGGCGGATGGAGATCGTGCGGCTGGGGGAGGGCGTCGACCGTACCGGGATGCTCGCCCCGGCCGCGATCGAGCGGACCCGGCAGGCGCTGCTCGGCTACGCGGCCGAGATCGCCGAACTGGGCGTCACCCGGGTGCGGATGTGCGCCACCTCGGCCAGCCGGGACGCGTCCAACGCGCAGGACTTCCGGGACATGGTGCGCGGTGTGCTCGGCGTCGACCCCGAGGTGATCACCGGCGAGCAGGAGGCGCAGCTCTCCTTCGACGGCGCCGTCCGCGGCCTCCGCGCGGACGGCCCCTACCTGGTCTTCGACCTGGGCGGCGGCTCCACCGAGTTCGTCACCGGCACGACCGGCGTCGAGCGGGCCATCTCGATGGACATCGGCTGCGTCCGGATGACCGAGCGGCACCTGCACGGCGACCCGCCCACCGCGGCCGAGCTGGCCGCCGCCGAGGCGGACATCATCGAGGCCGTCGACACGGCGCTGGCCGCCGTGAACGGCCGGGAGGCCAGGACGCTGGTCGGTCTCGCCGGGACGGTCACCACCGTCGCGGCTCTCGCTCACGACCTCGAGGTGTACGACTCCGCGCGCATCCACCACAGCCGGGCCGACGCTCCGGCCGTGGCCCGGGTGACCGCCGAGCTGCTGGCCATGACCGTCGCCGAGCGTCTCGCGCTGCCCGTGATGCACCCGGGCCGGGCCGACGTGATCGGCGCCGGGGCCCTGATCATGAAGCTGATCATCGAGCGGTCCGGCCACGACTTCGTGATCGCCTCGGAGCACGACATCCTCGACGGCATCGCCTTCGGCCTGGCCGTCTGATTCTCCGCACCGCCCC
The DNA here is from genome assembly GCF_019429605.1 of Actinoplanes hulinensis. NCBI lineage: Bacteria > Bacillati > Actinomycetota > Actinomycetes > Micromonosporales > Micromonosporaceae > Actinoplanes > Actinoplanes hulinensis. The sequence goes on along the minus strand of NZ_JAHXZI010000001.1, from coordinate 417,537 downwards.
TGGAGGGTAGTACGCTGTTGACGGTACTTCGGATTGCGCAGTAGTGTGCTCCGCGTGGATCCGACCCAGTTGCTCAAGGGCGTGCTAGACCTCGCCGTCCTCGCCGTCCTGCGCGACGAGGACGGTTACGGCTATGACATCCTTCGCCGCCTGCGCGCGGCCGGGCTGGAAGACGTCGGTGACGCCTCCGTCTACGGCACACTGCGCCGCTTGTTCAACAACGGCCTGCTGAACAGCTATGTCGTGCCCAGTGACGAGGGCCCGCACCGGAAGTACTACGCACTCAACGCGGCCGGCCGCACCGAGCTGCAACGCTCGGGCAAGGTCTGGAGCGGCTTCGCATCGATCATGGATGATCTTCTTCGCGAGCGGGGGAAGGCGTGAACCTCACGGCACAGGACGAGATCGCCGTCTACGTGGAGGGCGTTCGGCTGGCACTCGCCGGTCTGCCGCCCGCCACCCGGGACGAGCTGCTCGAAGACCTGCCCGAACATCTGGCCGAGGTTCTCGCCGAGGGCGGCGGATCACTCACCGACCGGCTCGGGCCACCGGAGGCCTATGCGGCCGAGCTCAGCGCCAGCGCCGGCTTCGCCACGGCCGGGCAGCCCACCTCACGCTACGCGGCGGTCACCGGCAGGGCCGCCCGGCATCGTGCGCGGATCAGCGAGGCGGTGCAGCGGGCCGACGTCCGGGTCGGGCCCATTCTGGGGTATGCGAGGGCAAGCGAATTCCTGGTGCTCCTCCGTCCTGCCTGGTGGGTGCTGCGCGGCTACCTGGCGGCCATGGCGATCGCGTTCATGTTCGACGGCAACTCCCGCCTCGGCCTGATGCCCCGGCTCGGCGGCGACGACTTCGCGGCCGTCCTGCTGCTGGCCCTGGGCATCCTCGGCTCGATCTGGCTCGGCCGCCGCGGCGCACCGGCCCGCAAGTGGCCCCGGCGCGCCCTCCGCCTGGCCACGGTGTACCTGGTGTTCTTCGCCCTGATCGGCTTCTTCGAGGTCGACTCCGCGGCCCAGCGCGACGGCTACAACGAGGTCGGCTACAGCGGCTGGAACGAGTTCACCGGCGTCCGGGACGTCTACGTCTACGACGGCGACGGCCGGCTCATCTCCGGCGTGCAGCTCTACGACCAGGACGGCAACCCGATCCGCTTGGGCGAGCCCTACTGCGACGACCCGACCAGCGGCATGAGCGTCCCGAGCCGCACGCTGGGCTACCCGCACTGCCCGGATGCCGCTCCGTACCACCCCGGCGACCCCTCCGCCGTCACCCCACCCGCCCCGGCCTCCGTGGCCCCGTCCGCCCCGGCGGCTTCCCCGAACGCCTCGGCCCCGGCAGCTTCGCCCTCGAAGCCGCCCGCACCCTCCAGCGGCGCCCAGACGCCCGAGGCCAAGGACCCAGCCGACAGCGCCAAGCCCTCCGTCCCGGCCCGGGTCGGCTAGCCCGCTGCACGCCGCCGACCCGGAGCGCCCAGTTCCGGGAGTGCGTGCTCTTGCAGACGTATTGACGGACCTGTCCCAGGAGGCAAGGTAGGGCCGGGTTGGAAGGGGGGATCGCGCGCGAGCGACAGTGATCGCTATCCTCGCGTGCCGGCGATCGATATCCGGTCGTGCCCCTGGAAAGGAACCCCTGATGACTGACCCGGTTGTGCCCTCTCAGCCCGGCGGCACCGTCCCGCCGGCCGAGGCCGGGACCGTCCTGCCGCCGACCAGCGGTGCCTCCGGGTCCGAGTTCTCCCCGGCCACCGCTCCGCCCACCGGCTCCCCGGCCCCCGCAGTGGCCCCTACCGTCGCGCCCACTGCAGCGCCGGATCCCTCCTCATCCCCAGCCGCGGCTCCGGGCTACCTCACGGATCCAGGAGCGGCGCCGGGCTTCCCGTCCGCGCCCGCTGGGGCGCCGGGTTATCCGGCTGCGGCTCCGGGCTTTGCCGGAGGGCCGGCTGCGCCGCCCGCAGAAGGTGTGGCTCCGGGCTATCCGGGTGCCCCGGTACCGGGCTTTCCTCCGCCCGGCTTCCCTCCGGCGGAGGCCGCCCCACGGAAGAACAAGGCGCTGGGCAAGGTCCTCGGCGTCCTGGGCGCGATCGTGGTGATCGTCGTCGTTGTGGTGATCAAGATTCTGATCAGCAGCCTGCTCGGTGATGCGACGGCCGACGCCAAGACCGGCGACTGCGTCTCGATCGGCAAGGACCTGGGTGCGGAGGTGTCCGAGACCACGGCCGAGGTCGTCGACTGTTCCTCCGGTGAGGCCGGCTACACCATCGTGGGCCGCGTCGAGGGCACCACCGATGTCACGGGCACGGCGTGCGACCAGTACTTCAAGGAGGGCGACAACGCCGTCATCCTGGCCGGCGACGACTACCTGCTCTGCGTGGTCGCCAAGCCCTGACCGCGACGCGGTGCGGGGGCCGGGTGTGCGGGGGTGCGGGCGGGATGCTGTGCTGGACGGGTGTTGCCGTCCGGCGCGTCCGCGCGTACCCCCGAGGAAGTCGTCGCCCAGGCGGCCGGGGCCGCCTCGCTGAGCGTGCTCGACGCCGGGGTCGCGGATTGTTTCGCCTGCCCGCGCCTGGTCGCCTGGCGCACCGACGTCGCCGTGACCCGGCGGGCGGCCTTCCGGGACCAGGAGTACTGGGGGAGGCCCGTCCCCGGGTTCGGCCCGGCCGACGCCGAGATCGCGATCCTGGGGCTGGCCCCGGCGGCGCACGGCGGGAACCGTACCGGGCGGATCTTCACCGGCGACCGCTCCGGTGACGTGCTCTTCGCCGCGCTGCACCGGGCCGGCCTGGCGAATCAGCCGACCAGCGTCGCCGCTGACGACGGCCTGGAGTTGCGGCACACCCGGATCTTCGCGGCGGTCCGCTGCGCGCCGCCGGACAACAAGCCGCTGCCGGAGGAGCGTGACACCTGCGCGCCGTGGTTCCAGCGGGAACTCCGGTTGATCCAGCCGACCGTCCGCGTCGTGGTGGCGCTCGGCGCTTTCGCCTGGGCGGCGTGGTGGCCCGCGATGACCGCCGCCTATCGGGTGCGCCCGCCGGTGCCACGCCCGAAATTCGGGCACGGCGCCCAGGTCAGCGTGCCGGGAGCGCCCACCCTGCTGGGGTGTTTCCATGTCAGTCAGCAGAACACCTTCACCGGCCGTCTGACACCGGACATGCTCGACGAGGTGTTCGCCCGTGCAAAGGTTCTGGCGGGCCTGGCATGATGCGAGGCCTGTCGACAAACCCCGAGTCACGGATCTGAGCCTCCGCATGGATTTCGCCGTACTGCGCCGATGGTGGCCACTGGCCGCCGTACTCGGGCTGCTCTTCGTGGTCGCACTGGCCGCGACCCGGTCCGCGCCGCAGCTCGACCAGATCAAGCCGGAGTCGACCGCCACGACCCGCCCGCCGCTGCTGCCGCCGCGCCCGTCGGTGACGCCCAGCCTGGCGGAGTCCATTCCGGAGCCGGCGCGGCAGCTGCCCGGTTGGGTGGGCACCGTGACGCTGGTGCTGCTGAGCGTGATCGCGCTGCTCATGGTTGCCGGTCTGTGCTGGGCGCTGGTCCGTGACTATCTGCGCCGGCGCCCGGCCCGCGGCGGCAAGCACGAGCCGCGCCGCCCGACCCGGACGGCCGACGACCTGGTGGCGGCGCTCGACGCCGGCCTGGAGGAGCTCTCCGACACCGACCGGGACCCACGCCGGGCGGTGATCGCCTGCTGGGTGCGGCTGGAGGACGCGGCGGCCGCGGCCGGCACGCCACGGCACCCGGGGGACAGCCCCACCGACTACGTCGGACGGCTGCTGGCCGAGCAGCAGGTCGACGCCCGCGTGCTGGCCGCGCTGCTCGAGGTCTATCGCGAGGCGAGGTACGCGACGCACACCGTCGACGACCAGATGCGGCAGCAGGCCCGGTCCGCCCTGGAGCGTCTGCGCGCCGATCTGGGCGCGACCCGGGCCGGGGTGACCGCGTGAGCGAGCTTGTGCATTCGCGGGGCCGCCGGCGCGAGGCGGAGGTGACCGCGTGAGCGACGGAGGACTGGACGATCTGTTCGGCGCGGCCGACGGCCGGGTCGTCGCCGAGGAGCGGGAGCCCGTCACCAGGCGGCGCTCGGTGGCCGTCACGCTGATCGGCAACGCGGCTGTGATCGGGCTGGCCACAGTGGTGGTGACGGCCGGTCTGCGGTCGCTCGGCCTGACCATCTCGCTGCTGCTGCTGATCGCCCTGCTCACCGGTCTGCGCCTGCTGATCCACGCGGTCGCGGTGGTGGCGCCGCCGCCCGGGCCGCGGCTGCGGTCGGGGATCGGCGCGGACGCCCCGCCGACGGTGGACGCGCTGCGGGCGACGGTCCGCCGCTGGGAGCGGAACCTGGACAAGGCACACTCGGATCCGGATCTGCATGCGCGTAACGTTCTGCCGGTGCTCGCGGAACTCGCCGACGAACGGCTGCGCCTGCGGCACGGCATCACCCGGGCCAGCGACCCCCGCCGGGCCCGTGAGCTGCTCGGGGACGACCTCTGGGCGACGCTGTCCGGTCCGGGGCGCCGCGCGCTCAAGGCCCGGGATGTCGAGACCTACCTCGACGCCATGGAACGACTGTGAGAAAGGTGCGCCGGTGACGCAGGCTCTTCCCCCGTACGAGGTCGGGCGGCTGGCCGGGGCGGTCCTCGACTCCGTCGGCACCGTCGTGGTGGGCAAGCGGGACTCGCTGGAGCTGGTGCTGGCCGGGATCCTGGCCGGCGGCCACGTGCTGCTGGAGGACATGCCAGGGCTCGCCAAGACGCTGACCGCCCGGTCCTTCGCGCAGGCGCTCGGGCTCGACTTCCGCCGCCTGCAGTTCACCCCCGACCTGCTGCCGGCCGACGTCACCGGTTCCTTCCTGTACGACCAGCGCAAGGGCGACTTCGCCTTCCGGGCCGGCCCGGTGTTCACCAACATGCTGCTGGCCGACGAGATCAACCGGACGCCGCCGAAGACCCAGTCCGCCCTGCTCGAGGCGATGCAGGAGAAGCAGGTGTCGGTCGAGGGCGTCACCTACCGCCTGGACCCGCCGTTCCACGTGATCGCGACGGCCAACCCGATCGAGTACGAGGGGACGTACCCACTCCCCGAGGCGCAGCTGGACCGGTTCCTGCTGCGGGTGTCGTTCGGCTACCCGACGGCCGAGGAGGAGTGGGCGATCCTGCAGCGCCGGATGGCCCGCCGCCAGGAGGAGACCACCCTCGCTCCGGTGGTCGACGCTCGTACGCTCCAGATGATGCAGGGCGCGCTGGAGTCCGTCGCGGTGGAGGACTCGATCGGCCGTTACATCGTGGCGCTCACCTCGGCCACCCGGGAGCACGGCGCCGTCCTGGTCGGCTCCTCGCCGCGTGGCTCGCTCGCGCTGCTGCTGCTGGCCCGCGCCCGGGCGGCGATGGCCGGCCGTGACTACGTGGTGCCGGAGGACGTGAAGGACGTGGCGATCCCGGCGCTGGCCCACCGGATAACGCTGCGCCCGGAGATGTGGCTGCGCCAGGTGAACCCGTCGTTCGTGGTGCAGGAGGTGCTCACCGCGGTGCCGGCCCCGGCGAGCGGGGCGCTCCCGACGTACGCCCGGCATGACTGACCTGTTGCGCCTGCGCCCGGCCGTGCCCGCGGGCGGGGCCGACGAGTCGTCGTCCGGGCCGGTCTGGGCACCGACCCGGGCACTCGGCCGTACGGTCCTGCTCACCGGCCTGCTGCTGCTCCTCGGCGTGGCGCTGGGCCGCGTCGACCTGGCGCTGCTCGCCGCCCCGTTCGCGATCGGCGCGGCGATCAACCTGCGCCGGATCCCGTCCGCGGCCCCGGAGATCACGGTTCGGACCGACGAGTCGTACCTGGTCGAAGGCGGCGCGGTGGACGCCGGGCTGACCGTCTCGAACCCGGACACGATCGACTACGACCTGGTGGTGGTGCGTACGCGTACCTCCCGCTGGCTGAAGCTGGAGCACGCCGACCGCCCGTTCGCGATCACCGTGGCCGCCGACGGCTGGGCCGCGATCGACCTGCCCGGCGAGGCGACCCGCTGGGGCCGGCAGGACGTCGGTCCGGCCGCCGCCCGGGCCGCCGCCTGTGGTGGCCTGCTGGCCTGCCGTCCGGTGGTGACACCGGCCGCCGGGGTGCGGGTCTACCCGGTGACCGAGCCGTTCAACGCCACCGAGGCGATGCCGGCCGCGGCCGGTCTGGTCGGCGCGCACCGCTCCCGGCGGCCCGGTGAGGGCGGTGAGCTGGCCGGGGTCCGGCAGTTCGCCCCCGGCGACCGGCTGCGCCGCATCGACTGGCGGGTCTCTCTGCGGACCCGTGACCTGCACGTCGCCTCCACCCTGTCGGACCGGGACGCCGAAGTGCTGCTGCTGCTCGACGTGCTCGGCGAGATCGGCCTCTCCGGCGGGGTCCGCGGCGGTTCGTCGGTGCTGGACACCACGGTCCGGGCGGCGGCCGCGATCGCCGAGCACTACCTGCACCGGGGCGACCGGGTCTCGTTGCTGGAGTACGGCGCGACCGCCCGCCGGCTGCGCCCCGCCTCCGGCCGCCGGCAGTACCTGACGGTGCTGGAGTGGCTGCTCGACGTACGGCCCGATCCGGTCGACTCCGAGCAGTACGAGAACATCGTCGGCGCCCACCACGTCTCCTCGTCCGCGCTGGTCGTGGTGTTGACCCCGCTGGTCGACCCGCGGGCCGCCGACATGCTGGCCCAGCTCACCCAGTCCGGCCGGTACGTGGTGGCGGTGGACACCCTGCCCGCCCAGGCCGCCCCGCCGGTGAAGAACCAGTGGACCCCGCTGGCCACCCGGCTGTGGCGGCTGGAACGGGAGAACGTGCTGGGCCGGCTGCGCGAGCACGGCGTACCGGTGGTGGCCTGGGCCGGCGCCGGCAGCCTGGACCTGGTGCTGCGTGACGTGGCCCGGTTGGCCTCGGTTCCGAGGGGGCGCTGACGTGCGGAACGACCTGACCAGGCGGATGGACCGGTGGCGTACCGCCGCGGGACGGGCCACCACGGTGCCGTTCCTGGTCCGGTGCGGCGTCCTGCTCACCGGCCTGCTGGCGACCGCCGTCGCCTGGCCGCTGGAGATGCTGTCCAATCCCCGGCTCATGGTCCTGCCGGTGGCGGCCGTGATCTGGGCGGCGCTGGCCCCCCGCGGCCGGGGTGGCACCGCCGCGGCGCTCAGCGTGATCGCCGGGTGGCTGGTGAACACCGCCGGCTTCGGCGCCTCGATCGACCTGTGGCGGGTGTTGACCCTGGCCACCCTGCTCTATCTGGGACACACGCTGACCGCGCTCGCGGCCGTCCTGCCCTACGACGCGATGGTGAACTTCGACGTGCCGGCGCTCTGGCTGGGCCGTGCCCTGATCGTGGTGCTGATCTCCGCGGTGGTCATCGTCCTGGCTCTCGGCCTGACCGCCGACCTGGGTGGCGACGCCTTCCAACTGGCCACGCTCGCCGGTCTGGCCGCGGCCGCAGCCGTGACAATGGTCCTAGCACGTATGGTCCGTCGCGGGTGAATTCTGAGTGTTAGGTCACTTGACTTCCGCCGTTGTGATCGTCACAGAACCACGCATTAATCGCTTCACCCGCGCGACAATAGAGGCGTGAATCCGCCGCGCATCGTCGTCGTAGGAGCAGGTCACGTCGGGCTTTACGCCGCCCTCCGCCTGTCCAAGAAGCTGAACCGCAATCGGGCCGAGGTTGTCGTAATCGACCCTGTTCCGCACATGACTTACCAGCCGTTCCTGCCTGAGGCGGCGGCCGGTAACATTTCGCCGCGACACGCTGTGGTGCCGCTGCGCCGGGAGTTGAAGAAGTGCCGCATCGTCTCCGGTGAAGTGACCCGGGTCGAGCACGCGCGCAAGACCGTGAGCGTCCAGCCGATCGACGGTCCCGCCTACGAGTTGGAGTACGACCACATCATCGTGGCGCCCGGCTCGGTCTCGCGGACCCTGCCGATCCCCGGCCTCAGTGACATGGGCATCGGTCTCAAGACCATCGGCGAGGCCATCTACCTGCGCAACCACATCCTCGACCGGCTGGACGTCGCGGCCGTGACGCCCGACGAAGAGGTGCGCAAGGCCTCGCTGAACTTCGTGTTCGTCGGTGGCGGCTTCGCCGGCATCGAGGCGCTCGCCGAGATGCAGGACGTGGTCTCCGACGCGCTGAAATACTATCCGGAGCTGGACCCCAAGGAGGTCCACTTCATCCTGGTCGAGGCCACCAACCGGATCCTGCCCGAGGTCGGTCCCGAGATGGGCGCGTACACCGCTCGCCAGCTCGCCGCCCGCGGCGTGGACCTGCGTCTGGGCACCTTCCTGAAGTCGTGCGCCGACGGCCGGATCGAGCTCTCCGACGGTGACTCGTTCCGGGCCGAGACCCTCGTCTGGACGGCCGGTGTCAAGCCGTCGCCGATGCTGGCCAACACCGACCTGCCGCTGGGGCCGAAGGGGCACGTCAACTGCCTGCCCACCCTCCAGGTCGCCGACACCGAGACCGGTGAGGTCCTGGAGGGCGCCTGGTCCGCCGGTGACTGCGCGCAGGTGCCCGACCTGACGAACCCCGGTGGCTGGTGCTCGCCGAGCGCCCAGCACGCGGTCCGCCAGGCGCGGGTGCTCGCCGACAACATCGTTCAGGTGATCCTCGGCGGCGCCCCGAAGGAGTACCGCCACAAGCACGTCGGCGGTGTCGCCGGCCTCGGCCTGAACAAGGGTGTCGCGCACGTCTACGGCATCAAGGTCAAGGGCTACCCGGCGTGGATCATGCACCGGACCTACCACGTGAGCCGGATCCCGTCGTTCAACCGCAAGATCCGGGTGCTCGCCGACTGGACGCTGGCGCTGTTCCTCAAGCGGGAGACCGTGGCGCTGGGCCAGCTGCACCGCCCGCGTGAGGAGTTCACCGAGGTGACCCCGCCGGTCGAGCTGCCGCGGGAGAAGAAGGTGGGCGCCGGATCCCGCTGATCCGGTAATGCCGTTTCCACTGCCTGGGCGGCACCAGCTACGGTGTTCGCAAGCCGCCCGGGTGGTGGAATGGCAGACACGGCCGCCTTAAAAGCGGCTGCCCGAAAAGGCGTGCGGGTTCGAGACCCGCCCCGGGCACCATCTACCGCGGCCGCGGCGTCACGCCGCGGCCGCGATCTTGAGCGCAATGCCGCTGACCAGCACTGACGTCGGTCATTTTCAGCTGGCTCACAGCTACTGGAAGCAGCGGGATGTGGACATACGGCTTACCCTGGAACGACAGGCACAGCGCCGTAACCTCAAGGGAGGCTGGAAACAGTGAAGACATCGAACCCGGTGCTCTCGCGCCTTGGCCAGGCGGCCGAGCGGGAGCGAGCGGCCGGGTACGGGCCATATGGGCCGGCCCCGCAGCCGGGTTACGGTCAGCCGGCCTACGGCGATCCCTACCCCACCGCGGCGGGCTACCCTTCCGCTCCTCCGGCCGTTCAGCCGATGACCATTGACGACGTCGTCGTCAAGACCGTGCTGCTTCTCGGCGTCACCGGCATCTCCGCGGTCGCCGCGTGGAACCTGATCCCCGACGCCCTGATCGGTCCCGCGTGGATCGGCGCGGCGCTGGTCGGCCTGGTTCTCGGCCTGGTCATCTCGTTCTCGCGGATGGCCAACCCCGCTCTCGTGCTGACCTACGCGGTCATCGAGGGTGTCTTCGTCGGCATGGTCAGCAAGGCCTTCGAGAACATCCTCGGCTACCAGGGCATCGTCCTCCAGGCAGTGGTCGCCACCTTCGGTGTGTTCTTCCTGATGGCCGGGCTCTACAAGGCTCGCGTCATCCGGGCGACGCCGAAGTTCATCCGCGGGATGATCGCGGTCATGGCCGGCCTCTTCGCGGTCATGCTGATCAACTTCGTGCTGGCGCTCTTCGACGTCAACACCGGTCTGCGTGACAACGGTCCGCTCGGCTACATCTTCAGCCTGGTCTGCATCGTGGTCGCCGCGTTGAGCTTCATCCTGAACTTCAACGAGATCGAGGAGGGCGTGCGGATGGGTCTGCCGCAGCGCTACTCCTGGACCGCGGCGTTCGGCATCCTGGTGGGCCTCGTCTGGCTCTACATCGAGATCCTCCGCCTGCTGAGCTTCTTCCAAGGCGACGACTGACGGTTCGTCCGTCGTCGCGAGCAACGCCCGGCTCGCCTCCCCGCGAACCGGGCGTTGTCCCCCGCTTGACGCGAGCCCGCCCGTGCCCTGTGCCGGGCGGGTTCCGCTTGTCCCGAAGCCTTCCCGGAGCCGTTCGCGTCGGAGCCTTTGCGGGAATCTCTTCGCCGGAGCTGTCCGGGTATCGTCGCCGGGTGCCCGACTTCGCCACCTCCATCGAGCGGCTACTCACGCTGGTCCACCACTGGGACCAGCCACGCTGGCGAGCCGCCGCCACCATCGGCACGCGCTCCCGGCTGGTCCAGGACCTGGTGCAGCGCCTGGCCGACCTGAGCGCCGAGGCCGAGTCCCGCCCCACCCGCCAAGTCCCGCACATCCACGACCTGGTCCTGCGCGACCAGCTTCGGGTCCTCGCCGACGACCTTCTGGCCGCCGCCCCCTCCACCGACCTGCTGACCCGTGCCACCACCGCGGTCGACGACACCCGCCGCGCCCTCTGACACTCTCCGCAAAGCGGCATTTCAACACCCAGACTTCAAAACCCATCATTCGTACGGGAAAGCCCGCACCCGACCGCACTTCCCCGTCCCGCCGAGCACCGCGAGGCGCTGCCCACTCCAGGCCGTAGCGCGCCCGCCGGTCCACCTGCATGGTCAAGGCCGTCGCCCGCCGGGGCGCGTCCCTTTCCGGCGACCACGCGCTGTGGTCGATCTTGCTCAGCGGGCCGTCAGCGCTGTCTCAAGCGCTTCGAGACAGCCCCCACAGCCAGCCGGTGTTGCTCAGCTGGCGCTCAGTGCTGTCTCGCACGGCTTGAGACAGCCCTGACAGCCAGCCGGGTTTCTAGCCGGGTGGCGGTTGCGGGTGTGGGTGGTGTGGGGTCAGGAAGTCAGCGGGAGGGTTAGGGAGTCGAGGTCGGGGACCGGGCGGAAGCCGAGTTCGGCGTAGAGGGCCTGGGCCGCGGTATTGCCGGGCTCGGTCTGTAGGGAGATGCGCAGGGCGCCGGCGGCCCGGGCTTCGGCGATGGCGTGTTCCATGAGGGTGCGGGCGACTCCGTCGCGCCGCTGGGCGGGGTCGACGAAGAGGTCGCGTACGGAACGGACCTGGCCCAGGCGCAGCGAGGCGGGAAGGACCAGGGTGGTGATCAGGCCGGCGGGGCGGCTGCTCTGGAGGGCCACGGTCAGGGTCAGACCGTAGGTGGTGATCTGACGGGTGAGCCAGCCGGCGGTGGCCGACGGGTCGGAAGGGCGACCGTAGTGGACCCGGTAGTCGTCGAAGAGGGCGGCTGCGGCGGGGAAGCCGGCGTGCTCAGGGGTGACTCGGACCAGGGTGGGCGGCATGTGGGCACCGTACGGGGTGTGGGTTCGAGGGTGACCACGCACGGACGTCGCCGGGTGGGGGTGGCCGTTCAGGAGCCGCCAGGCGACTGGCCGCCCGCGCCCGGCCCTCGGCGGGAGCGACGGTCTGTACCCACCGCCCCGCTGCGACATCAAGATCTTGACCCGGCCCCGCTTCGATAGATCGTGAAACGGCCCGGCACCGGCTGCGAAAGATCGTGAAAAAGGCCCAGCCGCGCTTCGATGGATCGTGAAAAGGCCCGGCACGCGGGGTGGGCGTGCCGGGCCGGGGTGCGGGAGGTCAGCTGAGGCGTTCGACGATGAGCGCCATGCCCTGGCCGCCGCCGACGCACATGGTCTCGAGGCCGATGGACTTGTCGTGCCAGTCGAGCGAGTTCAGCAGGGTGCCGGTGATGCGGGCGCCGGTCATGCCGAACGGGTGGCCGACGGCGATGGCGCCGCCGTTCACGTTGAGCTTCTCCAGCGGGATGCCGAGGTCCTTGTACGACGGGATGACCTGGGCCGCGAAAGCCTCGTTGATCTCGACGAGGTCGACGTCGCCGATGGTCATGCCGGCGCGCTTGAGGGCCTGCTTCGACGCCTCGACCGGGCCGAGGCCCATGATCTCCGGGGAGAGGGCGGTGACGCCGGTGGAGACGATCCGGGCGAGCGGGGTGATGCCGAGCTCGCGGGCCTTCGTGTCGCTCATGATCACGACTGCGGCGGCGCCGTCGTTGAGCGGGCAGCAGTTGCCGGCGGTGACCCGGCCGTCGGGGCGGAAGACCGGCTTGAGCTGCGAGACCGCGTCGACGGTGACGCCGGCGCGGGGGCCGTCGTCCTTCGACACGACGGTGCCGTCGGGCAGCGTGATCGGGGTGATCTCGCGCTCCCAGAAGCCGTTGGCGATGGCCTTCTCGGCGAGGTTCTGGCTGCGGACGCCGAATTCGTCCATCTCCTCGCGGGAGACGTTCTTGATCTGTGCCAGGTTCTCCGCGGTGTAGCCCATCCCGATGTAGATGTCGGGGGCCAGACCGTCCTCGCGGGGGTCGTGCCAGACGCTGCCGTTCTGGGCGCTGGCCTGCGTGCGGGCCTGGGCCTCGTCGAAGTACGGGTTGGTCCAGCGGCCCAGCGCCTCCTGAGCGGCCGACGGCAGGCCGTCGGAGCTGCCGCGGGCGAACCGGGACACGGTCTCGACACCGGCCGAGACGAAGATGTCGCCCTCACCGGCCTTGATGGCGTGGAAGGCCATCCGGGTGGTCTGGAGCGAGGACGAGCAGTATCGCGTGATGGTGGCGCCGGGCAGGCCGTCCAGGCCCAGCTTGGTGGCGACCACACGGGCCATGTTGAAGCCCTGTTCGCCGCCGGGCAGACCGCAGCCGAGGTAGAGGTCCTCGATGAGGGTGCGGTCGAGCTGCGGCACCTTGTTCAGGGCGGCGTCGACGATCGTGGTGGCGAGATCGTCGGGGCGCAGATCCTTCAGCGAGCCCTTGTGGGCGCGGCCGATCGGCGAGCGGGCAGTGGCGACGATGACAGCTTCCGGCATGGGCTCAGTTTACTCATCGGTAACATGGTCGGAAGCGCGAATTTGTCACACGAGGTGCAAAAAATTCAGACGCTGCTCATCGCCGCTTTCGACACCGCCGGATAGAGCGCGTGCGCCCAGACCCGGTAGCCGTCGGCGGACGGGTGGAAGCCGTCGTAGCAGAGCGTCCCGGCGTCGGCACGGAACACCGCACCCGTTTCCGCGGCCAGGTCGACGACCACACCGCCGGCCTCGGTCACCGCGCGGGCCTGGGCCCGGGCCATCCGGCGGCCGACCAGCCCGGCGATCTGCCGCAACGGCGGGGCCATCGAGCGGGCGGCGCCCAGATCCGGGCAGGTGCCGACCACCACCTGCACGCCGGCCGAGCGCAGCCGCCGCACCGCCTGGCCCAGTTGATCGGCCGCGTCCTCGGGGCCGCGCCCGGACGCCGCGTCGAAGGCCCCGATCAGCACCACGGCCACGTCCGGCCGGTCGCCGAGCAGGGAGCGGGCCACCTGGGTCGCCAGGTCGCTGGACCGGGACCCGGCCACGCCGACGCTGGACAGCAGCACGTGCCGCTGGCCCATCTCGGCCGAGCCGTCGGCGAGCAGGCGGGCGAGCTGGCCACCGACCGTGTCGGACAGCCACTCCACGCCGACACCCACCGCGGCCGAGTCGCCGAGCAGCACCAGGCGCAGCGGCGGCGCGCTCTGCGGGCCCATCGACGTGCGCAGGGCCAGGCCCATGGTGGGCTTCGCGTAGCGCCGGGCCTTGGCGGCCAGCATCTCCCCGGCGATCAGGGCGACACCGCCCACCACGCCGGCCAGCAGACTCGTGGCAGCGGCCCTGGTGAGTCGTTCCGGCAACCCCGCCATGTCCCGCCTCCCTGCATCAGCCGACCTGATGATCCTCTGGGGTATACCCTACGGCCCCGGCCGCGGAGTCACCGCTGGGAACGGGGGCCGAGGCCGCAGGGCGCGCACTGAACCAGCGGTAGCGGCGCATCCGGGCCCACGGCCCGGCCGGGGCGACCTCGGTGCCGGGAGCCCGGACCGCCACGTCGGCCGCCTCGGGAAGAGCCCGGACGTCCTCGGCGACCGGGATGGCCACCCGGTCCTCCGTGCCGAGCACGGCCATCACGGTCGGCATCATCACGGAGACCGCCCTGGCGTACCCCTCGGCGGACGGGTGGAAACGATCCGAGCTGTACATCCGCACCGGCTCCGCCTCGAACATCGGGCCCAGCAGGTTGCCCAGCGACACCGTCCGGCCGCCGGCCTCGACCACGGCGATCGTCTGCGCGGCCGCCAGCTGCCGGCTCCAGCGCCGGGCCAGCCAGCGCAGCGGCGGCTTGATCGGCTGGATCGCGCCGAGGTCGGGACAGGTGCCGACCACCACGCGGCACCCGGCCGCACGCAGCCGGCGCACCGCGTCACCCAGATGGCGGACGGCCGCGTCACGCGCCGAGAAGTGCGTGACGTCGTTCCCCCCGATCAGGATGATCGCGAGATCCGGTTCGTACTCAGACGCGGCGTCCACCTGGTACGGCAGGCCGGCCGAGACCGACCCGACCACGGCCAGCCGGTGCAACCGGACCGGGCGGCGCAGACGGCGGGACACCCCGGTGGCGAAAAGCGCGCCGGGTGTCTCACGGGGACGGTGGACGCCGTACCCCGCGGCCGAGGAGTCGCCCAGAATCACCAGGTTGACGGGCCGGCCGCCGAATTTCGCGCCATAGACGCCGTCACCGCGGGGCGGGGGCGCCTCGGCCATCGGGATGATCCGGCGGGCGTCGGCGGCCTGGCGCATCAGCAGGCCGGCGGAGATGGCCGTCAGGCCGGCGACCGCGCCGGCGGCCCGGGCGGCCACCCGGATCCATCGCCAGTGGGCACTGCTGGTTGCGTCGATGGTGCTCATAGTCTCCCCCGCTGTCGCCCGAAGGGAACCATCCGGCTCGCCCATGATCGGCGTTCAGTGTCGGAATTCGAGGCTAACTCGCGATGGCGAGAGGCAATCATGGCGCGCCCACGTCATGCTTGAGTTGCCGAAAGGGGAACACAGATGGCCAAAACGTTGAAACGTGCCGCGGCGTTCACCGCACTCGCCCGTGCGCTCACCGCGGGCAACCGGGGCGGTCCCACACTCGCCCAGAGGCTCGGCGCGCTGCCGCGCATGATCGCCGCCACGGCCCGGGGGCGGTACGACGGCGGCCTGCGGCTGGCGTTGATGGCGGCCGCCACGGCGTACGTGGTGTCCCCGGTCGACGCCGTCCCGGAGGCGTTCGTGTTCCTCTTCGGGCTGGTCGACGACGCCGTCGCCGTCACCTGGCTGGCCGGCACGATCCTCAGTGAGACTGAACGGTTCCTGGAGTGGGAGCGGACCCGGTCCGCCCTGGTCGTAGAGTGAAGCGTGCGCTATTACGACAACGTGGTCGAGATCATCGGTAACACCCCGCTGGTCCGCCTGAACAGCGTGACCGAGGGCATCAGCGCCACCGTGCTGGCCAAGGTCGAGTACATGAACCCCGGCGGTTCGGTCAAGGACCGGATCGCGCTGCGGATGGTGGAGGACGCCGAGAAGGCGGGCCTCCTCAAAGCCGGCGGCACGATCGTCGAGCCGACCAGCGGCAACACCGGGGTCGGCCTGGCCCTGGTGGCGCAGCAGCGGGGCTACAAGTGTGTCTTCGTCTGCCCCGACAAGGTCAGCGAGGACAAGCAGAACGTCCTGCGGGCGTACGGCGCCGAGGTGGTGGTCTGCCCCACCGCCGTCGCGCCGGAGGACCCGCGTTCCTACTACAACGTGTCCGCCCAGTTGACCCGGGACATCCCGGGCGCCTGGAAACCGGATCAGTACAGCAACCCGGCGAACCCGCGCTCGCACTACGAGCAGACCGGGCCGGAGCTCTGGGAGCAGACCGGCGGGAAGATCACCCACTTCGTGGCGGGCGTCGGCACCGGCGGCACGATCAGCGGCGTCGGGCGCTACCTCAAGGAGCAGGGGCCGGTCCGCGTGATCGGCGCCGACCCGGAGGGCTCCGTCTACTCGGGCGGGACCGGGCGGCCGTACCTGGTCGAGGGCGTCGGTGAGGACTTCTGGCCGTCCGCGTACGACCGGGAGGTCACCGACGAGGTGATCGAGGTGAGCGACTCGGACTCCTTCGAGATGACCCGCCGCCTGGCCCGCGAGGAGGGCCTGCTGGTCGGCGGCTCGTGCGGGATGGCCGTGGTGGCCGCGCTCGAGGTCGCCCGCAAGGCCGGGCCGGACGACGTGATCGTGGTCCTGCTGCCGGACGGTGGCCGCGGTTACCTGTCCAAGATCTTCAACGACCGGTGGATGGCCCGGTACGGATTCCTGCGCACCCAGGAGGGCACCCCCACGGTGGCCGACGCCCTGGCCGGCAAGGGTTCCGAGATCCCGCCGCTGATCCACGTGCACCCCACCGAGACGGTCCGCGACGCCATCGACTACATGCGGGAGTACGGCGTCAGCCAGCTCCCGGTGCTCAAGGCCGAGCCGCCGGTGGTCACCGGGGAGGTGACCGGCTCCGTCTCGGAGAAGGTGCTGCTGGACGCGCTCTTCACCGGCCAGGCCCATCTGCACGACACGATCGAGCGGCACATGAGCCACCCGCTGCCGATGATCGGCGGTGGCGAGCCGGTGGCCGAGGCGGTCGCACTCCTGGAGAAGGGCGACGCCGCGATGGTCCTGGTCGACGGCAAGCCGGCCGGTGTCCTCACCCGTCAGGATCTGCTGGCCCACCTCAGCTAGCCGTTCCTTTCGACCAGCGGCCCTCGATGTCAGACATCGAGGGCCGCTTTCCGGTTCATGGATTGTTACTGATAGTCGCCGCAATCGCACAGACAGTCCGACCGGCCGATGGGCCGCTGCGGTTGTATGTGTCGTGACGGAGCTATGAGCCACTCCCGGACGGAGGGGTAGGGGATGGTCGACGTCGACGAGGCGGCGCCCGCCGACATCGTGGACCGCCTGTTGTGGCGGGACGCGCAACGGATGCTCGGGCGCCACGTGGCGGCCGGCGTGGACGGCCTGGAGGGCACCTGCGACTGGTGCGGATGGCGGTGGCCGTGCTCGGCCCGCCGTCTGGCCGAACGTGCCGCCGCGGTCGCCCGGCGGCCGTGGCGTGAGGCCTGGACCCTGCGCCACGACCTGAACAGCATGCGTTCCCTGCCCGGCAAACGGGCCGGTGTGGACGAGATCGGCCGCTACGGCGCCGGTCCCTACCACCGTAACGACGACAACCGGAGGTATCTGGCCTGATCCTTGGACCCTGACGTCGCCGACATGCTTGACCGTCCCCCGGCAAGTGCGGCTTCCCGGCCCGGCAGACGTCCCCCGGCGGTGACACCGGCGCGCCCCGCCAGCGCTCCGGTGTCCCGCGCCCAGACCCGCTCTTGAACTGGATCCCAGATCGGCACGCCTCCGCTGATCGAGCGCCTCCGGCCAGGCGCATCCGGTTCGGGCGGGGCGGTGGGCGGGAGCACGAGACCAACAGGTTCCCCCGCATTCACTCGGTCCCGTGCTCCCGCCCGACCAGCGCCCCACGTCTACAGCGGATGTGAGTAGCGCAGCTGTGGCAGGTCCCGGTCGTTGACCGGGGCGACCCGGACCGCCCCGTCCGGGAGCCAGCCGCCCTTCTCGTAGAAGCGCCGGGCCACCGCGTTGTCCTCCAGCACCCACAGCACCGCCCGCTCGGCCCCGAACCCGCCCAGCCGCTCCAGCGCGTCGATCATCAGTCGTCGGCCGACGCCGGCGCCGACCCGCTCCGGGGCCAGATGGATCGCGTACAGCTCGGCGGCGCCCTCGGTCTCGCTCGGGCCCAGGTAGGTGAAACCGGCCAGCTCGCCGTCCACCTCGGCGACGGTCATCCGGTGCGTCTCCCGCTCCCACCGCCAGCGCTCGACCCACCAGGCGCTCATCGCTTCCGGCCCGCGGGCCGCGAACGTCTCGGCCGGAATCAGATGGGCGTAGGCGGCCGCCCGGGAACGGTGATGCAGCGCGCCGATCGCGGCCAGATCATCGTCCGCCGCGGGGCGAAGCGAAACGGTCATGGACCGACGTTAGCCCGGCTCCGGCGGCAGCCGTCGCGGCGGCACGGGCACCCGCAGCAGATCCTCGGCGATCACGATCGGGCCGTCGAACTCCTTGCGCGCCTCCTCCAGGAAGGGGTCCGGCTCCGGGTAGCGCTGGGAGAAATGCGTCAGGACCAGTTTCTGTACGCCGCACTCGCGCGCGACAGCGGCGGCCTGCCCCGCGGTCAGATGCCCCACCTGGGCGGCCAGCGCCGCGTCCTCGGCCAGGAAGGTCGACTCGATCACCAGCAGGTCCACGCCGTCGGCCAGCGCGAACACGTTGTCGCACAGGCCCGTGTCCATCACGAAGGCGAAACTCTGGCCGGGGCGGACCACGCTCACCTCCTCGAGCGCGACGTCACCCAGCCGGCCGGCCCGCAGCAGCTCACCGACCGCCGGGCCGCTGATGCCGCGCTCGGCCAGCAGCGTAGGCACCATCCGGCGGGAGTCGGGTTCGGCCAGGCGGTACCCGTACGTCTCGATGGAATGCCGGAGCGGCAGTGCGGTGAGGCGCCCCGCCGGGGTCTCCACCGCGAAGCCCGCGCCCACCGGACCGGGCACGATGTCGGCGTTGTCCCAGTAGCTGGTGGCGTGCCGTAGGCGGTCGTAGAACTCCTGGCCGCCGGCCGGGTAGTGGACGTGGACCGGGTGCGGCACCCGGTCCAGCGAGATCCGCTGGAGGACGCCGGGCAGGCCGAGACTGTGGTCGCCGTGGAAGTGGGTGATGCAGATGCGCCGCAGCGGGGTGACCGGGAGGCCGGCCATCAGCAGCTGGCGCTGGGTGCCCTCACCCGGGTCGAAGAGGATCACCTCGTCGTCCCAGCGCAGCAGGTAGCCGTTGTGGTTGCGGTGCCGGGTGGGCACCTGGCTCGCCGTGCCGAGCGCGACAAGCTCCCGCATCGTTCCTCCGCCCGCTGCATATGAAGCGACCCCTGGGGACTTCCACACTCGTGAACGAGTGTGGTCCGGTCGGACAAGGCCGGATCCCCAGGGGTCGGGTGGCTGTCTGTTACTCGCCGAACCGCTGCCACACGGTCCTGACGCTTTGATCTTTTTTAAGATCAAATTCCGATCCTTATCAAGAAGATCGTTTGACAAGGATCTTGAAGCTGTCAAGGACAGCGGCTAGCGGACAGCCACCTCACGAGTCCCGTTGCTACTCAACTTTGGACCACCTCCCTTCACGTGTACGGCCACGTTATCCACGAGGGGCCGGGAGCGCCAACGGTTTTGAATCACTCAGAGCCGCGGGAATACCTGCGGAGACGCATTGGGATTCTCCACCACGAGATTGGCGGAGCCGACGATCAACGGGTCCGGTGTGCCGACGATCCCGGTGTCCTTGCCCTCGTAAGCGAAGCGGTGCAGAACGTACCGCATCGCCTCCAGCCGGGCCCGCTTCTTGTCGTTGCTCTTCACCACCGTCCACGGGGCGTCCGCGGTGTCGGTGTAGAAGAACATCGCCTCCTTGGCCTCGGTGTAGTCGTCCCACCTGTCCAGCGAGGCCAGGTCCATGGGGGAGAGTTTCCACTGCCGGACCGGGTCCACCTGCCGGATCGCGAACCGGGTCCGCTGCTCGCTGCTGGTCACCGAGAACCAGAACTTCACCAGGTGGATCCCGGAGCGGACCAGCATCCGCTCCAGCTCCGGGGTCTGGCGGAGGAACTCCAGATACTCCTTGCGGTCGCAGAAGCCCATCACCCGCTCGACGCCGGCCCGGTTGTACCAGGACCGGTCGAAGAGCACGATCTCACCGGCCGCCGGCAGATGCTTGATGTATCGCTGGTAATACCACTGGGTGATCTCCCGCTGGTTCGGCTTCTCCAGGGCCACCACCCGGGCGCCGCGCGGGTTCAGGTGCTCCATGAACCGCTTGATCGTGCCGCCCTTGCCGGCCGCGTCCCGCCCCTCGAACAGGATCAGGAGACGCTTGCCGGTCTCCTTGCACCAGTTCTGGAGCTTCAGCAGCTCGATCTGGAGCAGCCGCTTGTCGTGGTCGTAGTCGGTGCGGGACAGGCGCTCCTCGTACGGGTAGTCCTCCCGCCACGTGACCACCGGCTGGCCGTCGGCGTCGAGCAGGCGGGGATCATCGTCCGCGTCGTCGACGACGCGGTAGCCGGCCAGTTCGGCGATCGGCCCGTCATAGGGATGGGTGCTCGCCAGCTCGTACTCCGATTGCATGACCCGACTTGATACCCCCGCCCGCCACGTGCGCAACGTCCTTGATCAGAACAGTTGCCGAACCTTGCGCCGGCGCGCCGCCTTCGCCAGGCCGGGCACCTTGGCCAATTCTTCCCGGCCGACCTGCTCCTGACGCCCGTAAAGCACGCCGAAGTGGAAACTGCCCTCGCCCAGTTCACGCAGCACCGACCGGGCGACGTTCGAATCCTGGTACGACCCTAGGCCGTCCTGCAGCGCGGTGAGCCGCTTCACCAGGCGTTTCGCGTCCTTACCGTGCTCCGGGACGAGCAGCTCCACGGAATACCGTGCCTGCTTGAAGCCCTTGCGGGACTCGTGGATCTCCTCCTCCACCCCGCTCGCCAGCGCCGCGTCCAGCCGATCGTCCGCTTTGGCCAGCACCTTCCGGGCACGGTTGACCGGGTCGGGGGTGTGGAAGGGGTCGCCGTCGACCAGCTCGTCGATCCGGTCCAGCAGTTCCAGGTAGCGGTCCGACTCCAGAGCCCCGGCCAGCTCGGTGCGGCCGGTCTCGATCTGGTCCTCCAGGTGGGCGCGCACCCGGTCGGCGGCCGGGGCGAACTCCGGCCCCGCCTCCTGGACCAGGGCGAGCAGCTTATCCTCCAGCACCTGTGGGTCGCGGACCGCGCCCAGCACCCCGGCCAGCCAGCGCAACTCGTCGCGGATGCCGTTGTCCGGGATCGACCTCTTGTACGTCTTCAGCGTGCTGCGCAGCCGCCGGGTGGCCACCCGCATCTGGTGCACGGCCCTGGGCTCGCCACGACGGGCCGCCGGGTCGTAGCCGATGATGGCGTCGCGCTGCTCACGGGCGTACGCCGAAACGGGGTTGACCTTGATCTTGGACTTTTGGGCCGGCTGGTGTGCGGCGAGCCGGCCGGCCAGCGCCCGCGCCACCTTGGAGGGCCCCTCGGCCGGGCGCGCGCCGGCGGCCAACAGCGCCTCCTCGACCGCGTCGAGCACCGCCGCGTCGCCGGAGACCAGCTCGACCTCGATCTCCTGCCAGGCCTGCTCGGTGCCGTCCGACTCGGCGCGCACCTGATCCTGGGCGATCAGCGCGAGAGTGCGGCCGCCGGAATCCCGCAACGGCGTCTCCACCCGGTGCGTGCGCAGCCGGGCCACCGGGGCGAGCGGCCGCCGCCGGACGATCGACCGGACCACGCCGACCAGCTCGGCGGGCACCTCGTCGGAGTCGCCGGGCAGCCGGTGCTCGGTCCGGCCGGCGCCGTCCCCAGGGGTCTTGAGATGCCACCCGGCGTCGTTGCCGCCGGAGCGCCGGCGGAGAGTCCGGCGATTTCTCATCAAGATCAGGTCTTCGGTGTCGAAGTAGGTGGCGTCGAGATCGTGGATCTCGGCACCGTCGACTCCGGCGATATCTCCGGCGCCGACCAGATCAGGGAGTTCGAAGGTCTCGGGGACGTCGTACTTGCGCTCGGTCTCGGTGGCGATCTCCACCCGTCCATGGTGCCTGCCGCGGCGGCTGATGCACAGCGGTGTCTCAGGTTCGCCTGGCACCGTGGTGACCCGGCTCGTAAGGAGTGCTGTATGGAGAAGCCCGAACGTCGTCCCGTCCCACTCGCCGCCTCACTCGCCGGTCTGCGCCTCATCGGCGCCGGTGCGGTTCTCGGCCTGGCCCTCGCGGTGCCCGCGTCGTCGGCCCAGGCCGACCCGCCCCGCCCGCCGGCCGCCACCCAGGACTCGTCCGCCGACGACGCCCCGGAGAGCTGACGGCGCCCCGGAGAGCTAGAGCAGCCGGGCGTCGTCGCGAGCGTGCAGGTAGACGGCACGGGCGTAGTTCGCCGTCGCCGCGTTGAAGTACATCGTGGCCAGGCCGGTGTAGAAGCCGTTCGCTGTCAGCGCGTTCTTCGCGTTGGCGGTGGCGGACCAGCGGATCTCGGCGTCGGTGGTGCTGATGCCGCGGCGCGCGCAGCGCAGGCGGTTCATCTCCTTGCCGGTCTTCCAGGTCTCCAGGGCGTCCTCGGCCTCGCGCATCATGTCCCGCGCCTGTTGCAGGAGGAACTCGGCGAGATCCCAGCTGGCCCGTTCCTCGTCGTTGTGGTACCTCGTCGTCATGCCCTTACCTCCCGTGTTACTCGATTTCGAGTGTGAGCGGGATGTCCGGACATGTCGATTTTTTTCGATCGCGCGCGTGAATTCCGCGTTCCCGTCTTGACCTTCACCAGTCGGACCGGCGCGAGGCGGCCGGACCGGCGTGCGCCGGTCCGGCCGTTGCCTTCAGGCGGTTCGGGCGACGCCGATCGGGCAGGTCATGCCGTTCGGGCCGTGGTTGCAGTAGCCGCCCGGGTTCTTGTCGAGGTACTGCTGGTGGTAGTCCTCGGCGTAGTAGTACGCGGTCAGCGGTCTGATCTCGGTGGTGATGGTCCCGTGGCCGGCGGCCGTGACCACCGGCTGGAAGGCGTCCCGCGAGGCCGCCGCGGTCTCCGCCTGGGCGTCCGTGGTCGTGTAGATCGCGGACCGGTACTGGGTGCCCACGTCGTTGCCCTGGCGCATGCCCTGGGTCGGGTCGTGGTTCTCCCAGAAGGCCTTCAGCAGGTCGGCATAGCTGATCTTGGAGGGGTCGTGGACCACCTGGACCACCTCGGTGTGGCCGGTCGTCCCGAAGCAGGTCTCCTCGTACGTCGGGTTGGCGGTGAAGCCACCCGCGTAGCCGGCCGACGTGGAGTACACGCCGGGCAGCTGCCAGAAGATCCGCTCCGCACCCCAGAAACAGCCCATCCCGAAGACCGCGACCTCCAGCCCCTCGGGCCACGGGCCCTTCAGCGGGGTGCCCAGCACGGTGTGCCTCTCCGCGACCGGCATCTCGGTGTCGCGGCCGGGCAGGGCGGTCTCGGCGGTGGGCAGGTCGAGCTTCTTGTACCGCAGGAACACGGTCACTCCCTTCGTCCGGTCTCTGCAACGCTGAGGCGGGTGTATTCCTTACCGACGGCGGCGGCGATCCCGGTCGCCTCGTCGTCGTCGGCGTATTTCCGGCGCGGCCAGAAGAAGCCCTTCAAACCATCGCCTCTGGTACGGGGTACGACGTGCGTGTGCAGGTGCGGCACCGACTGGGAGACGACGTTGTTCATCGCCACGAAGGTGCCCTGCGCACCGAGCGCGGCGGGGACGGCCGTCGCGATCCGGCGCACGAACCCGAAATATTCCGGCAAGTCCGAGGGTGGCAGGTCGGGAAGTGTGACGATGTGGGGGCGTGGGATCACCAGGACGTGGCCCTTGAACACCGGGCGGACGTCGAGGAACGCCAGCCCGGCCGGGTCGGAGGCCACCAGGAACGCCGGGACCGACCCCGCCACGATGCCGCAGAACACACAGTCTGCCATCAGGTGAGACTAGCCTTGCGCAACATGACCGTTGACAGCTATGGGTTCGACACCCTCGCCATCCACGCCGGCCAGGAGCCGGACCCACGGACCGGCGCGGTGGTGCCGCCCATCTATCAGACGAGCACCTACGCGCAGGACGCGGTCGGTGCTCCACGTCTGGGTTACGAGTACAGCCGGTCCGGCAACCCGACCCGGGACTCGCTGCAGGAGTGCCTCGCGGCGATCGAGAACGGGCGGCGCGGGCTGGCCTTCGCGAGCGGCCTCGCGGCCGAGGACACCCTGCTGCGTACGGTGTGCCGCCCGGGGGATCACGTGGTCATCCCGAACGACGCGTACGGCGGCACGTTCCGGCTGTTCAGCAAGGTGGCCGAGCGGTGGGGCCTGGACTGGACGGCGGTGCCGCTGGACGACATCGACGCGGTGCGGGCAGCCTTCCGTCCCGGGCACACCCGGCTGATCTGGTCCGAGACGCCGACCAACCCGTTGCTGAACGTGAACGACATCGCGCTGCTGGCCGGTCTCGCCCACGAGTACGACGCGATGCTCGCGGTGGACAACACGTTCGCGTCGCCGTACCTCCAGCAGCCGCTCGCGTTCGGCGCCGACGTGGTGATCCACTCGACCACCAAGTACCTGGGCGGCCACTCGGACGTGGTCGGCGGGGCCCTGGTCACCGCGGACGACGGGCTCGGCGAGGAGCTGGCCTTCCACCAGAACGCGATGGGCGCGGTGAACGGCCCCTTCGACGCGTGGCTCACCCTGCGCGGGATCAAGACCCTCGGCGTACGGATGGACCGGCACTGTGACAACGCCGAGCGGATCGTCGCCTACCTGAGCGAGCACCCGGCCGTGGCCGAGGTCCTCTACCCGGGCCTGGAGACGCACCCCGGTCACGAGGTCGCGGCCAAGCAGATGAGCAGGTTCGGTGGCATGGTCTCGTTCCGTACCGTCGGCGGCCCGGAGCAGGCGGTGGCCGTCTGCAACCGGGCGAAACTCTTCGTGCTCGCCGAGTCTCTGGGCGGTGTGGAGTCGCTGATCGAGCACCCGGGCCAGATGACACATCTGTCGGCTGCGGGCTCAGCGCTTGAGGTTCCCGCCGATCTCGTGAGACTGTCTGTCGGCATCGAAACCGTTGACGATCTGCTCGCGGACCTGGAGCAGGCTCTCGGATAACTGACCGACGCTGGAGAATCTGCGCGATGGACTCGACGACCTGGGTGGGAGCAACCGCCAAACAGATCGCCCGCGCGGTGCGCCGCGGCGACGCGAGCGCCACCCAGGTCGTGGCCGACCATCTGGAGCAGATCGGCATCTCCGATCCGGCGCTCGGCGCGTTCCGGGTGGTCCGCGGCGGTGAGGCGATCACCGAGGCGGAGAAGGTCGACGACCAGGAGGACCTGGCCAACCTGCCGCTCGCCGGGGTGCCGGTCGCGGTCAAGGAGAACACCCCGGTCGCCGGGCTGCCCACCTGGCACGGCTCGGCCGCCGCGCGTACCCCCGAGGTCGCCGAGGAGGACCACGAGGTGGTCCGCCGGCTGCGCGGGGCCGGCGCCGTCGTGGTCGGGGTGACCCGGATGCCGGAGATGGGCCTTTGGGCGGTCACCGACGACGAGGACGGGCCGACCCGCAACCCGTGGGACCTGGAGCGGACCCCGGGCGGATCGTCCGGCGGGTCGGCGGCGGCGGTGGCGGCCGGGCTGGTGCCGCTCGCGCAGGGCAACGACGGTCTCGGCTCGATCCGGATCCCAGCGGCCTGCTGCGGCCTGGTCGGGCTGAAGCCGGGCCGCGGCGCGGTCCCGGTCGACTTCGGTGACAAGGACTGGTTCGGCCTGGTGGAGAACGGCATGCTGGCCACCACGGTGGCCGACGCCGCGCTCGGCTTCGCGGTCCTCGCCGGGCAGGTGCCGGGCAAGCTGGTGGAGCCGTCGAAGCTGCGGATCGGTGTCTCGCTGCGCTCGCCGGCGGCCGGCGTGAAACCGGACGAGCCGAACGTCTCGGCCGTCACGAAGGCGTCGAAGCTGCTCGTCGACGCCGGGCACGACACGGTGACCGCGGACCCCACCTACCCGACAGGGGTGGCGCTGGGGGTGCTCGCCACCTGGTTCGCCGGGGCGTACAAGAACTCCGAGGGCCTCCCGCTGGAGCGGCTTCAGCCGCGCACCCGGCGGCACATCCAGCTCGGTAGGGCGGTCACGAAGGCCGGGCTGGTCCGGCAACGGCAGCGCGACGCGTGGCGGGAGCGGTCCATCCAGTTCTTCGCCGACCGTTCGATCGATCTGCTGCTCACCCCGGCGCTGGCGACCGCTCCGCCGCCCGCCGAGCGGTACTCGGCCTCGGCCTGGCGTAAGAACATGTGGGCCAACGCGTCGTACGCGCCGTACGCCGCCCCGTGGAACTACGCCGGACTGCCCGCGATCGTGGTGCCGGTCGGGTTCCGGCCGGACGGGCTGCCGCTGGCCGTGCAGTTGGTCGGCCCGCCCGACTCGGAGCTGCTGATGCTCGCGGTGGCCGGCCAGTTCGAGGTGCTCAACCCCTGGCAGCGTCACGCCCTCGTGTGAGCTGGTGGCACGATTGGTGCCCATGGACCTGCTCACTCTCGCCGACGTAGAGGCCGCCCGAGATCTGCTCGCCCCGGTGGTCAAGAAGACGCCGCTGATCCCGTCCCGGCCGCTCGGCGAGATCACCGGGGTGCCGGTCTGGCTCAAGTGCGAGAACCAGCAGCGCGCCGGGTCGTACAAGGTGCGGGGCGCCTACACCCGGATCGCCCGGCTGTCCGGCGCGGAGCGCTCGCGCGGTGTGGTCGCCGCCAGCGCCGGCAACCACGCCCAGGGGGTGGCTCTCGCGGCGGGTCTGCTCGGCACGCGGGCGACCGTCTTCATGCCGGAGGGCGCGCCGCTGCCCAAGGTCTCCGCCACCAAGGGGTACGGCGCCGCCGTCGAGTACGCCGGGACCAGTGTCGACGACGCGCTGGAGGCGGCCTACGACTTCGCGGCCACCACCGGGGCGGTGCTGATCCACCCGTTCGACCACGCGGACGTCATCGCCGGCCAGGGCACCGTGGCGCTGGAGATCCTGGAGCAGCGGCCGGAGGTGACCACGATCGTGACCGCGGTCGGCGGCGGCGGGCTGATCTCCGGTGTGGCGGTCGCGGCCAAGGCGTTGCGGCCGGACATCCGGATCGTCGGGGTGCAGGCGGCCGGCGCTGCGGCGTACCCCGTCTCGCTCGAAGCCGGAGCGCCCCGGAAGCTGGACGCGTGCGCCACCATCGCCGACGGCATCGCCGTCCGGCGGCCCGGCGATCTGCCCTTCGCGCATGTCGCGAAGCTGGTCGACGAGATCGTCACGGTGCAGGACGAGGACCTGTCGGCGGCTCTGCTGGTGCTGCTGGAACGGCACAAGACGGTGGTCGAGCCGGCCGGGGCGGCGGCCGTCGCGGCGCTGCTGACCGGGGCGTACGTCCCCCTCGACGGCCCGGTCGTGGCGATCCTGTCCGGCGGCAACATCGACCCGATGCTGCTGATGCGGGTGATCGAGCACGGGCTGGCCTCGGCGGGCCGGTTCCTGCGGCTCGCGGTGCGCTGCACCGACCGGCCCGGGCAGCTGGCGCGGCTGCTGCGCGAGATCGCCGGGCAGCGGGCGAACGTGGTCGACGTGAACCACTCGCGGCAGAGCCCGCGGCTCAGCTTCGGCGAGGTCGAGGTGGCGCTGTCGGTGGAGACGCGGGGGCCGGCGCACTCGTCGGCGCTGATCAAGGCGTTGCGCGACGCCGGCTACCGGGTGGCGCTGCTGGCCGACTCCACGCCCTGAGAACGCGAAACGGCCCGCGGCGGATGCGCCGCGGGCCGTCGTGAAGTGATCAGCCCTCGAACGGGCCGAACTCGACCACGGTGACCTTGATGTCGGCGCCGCTGGGGGCCGTGTAGGTCACCGTCTGTCCGGGGCGGGCACCGAGAATGGCCTGGCCCAGGGCCGACTCGGGGCTGTAGACCGTGTGCGCGGTGGTGGACGAGATCTCCCGGGAACCGAGCAGGAACGTCTCGGTGTCGGTCTGGTCGTCGTCGAAGTAGATCGTCACGACCGAGCCCGGGGTGACCGTGTCGCTCTTCTGGACCTCGCCGATCTCCGAGTTGCGCAGGAACTCCTTCAAGTACAGGATCCGGCCCTCTTGGCGGCTCTGCTCCTCGCGTGCGGCGTGGTAGCCGCCGTTCTCCCGCAGGTCGCCTTCCTCGCGCCGGGCGTTGATCTCCGCAGCTATCGCCGGCCGGTTGGCGATCAACTCGTCGAGCTCGGCCTGCAGCCGGTCGTGAGCGTCCTGGGAGAGCCAGGTCTTCGGCGTCTCGGAACTGGACACGGTCGATCTCCTTGCTGGAACTGGGCAATGTCACTGCCAGGGAGTCACTGCTAGGGGGTCACTGCTCGGATCCTGAACGCAGCGAATCACCAAGCTTACCAGCGGTACACACTCCGGCCGGAAGTCGAAAGTTTCGCGCGTCTAGCCGGCCGCGCGGCAGCCCATCACGTCACCGACCGCCGCCCGGGCCGTGGTGGTCACCGGCTCCCGGAGCGTGACCGAGCCGCCGTCGGCCGGCGCCGGGATGGTCACCGGCCGGCGGCCCACCTCGAAGCCGTCGTAGTCGCGGGCCCGCAACATGCAGTACGCCTGACCGCCCTCGGGCACCCGCACCCGGAACTCGATCACCATCCGGGTGTCCGACGGGATGCTCCAGCCGACGATCTCCGGACTGTAGTCGGTCTGCCCGTACTTGTCGTAGTAGGCGACCGTGAGCCCGCCCAGGAGCAGCGCGAACACCGCCACGGCGAGCGCGAACGGCCAACGGCTCCGGCCGCCCTCACGGCGGCGGCCGTACCGGCCGGGCGGGAAGACCGGCGCTGTGGTGTGCGTCTCGCTCACCTGTCGACCTCTCGTGCGTTCGTTGTCGGTGGGATCGGCCAGAATGGCAGAGTCCATCTTCGCAGCCGATCCCGGTCTGCCCGCGGCAGGCCTGGTCGAGAGGATTTCAACACCGTGGCCGAGCAATTGCGTCTGATGACCGTGCACGCGCACCCCGACGACGAGTCGAGCAAGGGTGCCGCCACCATGGCGAAATACATCGCCGAGGGTGTCCAGGTGCTGGTCGCGACCTGTACCGGTGGGGAGCGGGGCAGCGTCCTCAACCCCAAGATGGACCGGCCCGAGGTGCTCGCCGACATCGCCAACATCCGCCGCGCCGAGATGGACCGGGCGCGCGAGATCCTCGGCGTCGACCAGGCCTGGCTCGGTTTCGTCGACTCCGGCCTGCCCGAGGGCGACCCGCTGCCGCCGCTGCCGGAGGGCTGCTTCGGCCTCCAGGACCCGGAGGAGGCG
Organism: Actinoplanes hulinensis; assembly: GCF_019429605.1. Taxonomy (NCBI): domain Bacteria; kingdom Bacillati; phylum Actinomycetota; class Actinomycetes; order Micromonosporales; family Micromonosporaceae; genus Actinoplanes; species Actinoplanes hulinensis. Next base: position 388,601 of record NZ_JAHXZI010000001.1, on the reverse strand, counting down.
GCGAAACCGCTGATCAAGCTGATCCGCGAGTTCCGGCCGCACGTCATGACGACCTATGACGAGAACGGCGGCTACCCGCACCCGGACCACATCATGTGCCACAAGATCTCGGTGGTGGCCTTCGACGCGGCCGGCGACCCGGAGAAGTACCCGGAGCTCGGCGAGCCGTGGCAGCCCTCGAAGCTGTACTACAACTCCGGCTGGACCCGCGCGCGGATGCTCGCGCTGCACGAGGGCATGCTCGCGGCCGGGCTCGAGTCGCCCTACACGGAGTGGCTGGAGAAGTGGTCGGACCGGCACGACCGGGGCGACAAGATCACCACCCGGGTCGAGTGCGGAGAGTATTTCGGCGTTCGCGACGACGCGCTGCGCGCCCATGCCACCCAGGTCGACCCGGACGGGTTCTGGTTCCACATCCCGCTCGAGATGCAGCAGAAGGTGTGGCCCACCGAGGACTTCGAGCTGGCCCGCTCGGTCGTCGACAGCCCGATTCCGGAGTCCGACCTGTTCGCGGGCATCCGGGAGAAGGTCGGCGCCCACTGAGCAGTAGGCTGGCGGGGTGGACGTAGTTTTCGCGGTCAACAACTTCGGTGACACCCGATCGGGCGGTCTGGCCGGCCCGATGGGCCTGTTCCTGATCGTCCTGATGTGCGTAGCGACCGTGCTGCTGATCCGCAACATGAACAAGCGCATTCGTCGGCTTCCCGACAGTTTCCCGGTGGCCGGTGAGCGGGATCGTGTGGCGCAGATCGCCCAGGACGCCGCCGGCGCCGGGAGTTCCGGCGCCGCGGCGGCCGCCGAGGTCGAGCCCGATCGATCGGGGCCGGCCGCTGGACCAGCAGAAGCCGAGGTCGCGGGCGTGTCCGAGGAGCAAAGTGGATCCGCGCCCGGCGACGGGCGCGAGCGCTCCTGATCGAGACGCCCGCCGGCCGGCCCGCGTGGTTTCGGCCCTCGCGCGCCGAGTGTGTCCCTTCCGGCGACGTCAAGCCCTGTTGCGTTCATCGCGATTGATTTAGCCTTCCGCCCGGGGGCCGTACGGCCCTCGGACCCTGCGCGGAAGGGGGGCGCCGACATGACCACGGTTCGGCGCCGACTATCGGTAACCGCGCTGCACGTGCATCCGGCCGTGCGCAGGCGGGCGTCGCCATGACGTCCCCATCGCGTTCCCGGCTCGGTCCCGCCGGGTTGTCCGGCCGCCCCCGCCCGGTGCGGATCCTCACCGCCGTCGTCGTGATCGCCGCCGCCGCGGCCGTCGTCCTCGGGGCGTTCCAGCCCGTGCGGCCGGCCGACGGCCGCCCGCTCGCCCCGTTCTACGGCGTCTGCGTGGCCGCCGTGCTCGCCGCCATCGCCCAGCTCGCCGGCCTGCGGTTCCGGCTCGGCCCGGACGCCGTGTCGGTCAGCTGGGCGGAGGCCGCCGTGGTGGTCGGCTTCGTGCTGGCCCCGGCCGGCTGGCTGCCCGCCGCCACCCTGGCCGGCACCGGCGCCGCGTGGCTGGTGCTCGCCTGGTTCACCGGCCTGCGCAACGTCACCGAGATCGTGCACCTGATCGCCTCGATGACCCTCGGCGTGGCCGGGGCCGCCCTGGTCACCTCGATGCTGGCCGGTGACGTGCCGGTGCACAGCGCCCGGCTGCCGCTCGCCCTGATGGCCGGCGCCGGCACCTACCTGCTCATCACGTTCGGCCTGGTGGTGCTCACCCTGATGCTGCACCGGGACACCCACCCCGGGCAGATCGCCACCCGGGTGCTCTACGCCAAGCTGCCGATGACCGTGGGGAACCTGATCGTCGGCCTGTGCGCGGTCTACGCCCTGATCCGGGAGCCGTTCTGGCTGCTCGCCTTCGGGCCGGTGCTGTGGCTGCTGCACCGCACCTACCGGTTCCACCTGCGCGCCGCCGAGGAGCGCCGGATGTGGGAGGCCTTCGCGGCCGCCACCGCCCGGCTGCCCGGCGCCAGCGAGGCCGAGGTGGCCCGGGCCGGACTGCTCGGCGCGCTCGACGTCTTCGGCGCCCGCCGGGCCGAGCTGGAGGTCCGCACCGGGCACGGCTGCCGGCGTTACGCCCAGGACCTTCCCGGACTGCTGGACTCGACCTGTGGCCGCTCCGGCCCGGCGATCACCCGCACCATGGCGGTGTCCGGCCGCCCGGTCGGCGAGCTCACCGTCTGGCTCGCCGAGCCCGGGCTGCCGGTGCCGCGCGACGAGGCGGCGATCGCGGCGTACGGGGAGGCGCTGGCCGGGGCCCTGCACGACGCGGCCGCCCACCAGCGGATCGTCGAGGTCGAGGCGCGCGCCGCCCACGAGCGGGTGCACGACCCGCTCACCGGCCTGATCAACCGGGCCTCGCTCAGCGCCGAGGGCGACCCGCTGGTGCGCGCGCTCGACCGGGACCGTCCGGTCGCGCTGCTGCTGCTCGACGTGGTCGGGTTCGGCGAGGTGAACAGCACGCTCGGCCACGGCGGCGGTGACGAGGTGCTGCGCCTGATCGCGGACCGGCTCAGCGGCCTGATCCGGGACGGGGAACTGATCGGGCGGACCGGGGACGACGAGTTCGCCCTGCTGGCGCCGGTCGCGACGCTGGCCGACTCGGCCGCCCCGGCACACGGCGAGCCCAGCCCGCTGCCGACTGCCCTGCGCCGGGCCCGGGAGCTGGTCGAACAGCTGCGGGTGCCGATGGAGGTGGCCGGGGTTCGGCTGTCGATCGAGGTGACCGTCGGCGTGGCGGTGGAGCGGGCCGGCCAGTGCGAGGTGGGCGAGCTGCTGCGCCGCGCGTCGCTGGCGACCACGCGGGCCAGGGAGCTGGGCGTCACCGTCGGGACGTACGACAGCGGGCAGGACGCGAGCAGCACCGACCGGCTGGCGCTGCTCGCCGACCTCCAGGACGCGTTCGCCGCCGACGACCAGATCATGCTGCACCTGCAACCCGCCGTGGACCTGGTCACCTCCGAGCCGACCGGGGTCGAGGCGCTGGTCCGCTGGCGGCACCCTCGGCGTGGCTACCTGTCGCCGGCCGAGTTCCTGCCCGCCGTGGAGCGCAGCGAGCTGCTCATCCCGTTCACCCGGCGGGTGCTCGACCTGGCCCTCGCCTCGGCGGCGGACTGGACGGCGAACGGCATCGACGTACCGGTCTCGGTGAACGTCTCGGCCCGCAGCCTCACCGACCCGACCTTCCCGGCGCAGGTGACCGAGGCGCTGCGCCGGCACCGTACCCCCGCGTCGCGGCTGGTCCTGGAGATCACCGAGTCGGTGGCGGTCAGCGAGCAGGAGATCGTCGACGAGGTGCTGGCCCGGCTGCGGTCCTCCGGCGTCCAGGTGTCGCTCGACGACTTCGGCACCGGTTTCTCCTCGCTGGCGTCGGTCACCCGGATGCCGGTCGACGAGATCAAGATCGACCGGTCGTTCGTGGACGAGATGATCGACTCGGCGGCGGCCGGCGCGGTGGTGCGCGGCGCGGTCGAGCTCGGCGCCCGGCTGGGCGTGCGGGTGGTCGCCGAGGGCATCGAGACGATCGAGCAGCGGGCCGCCCTCATCGCGCTCGGCTGCCCGTCCGCGCAGGGCTACCACTTCTGCAAGCCGATGCCCGCCGACACGATCGTTCAAGCGTTGTCGCAGCTGGCCCGGTCGGCCTCCGGTGGCAATGTGACCCCGTTGCGCGCGGACGACGCCTCGACCGCGTGAGAGGCCGGCGCCACCTCGCCCGGCGCCGACGGTCCCCCCGCCTCAGATGGCGATGAAGCCGGTCCAGAGGCCGACGACGCCGAAGACTCCGGCGGCCACGATCAGGATGCAGAGGACGATTTCGGTGGGTGTGAACAGCCGGCGGCCTCGTTCGCTGCGGGCCTTGACGTAGAGCAGGGTGGCGGGGGCGAGGAGTACCGAGCACAGCAGCAGGAACTTCAGACCGGCGGCTTCGAACAGGAACAGTGTGTAGGCGGTCGCGATGCCGGCGATGATCGTCTCTTTGCGGCGGGTCCGGGCGGACACTCCCTGGTAGGAGTCGCCGGTGAGGCCGAGTTTCAGTGCGTATGCGGCGGCGAGGAAGTAGGGGATCAGCGCGAGGCTGGTGCACAGGTCGAGCATGAAGTTGAGCGCGTCGGTCAGCACGAGGGTGACCGCGAGCAGCAGTTGGACGGACAGTGAGGTGACGACGAGCGCGGTGATCGGGGTCGCCTTGTCGTTCTCCTTGCCGAGGAAGGCGGGGAAGTCCTCGTTGTGGGCCGGGATGTACATCACCTCGGCGGCCATCAGGGTCCAGGCCAGGTAGGCGCCGAGGACGGAGATGATGACGCCGGCGCTGATGAACCAGCGGCCCCAGTCGCCGACGACGTGTTCGAACACGCCGATCATCGAGGGCTGGCGGGTTCCGGCGATCTCCGGCTGGGTCATCACCGCATAGCTCGACAACGTCACCAGGGAAAAGATCGACAGTACGGTCAGGAAGCCCAGCACGGTCGCCTTGCCGACGTCCTCGCGTCGTTTGGCGTAGCGGGAGTAGACGCTGGCGCCCTCGATGCCGAGGAACACGAACGTCGTGATGATCATGGTGTTGCGGACCTGCTCGTTGAGCGATCCGAGGTCGCCGTAATCGGTGGCGGTCCAGTTGTCGGCGAAGATGCCGGCGTCGAACGACACGAACAGCACGACGATGAAGACCAGGATCGGAACGATCTTGAGGACGGTCACGATCCGGTTGATGACGGCCGCGTCGCGGACGCCACGCGCGATGACGAAGTGGAACAGCCAGACGCCGACGGTGGACAGCGCCAGTGCCAGGACGGTGTCGCCGTCGCCGAAGGCGGGGAAGAACGCGCCGAGCGTCGCGGAGATGAAGACCCAGTAGAAGGCGTTGCCGGCGACCGAGCTGGCCCAGAAACCGATCGCGGAGTTGAAGCCGGCGTAGTCGCCGAAGCCGGCCTTGGCGTAGATGAAGACTCCGGAGTCCAGGTCGGGTTTGCGGATGGCGAGGTTCTGGAAGACGAAGGCGAGCATCAGCATCCCGGTTCCGGCGATCGCCCAGGCGATCAGCGACCCGAGGATGCCGGTGGCCACACCGAAGCGTGCCGGCAACGAGAAGACGCCCGCGCCGACCATGCTGCCGACCACCATCGCGGTGAGCGTGGGCAGGCTCATCTTGCCCGGTGTCACGACCGGGGAGTCGGCAACCGGGGTGTGAGCGGCGGTGTCGGCCATGGTCAGTCACTCCGTTCTGGTGACGGGTCGACCGTGGCGGGCTCGACCCTTTCGATCTTGAAGCCGGTGACGCCGTACAGCACGCTCAGTGCGGGACTGGCGTAGCAGAAGATGGCGTACGGCAGGTAGAGCAGGGTGGATACGCCGAGGGTGGCGCCCATGAACGCCCCGCACGAGTTCCACGGCACCAGCGGTGAGGTGACCGTGCCGCTGTCGGCGGTCAGCCGGGACAGGTTCGTCGCGGCGAGACCGCGGCGGGCGAACTCGGCCCGGAAGATGCGGGCGGGCAGGATCAGGGCGATGTACTGGTCGCCGGCGACGATGTTCAGGCCGAAGGCGCACCCGAACACGGTGAGGAACAGCCGGCCGGTGCTCTTCGCGGAGGTGATCATCGGGTCGACCAGTCGCGTGATCAGCCCGAACCTTTCCAGCAGGACGCCGAAGGTCACGGCTCCGAAGATCAGCCACAGGGTGAACAGCATGCTCGACATGCCGCCGCGGGAGACGAGCCGGTCGACGTCGGCGAGGCCGGTGTCGGCGTGGAACCCGGTCGCCATCGCCAGCCAGGTCGCCTTGATCGATTCCACCAGCATGTTGCCCTGCCCGGCGATGAAGTCGGCGATGACCTGCTGCTGGGTGAACGCGGCGAGCACGCCGGCGAACAGCGACGAGACGAGCAGGGCCAGTGACGCCGGCGCCTTGCGCACCGACAGCACGATCAGCAGCACCAGCGGCAACAGGTTGACCGGGCTGATCCAGAACAGCTGGTCGAGGTCGGCCAGTTCGGTGGACGTCGCCACGGCGTCCTGCACGTCCGGGGCCCTGACCAGGCCCAGGACGAAGAAGACGGCCAGCGCGATCAGGAAGGCCGGGCCGGAGGTCCACACCTGGCGTTTGATGTGCTCGCGTGGGTCGACCCCGGCCATCTGCGCGGTCAGGATGGTGGTCTCCGACAGCGGTGAGGTCTTGTCGCCGAGGTAGGCCCCCGAGATCACCGCCCCCGCTGTGATCGCGGCCGAGACGTCGAGCAGGGTGGCGATCCCGACCAGGCCCACGCCGATCGTCGCCGCGGTGGTCCAGGAACTGCCGATGCTCAACGCGACGATCCCGCAGATGATCGCCGTGGCCGCGTAGAACCACGACGGCGAGAGCACCTGGATGCCGTAGTAGACCAGCGTGGGGATGGTGCCGGACAGGTTCCAGGTGCCGATCAGCGCGCCGACGGCCAGCAGGATGAACACGGCGCTGGTCACCGAGCCCATCGCCTCCTGGCCGGCGCTCTGCACCTGCTGCCAGGTGTGCCCGTTCTTCAGCGCGATCAACGCCGCGATCGCGGCGCACATCACCAGAGCCACCTGTAGCGGCCCGTCCAGCGAGTCCAGACCGAACAGGGCCAGGGAACCCGCGATCAGCGTGGCCAGCGCGATCAGCGGGAGGACGGCATCGAGCAGCGACGGTCGTCTGACCGGCGGTCCTTCGGGTTCTGCCATGGCGCATCTCTCCGAACACCGGACGCGTTGTCAGAAGTCCACGGCGTCGCGGATCAGTGGGCAGGTCATGCAGTGCCCGCCGCCCCGGCCCCGGCCGAGTTCGGCGCCGACGATCGTGATGACCTCGACACCGGCTCGGCGCAGCAGCGCGTTCGTCTGGGTGTTGCGGTCGTAGGTGAACACCACGCCGGGCTCGACCGCGACCGCGTTGTTGCCGCTGTCCCACTGCTGCCGCTCGGACGCGTACACGTCGCCGCCGGTCTCGATGACCCGTAGTTCCTTCAGGTTCAGGGATTCGGCGACCACGTCGAGGAACTTGCGGTCGCCCTCGTCGACCACCTCGACGCCGGGGTCCTTGTCGCTGGGCAGCAGGGAGAACGCGTGAATGCCGTCCACGATGGCCGGGTAGACCGTGACGATGTCCCGGTCGGCGAAGGTGAAGACGGTGTCCAGGTGCATCGCGGCCCGCAGTTTCGGCATCCCGGCCACGATGACGCGCTCGGCCGCGCCCGCCGCGAACAGCGCCGCCGCCACCTGGGTGATGGCGTGCCGCGACGTGCGCTCACTCATCCCCGCGAGCACCACGCCGTTACCGACCGGCATGACGTCGCCGCCCTCGAACGTCGACAGACCCCAGTCCTGCTCGGGGTCGCCCCACCAGACGGTCGCGCCGGCGAAGTCGGGGTGGAACCGGTAGACGGCCTTCATCAGCAGGGTCTCGTCGTGCCGGGCCGGCCAGTACAGCGGGTTGAGGGTGACCCCGCCGTACAGCCAGCAGGTGGTGTCCCGGGTGTAGAGCGTGTTCGGCAGCGGCGGCATCAGGTACTCCCGGACGCCGGTCTGCTCCCTCGCGAGGGACAGGTACCCGGAGCGGAAGTCGTCCGGCAGGTCCGAGGTGGCCAGCCCGCCGATCAGGAACTCGCTGAGTTCCCGGGGTTTGAGCTCATCAAGGAACGCCCGGGTCTCGGTGAGCAGGCCGAGTCCCACCTCGTTGGCGATGATCTTGCGATCCAGCAGCCATGCCCTGGCGTCCGGGATCGCCATGGTGTCGGCCAGCAGGTCGTGCAGCTCGACCACCTCGACCCCGCGGTTGCGCAGCTTGTTCACGAAATCCAGATGATCGCGCTGTGCGTTCTCCACCCACATCACGTCGTCGAACAGCAGGTCGTCGGCGTTGGTGGGGGTGAGCCGACGATGTGCCAGCCCCGGTGCGCAGACCAGGACCTTGCGCAGTCGGCCGACCTCCGAATGGACCCCGAAGCTGTTGGTGGGCATGACGTATCTCCTCCGGTCAGGGGTGACTGACGGTCACGGTCGTCCGCTGCGAGGAGCCGCCGCACTCGATAACGGTCAAATGCGATATATTGCACCCTCTGTCTCTGGCGTGCTCGGCATCGCAACTCACTCAAACCTCGAGTCGGCGTGGATCAAGACCGCCCCGAAACACTAGGCATTGGCTGGTGGCGGCGGCCTCATCCGCTGCGGATGATCCTTAAGGCATTGACATCTGTAGATGGATGTGATCCTCGGCGAGTCAATCGACGCGGACGAGAAGCGCACCGAGTAGTGTGGTGGCGGAAATGCTGGGGCATCCGCCCTCTGGCGGTTGTCACTGCCGGGAGACCGGGCCCTGATGCGGCGGCCGGTGGATCGAGGCGTCCCGGGAGCGTCAAGATCAGGAGTTGCAGGGATGGCTAACCGGCTCGCCGGCGCAACGTCGCCTTATCTGTTGCAGCACAAGGAGAACCCGGTCGACTGGTGGCCCTGGGGAGAGGCCGCCTTCGATGAGGCGCGCCGCCGGGACGTGCCCGTCCTGATCTCGGTGGGATACGCGGCCTGCCACTGGTGTCACGTGATGGCGCACGAATCCTTCGAGGACGAGTCGATCGCCGCGCTGCTCAACGACGGGTTCGTCGCGATCAAGGTGGACCGCGAGGAGCGGCCCGACGTCGACGCCGTCTACATGACCGCCACGCAGGCGATGACCGGCCAGGGCGGCTGGCCGATGACGGTCTTCGCCACACCCGGCGGCGAGCCGTTCTTCTGCGGCACCTACTTTCCGAAACAGAGCTTCGCCCACCTGCTCGACTCGGTCACCACCGCCTGGCGGGAGCAGCGCGACGACGTGCTGGCCCAGGGCGCTGCGGTGGTCCAGGCCGTCGGCGGGGCCCAGCTGGTCGGTGGCCCGACGACGCCGATCTCCGCGGATCTGCTCGGCGCCGCGATGATCGCCCTCCGCAAGGACCACGATCAGACGTACGGGGGATTCGGCGGCGCCCCCAAGTTCCCGCCGCACATGAACCTGCTCTTCCTGCTCCGCCACCACGAGCGCACCGGATCGGCGGAGGCGCTCGAGACGGTCCGCCACACGTGTGAGCAGATGGCCCGCGGCGGCCTCTACGACCAGCTGGCCGGTGGCTTCGCGCGGTACTCGGTGGACGCCACGTGGACGGTTCCGCACTTCGAGAAGATGCTGTACGACAACGCGCTGCTGCTCCGGGTCTACACCCAGCTGTGGCGGCTCACCGGGGACGTGATCGCCCGCCGGGTCGCCGACGAGACCGCCGCCTTCCTGCTGCGTGACCTCGGCACCGGGCCCGGCGGTCTGGCCTCCGCACTGGACGCCGACGCCGCCGGGGTGGAGGGCTCGACGTACGCGTGGACGTCCGCCGAGCTGGTCGAGGCGCTCGGCGAGGAGGACGGCCGCTGGGCCGCCGACCTGTTCCGGGTAACGCCGACGGGCACCTTCGAAAACGGGAAGAGCGTGCTGGTCCTGGCCCGCGACATCGACGAGGCCGACCCCACGCTGATCGCCCGCTGGCAGGACGTCCGGCAGCGCCTGCTCACCGTTCGGGCCGCCCGCCCGCAGCCGGCCCGCGACGACAAGGTGGTCGCCGCCTGGAACGGTCTGGCGATCACCGCCCTGGCCGAGCACGGCGTGCTCACCGGCTCGGAGGCCTCCCGCGCGGCGGCGGTCAGCCTGGCCGGGGTGCTGGCCGTCCGGCACCTGGTCGACGGCCGTCTGCGCCGGATCTCCCGCGACGGCGTGGCCGGCGAACCGGCCGGGGTGCTGGAGGACTACGGCTGCGTGGCCGAGGCGTTCCTGGCCGTCCACCAGATCACCGCCGACCCGCGCTGGCCCGCCCTGGCGAAACAGCTGCTGGACGTGGTGCTGGACCACTTCGGCACCGGGCAGGGCGGTTTCTACGACACCGCCGACGACGCCGAGAAGCTGCTCACCCGCCCCGCCGACCCGACCGACAACGCCACCCCGTCCGGCGCGTCGTCGGTCTGCGCGGCCCTGGTCGCCTGCGCGGCCCTCACCGGCGAGACGTCCTATCGGGAGGCGGCCGACACGGCGCTGGCCACCCTGGGGCCGCTGATCGAGGGCCATCCGCGCTTCGCCGGCTACGCGGCCGCCGTCGCCGAGGCGGCGCTCGCCGGGCCGTACGAGATCGCCGTGGCCACCACCGACCCGTCGGATCCACTGGCCGAGGCCGCTTTCCGGCACGCCCCCGGCGGTTCGGTCGTCGTCGTTGGCGAGCCGGACCGGCCCGGCGTGCCGCTGCTGGCCGACCGTCCGCTGCTCGACGGCCGCGCCACCGCCTATGTGTGCCGAGGATTCGTCTGCGACCGCCCGGTCACGACCCCCGCCGATCTGCTCACCCGGCTCGCCAGGTAGCCGGGAACGGCGAGAGGTCGGCCGGTCGCGCCCGGAGGGCGTCGACGGTGGTGGTGCGGTCGGGGGCGCGGTAGCCGTACCACGGAATGGGGTTGATTTTGGGGTTGATCTGCGGCGTCGCTAGGCTGACTGGGCGATGGATACCCGAACCGGACTGCCTGTAGTCGGCATGGTGGGAGGCGGGCAGCTGGCCCGGATGACCCACCAGGCCGCCATTTCCCTCGGCCAGTCACTGCGTGTGCTCAGTGAGAAGCCCGATGACAGCGCCGCGCTCGTCGCGGCCGACGTGCCGATCGGCACGCACACCGATCTCGCGGCGCTGCGCGAGTTCGCCAAGGGGTGCGACGCCGTCACCTTCGACCACGAGCACGTGCCGACCGAGCACATCGAGGCGCTCGAGGCCGAGGGCGTGAAGATCTTCCCGGGCTCGAAGGCGCTGGTCTTCGCCCAGGACAAGGGGCTCATGCGGGAGCGTCTCGCCGAGCTGGGCGCGCCGGTGCCGCGCTGGGCGCGGATCGCCACGGCCTCCGACGTGGAGACCTTCGCGGGCGGCTCCTGGCCGGTGGTGGCCAAGGCGACAAGAGGGGGGTACGACGGACGCGGCGTCTGGATGGTCGGCTCCCCGGAGGCGGCCGCGGACCTGGTGTCCACCGGCATCCCGCTGATCGTCGAGGAGAAGGTGGCCCTCAAGCGGGAGCTCGCCGCCCTCGTGGCGCGGTCGCCGTTCGGGCAGGTGGCGGCGTACCCGGTGGTGGAGACCGTGCAGCGCGACGGGATCTGCGTCGAGGTGATCGCGCCCGCGCCCGGCCTGTCCGACGAGCGCGCGCTGGAGGCCCAGCAGCTCGCCATCGACCTGGCCACTGAGCTGGGTGTGGTCGGCCTGCTGGCCGTCGAGCTGTTCGAGACCGACGCCGGCATCGTGGTCAACGAGCTGGCCATGCGCCCGCACAACTCCGGCCACTGGACCATCGAGGGCGCCCGGACCTCGCAGTTCGAGCAGCACCTGCGGGCCGTGCTGGACTATCCGATGGGCTCCACGGCGCTGGCCGCCCCGGTCGTCGTGATGGCGAACGTGCTGGGTGGCGAGCCCGGCGGCATCTCGATCGACGAGCGGCTGCACCACCTGTTCGCGACCGATCCGGGCGCGCGGGTGCACCTGTACGGCAAGCAGGTCCGGCCCGGCCGCAAGATCGGCCACGTGACCGTGCTCGGCGACGATCTGACCGAGGTGCGGGCGCGGGCCGCGCGCGCCGCCCAATGGCTCCAGGAAGGCGTGTAGATGACCCCGCGTGTCGGCATCATCATGGGCAGCGACTCGGACTGGCCCACCATGGAGGCGGCCGCCGTCGCGCTCGCCGAGTTCGAGGTGCCGTTCGAGGTCGGCGTGGTCTCCGCGCACCGGACCGTGCGCAAGATGGTGGACTACGCCGAGTCCGCGGCCGGCCGGGGCATCCAGGCGATCATCGCCGGGGCCGGCGGGGCCGCCCACCTGCCGGGCATGGTGGCCTCGCTCACCCCGCTGCCGGTGATCGGCGTCCCGGTGCCGCTCAAGCACCTGGACGGGATGGACTCGCTGCTGTCGATCGTGCAGATGCCGGCCGGTGTGCCGGTGGCGACCGTGTCGATCGGTGGGGCGCGCAACGCCGGCCTGCTCGCGGTCCGGGTCCTCGGGGCGTCCGATCCGGTGCTGCGGCAGCGGATGGCGGAGTTCCAGAAGGGCCTGGAGGAGATGGTCGCCGAGAAGGACGCGGCGCTGCGCGAGAAGCTGATGGGCTAACCTCTCGCCCCTCGGAGCACGTAGAGGACGGCGCCGGCCGCGCAGGCGGCCAGCGCCGGCGCCCACGACCACCCGGCCGTCGACGGCTGCAACGGCCACGCCCACAGGTTCTCCCAGCCGCCGTCGCGGGCCGGGGACGCGCCGTAGACGGTGACGACGTAGGCGAACGCGGGCAGCCACGCCAGACGGGCGCCGATCAGCACCGCCGCCCCGGCGACCAGGCCGGTGCAGCCGAGCGTGTTGCGGACCAGGGCGTACGAGCCGTAGACGGCCGGGTCGTGCAGGCCGGTCGCCGCCAGCAGCAGCGCCACCAGCACGGTCGCGGCACCCACATGGGCGGCCCGGATCAGCCGCCAGCGGACCGGCGCGACACGCTCCAGCGACTCGTCGGCGCCGGCCAGGGTGCGGGCCAGCAGCAGCGCGGCCAGCAGCGGCGCGAGCGCCACGATCGGCACCCGGGCGGCCGGGCCGTCGAAGAACGGCCGGGTGGCCAGCCACTGCGCGGCCACCCAGGCGAACACGGTGACCAGGATCAGCCCGGCGCCGAACCGGGGGCCACCACGGGCCCGCAGGTGCAGCCGTAACGCGCGGGTGGTCATGACAGTGCCAGCCGGCCCAGCTCGGCGCGGTCACAGGCGCGGCTCGCGGCGAACACCCGTCCGATCCAGTCCCGTTGCCGCTCCTCGGTCAGGGCCGTCAGCTCGGGCGGCGGGTCGCCCTCCATCCAGAGGAAGGCCGCCAGCTCGGTCCGCCATGGAGCGTCCTCGGCCGGGTCACCGGTGGCATCCGGCGGCGGCGGGCAGCCGTTGTCGCCCAGGCTGCTCCGGAACGTCGTCTCCAGCCAGTCCCGGCGAGCCACCCCACCGGTGAGGGTGGCCTGATCGAGGAGGGAGAACCAGGCGGTGCCGGGGCGGTGCTCGCCCGGCCGGCGGACGTTCTCCTCGACGGCCTCGACCGGTGTCCCCGGAATGCCGGCCAGCCGCTCCAGGCCGGGCCGCAGCACCGCGTCGACGTCGGACAGCAGGAACTCGTTGATCAGGGTGACGCAGACCCGCGGGGCCCGCTCGGTGCACACCAGCGCGAGCGCGCCGGGATCCTCGGCCGGCTCACCCGCCGGAAGGGCCACGAGCAGCGTCCCGGCGAGCGCCGCCGGGGCGACGGCCGCCCACCAGCGGCGGGTCGCCAGCAGCAGGAACGTCACGGCGAGCAGCCCGAGCCAGGCCGCCTGCCAGACGTGGAAGGACGCCGGCCAGAACACGTACGACCGGAACTCGTCGGTCACCGGGGACAGGACCGCCCACCGGCTGTCCGGGAAGTAGACGGGCACCGCGAGCCCGACGTAGAGCGCCAGCCCGGCGACCGGCGGGATGACCCGCCCCGGGAGCCACCGGCCGATCAGGACGCCGAGAGCCGACGCGGCGGCCAGCCCGATCGAGACCACCGGCAGCGGCCCCCACCAGCCCGGACCGGCGTAGGTGGCGAGCCGTGCGGTCATGGCCGCGGCCACCAGCAGCGGCGGCAGCAGACCGGCCAGACCGCCCAGCGTCACCGCCGCCCAGCCGGCGAGCATCGGATGCCACGCCGGGCGCGGAACGGTCCCGAGCAGCTCCACCGTCCGGGCACGGCGGTCCCGGCCGGCCTGCCACGCGCCGGCGGCCAGGAACAGCGGGCACAGCACCAGGAGGCACGCCCGCAGATGGACGGCCAGGCCGCCCCACTGGCCCAGCCACGCCGCCGGGTTCACCACCAGCAGCCAGGCCAGCGCGACGGCCGTGGCCAGCGCCGCCAGTGGCGCGGAGCCGTGGCGCAGTTCGATGCGCAGAATCCGCCGGATCATGCGCGGGCCGCCCGCAGGACGGCCGTGTAGCCGCGTTCGATGGCGGAGTCACCGGCATCGCCGTCGCTGCCGGCCGCGGCCAGCTGCTCCGGCGTGCCGGTGAAGACCAGCCTGCCCCCGTCGACCAGGCTGACCCGTTCGCACGCCACCGCGACGTCCTCCACCAGATGCGTGCTGACCAGCACGCACGCGTCCACCCCCAGCTCCCGCAGCAGGGCCCGGAAATCCACCCGCTGCTCCGGGTCCAGCCCCGCGGTCGGCTCGTCGAGCAGCAGCAGCCGCGGGTCGTTGACGATCGCCTGGGCGATCCCGGCCCGGCGCTGCATGCCGCCGGAGAGCGTCTTCATCCGGTCGTCGGCCCGGTCCAGCAGTCCGACCCGCTCCAGCGCCCGGTCCACCGCGACCGGGATCCGGGCGGCCGGCATCTCCTTGAGCCAGGCGAAGTACTCGACGAACTCGCGCACCGTGAACCGCGGATAGAAGCCGAACGTCTGCGGCAGGTAGCCGAGCTGCCGGCGGACCTCCCGCAGCGCCTTCTCGTCGGCGATCGCCGAGCCCAGCAGCCGTACGCCACCGCCGTTCGGGCGGGCCACCGTGGCCAGCACCCGCATCAGCGTGGTCTTGCCGGCGCCGTTCGGGCCCAGCAGCCCGTGCACACCGGTGTCCAGCGCCAGATCCAGCCCGTTCAGCACGACCCGGCGGCCGTACCGGACCGTCAGCTCCTCGACGGCGACCGTCACCGGTGCGCCTCCCTTCGATAGGTGATGATCAGGGCCGCGGCGGCGGTGACCGCCAGCCAGGCCGGGGTGGTTCCCCCGGTGACCAGTTGGGCGCCGGCCTCCGGGCTCCACAGGGTGCCGGTCACCAGCAGGGCCCAGCCGCCGCCGACGACCGCCGCGGCCACCGCCGGGCCGGTCAGCGCGGCCAGAGCCAGGGTCAGCGCGGTCAGGGCACAGGACGGCAGCAGCCAGACGGCCGGCTCACCCAGGCCGGAGACCAGACCGCCGGCCGCGGCCACCGGCAGGGAGACGGCGAGCACCGACAGCGTGCGCCACAGGACGATGCGCAGCCCGCCGTACGCCGTGGACGCGACCAGCTCGTCCAGCGGATCGGTGTGCCGCCCGTAGGACACGGCCGTGCCCAGCACCGGCAGGACCGGGCCGTTCAGGAGCAGCAGCCAGTGCGGAACACGGTCGCCCACCGTGAGGGTGAGCAGGACCGTCACGGTCACCGCCGAGAACCAGGCGACCCGCGCCTGCGGCCCGGCCCCGATGAGCAGCCGGATCCGGCGTGCCCGGGTGGCCCGGCGGACCCGGCCCTGCGGCGGCAGGTCCATCGGCGCCGGTGGGACGGCCGGCGTGGCCGGCACCCGGGACCGGCAGGCCGCGCAGTCGTCCAGGTGCGCCTCCACCGACCAGGCGGCCGGCTCGGCCAGCCGGTTCTCGGCCCAGGCCAGCAGGTCGGCGTCGGCGACGTGGAAATCGGTCATGAGAGTGCCTCCCGCAGCTGCCGCCGGGCCCGCATGGCGCGGGTCTTCACCGTTCCCTCGGGTACGCCGAGCAGGACGGCCGCCTCCCGGACGCTCAGCCCGTCCAGGACCGTCGCCTGCAACACCGCGCGCAGTTCGGGGGAGAGCCGTCGCAGGGCGTCGATCACCGTGGTGTCCCAGACCCGGGTGAGCGCCTCGTCCTCGGCCGACGGATGGCGGCCGTGCTCCTCGTCGCCGAGCGCCACCACCGTGTGCGGCCGGACCGCGGCCCGCCGCTGCGAGTCGATCAGCCGGCTGAGCGCGATCGACCAGAGCCAGCCGGCCGACTGGGCGCCGCCCCGATAGCCGGCCGCCACCCGCCACACCGCCAGGAACGTCTCCTGGAGCAGCTCGGCGGCCAGCTCCGGATCGGCGCAGCGGCGGCGCAGACGGGCCGCCAGCCAGGGCGCGTGCGCGCGATAGAACGCCTGGAACGCGGCCCGGTCACCGGCCGCGATCCGGCGTAGCGCCGCGTCGTCTTCCATGCAGAGTATGGACGCAGCGTTTCAAGATCCGGTTCACCGCATCTTGGAAAGGACCTCGCGGAACTCCTGGGTGCGCCGCCGGTTCTCGCTCGACGCGCCCAGGAAGAGCAGCACCACACCGACCGGCACCAGCATCAGCCACGGACCGCCGACGGTGAACGCGAACGCCAGCGCCGCGATCACCGTGGCCGCGGTGCCGACCACGACCGGCGCCTGCTGGCGGGTCCGCGACCCGACGATCAGCGTGAGCACCGCCCCGAGCAGCAGCAGCACCGCCCGCAGGTCGCCGCCGTCGCCGGTCAGCACGATCCCGATGGTCGGCACGAACGCCGCGAGAAGGGCCGGCCCGTACGCCGCCCAGCTGCTCAGATCCGGCCGGTGATGGGCCTCGACCACACCGACGGCGAGGGCCAGCGCCGCGAACGGCAGCGTGTACGCCTCCGGCAGCCCCACCGACGCCAGCGAGATGAACAGCCACCAGCCGGCGATCTCGAACCCGACCGCCACCCAGAACAGCGTGCGCCGCTGGCTCGCATTGCGGTCCGGCCGGGACGCCGCCAGGCCCAGCACCGCACCCCAGGCCGCGAGCAGCGCCGCCAGATGGGTGGGGGAGTCGAACGCCAGCGCCCCGGCGATCGCCGCCGACGTGTAGCCGCTCCACTCGATCGTGACCGCCTCGGCCCGGTACTGCGGCAGCCCCAGCCGGGGCAGCGCCGCCTCCAGGGTGAGCAGCACCGCGCCGACGGCCAGTACGCCGAACGCCGCCCACTGCCGCTCCAGCCCGGCCGCGATCGACACGGCGAGGACGAACATCTGGCCCATCAGTGCGGCGAACAGCCAGCCCAGCAGCCGGGCCATCTGGGTGCGCCCGTTGATCGCCGCGACCAGCCCGACACCGACCGCGCTGCCCAGCGTGAACAGGGTCAGCGGCACCTCGGCCAGGCTCCCGGCTAGACCGGCGCCACCGGCCAGCAGACCGATCACGAACACCGCGGTCCGGGTGGTCCGCAGCACCGGCGCCCGAGTCGCGAGCGGCGGCGGGGTGAGCGCCAGGCCCAGCATCGAGATGGTGAACACCACGAGTGCCGCCCCGGTGGCCGCCGGGTAGCCGGCGTGCAGGGCGATCGGGGTGATCAGCAGGGTCAGCGCGAGCCCCGGCAGGATGACCGGCACCGCCTCGGACGCCTTGCCACCGAACCCGATCGCGGCCAGCGCGGCCGCGCCGGTGAGCAGCACGGCGGCCAGGGCGCTGGTGGCGTCCACGTTGCCGGCGGCCGGGTCGGTGAGCGCCGGGACCGGGCCCTGCCAGATCGCGGCGAGCTGCTCCAGCGGGTCGAGGAGGGCCGCCCGCAGGGCCGGGGCCAGCGAGAACAGCGCCAGCACGGTGGGCAGCAGGGCGAGCATGACGGCGCCGGTGGCCGGGTCGGCGAGCCACCGCTCACCCCAGCCGGGCCGGCGGAGCCGCGAATACCGGCCGACCGCCGGGTCGTTGAACGGGGCCACCCGCGGCACCGGGTCCGTCGGCGCCGGCGGAACCGAACCGCGCAGCATCTCGGCCAGCACCCCGACCAGGGCGGCGGCCGCGGCGTACAGGGCGGTCGGGTAGTCGGTGGGGATGCAGGCGATCGCGGTGACCGAGGCGCCGAGGACCACGCCGATCGTCGCCCAGGGAAGGTACTGCGGCAGGAACCGGCCGGCCGCGGCCAGCACCGCGAGACCCAGCGTGGAACCGGCCAGCGCGGCGGTCAGCACCACCTGGAGGTCGTGACCCTGACCGGCGGCGACGGCGGCCAGGAAACCGGGCAGCGCCAGCAGCGCCGAAGCGGTCGCCGCCCCGCCGATCTGCGCCCGGTGCCGGGGCAGCACCCGGACCGGAGGCCGGTCCGGATCGGCGCTCTCCAGCTCGGCGGTGTCCTCGAACGCCGACGCGGGCAGCCGCGCCGGGATCCGGGCCATCGCCGCCACCAGCGCGCCGAGCAGCACCACCACGAGCAGCGCCAGCGCGGTCGACCAGGGGCGGGCCAGACCCACCGCGACGGCGTGCAGCAGCGCCACGGCGGCGACCCCGGCCCGGGCGCGGGCGGCGTTCGGGTCGAGCGCGGCGACGGCGGCCAGCGCGTAGCCGACCGCCACCGCGGTGCCGATGATCAGCGGGGACCACCAGGGGAAACCGAGCGCGTAGGGGGTGCCGATGGCGGCGAGCGCGGCGGCGAGCCCGGACGCGTAGGACGACCACGGCCGGGGCATCGCGATGCCGGCCGTGATCGCGACCATCACCAGCGCGAACGGGGCCTGCCAGGCGCCCGCCGGAGCGGTCGCCGGGTAGGTCTCCAGTTGGGCCCCCCACAACCCGCCCGGCAGCGAGAGCACCTTGAGCCCGCCGGCGAGCGCCTGCCAGCCGGCGATCGCGCCGACCACCAGCGCGGCGATCCCCAGGCCGCGGGCCGGGCCGGGCCGCCAGTCGTCCGGCAGGACCGTGACACCCATCCCGATCAGCAGAACCACCACGCCGGCGACGGCCAGCGGCGCGGCCGGGAAGCCGAGCGCGGCCACCCGGGCGAGCGCGCCGCAGATCGCCACGGTGGCGGCCGCCGCGGCGATGTCCGGGCCGTCCAGCATCCGGTCGGTACGCCCGCGGTTGTCGATCGACTTGGCGAAGAACAGCAGCCCCGCCGCGCCCAGCAGCAGCGCGCCGACCCAGACGTCGGGGGCCGTGGCACCCGGGGCGAACAGCGCCGCCAGCGCCAGCGTCACCGCGCCGAGCCCGGTGCCGATGGTCAGCGGCAGGCTGATCTCGCGGCGGGCCACCTGGAAGACGGCCGCGTAGCTGAGCGTGCCGGCCACCGCGAGGAACCCGGCGGCCAGTGCCGGGACGGTCGAACCGGCGTTCGGCGGCGGACCGCCACCCGGGTCGGCGACGGCCAGCGCGGCGGTCACCGCGGCACCCGGGACGGCCAGCGCCGCGGCCCCCGACGCCCAGTCGCCGACCACCCAGGCGAACAGCCGGACCGGGATCTGCCGGGCCGCGATGGTGACCATCACCCCGGCGCCCGCCAGCGCGGTCAGCACGGCCGCGGTCAGCCAGGAGGCGCTCAGCGCCGCGCACGCCCCGAACAGCCCGACCACCCCGGCCGCGGCGACGTGCGCGTACGCGATCCGGGAGGTGCTCGCCCACAGGCCGGCGGCACCCAGGCCGATCGCCGCCAGCACCAGCGGCCAGGGCGCCTCCGACCAGGGCAGGCCCAGCGAGGCCGGCACGGAGAGCGCGGTCAGCGCGATCCCGGCGACCGCGCCCTCGTGGCGGATGCTCGACGGCAGGGCCAGAGCGGCGGCGATCGTCATCAGCAGCGCGCTGAACGCCAGCAGCCAGCCGGACGGGCCGACCGCCTCGGCGAGCTTCTGGGCGTACGCCGCGGTGTCGGCATCCCAGACCGGCCGGGCCGCGGCGACCGGGGCGATCGCCGCCCGGAGCGCGTCCACCCCGACGATCAGGCCGATCAGGGCGAGGGCGGCGGTCGACGCGTACTGCGGGCCACGGCGCACCGGTTCGGGCAGCATCCCGATCACGGCGCCGGTGAGGGCGACGGTCGCGGCGGCGGCCACCATGTTCCACGGCGGGGAGGCCACCCCGGCGATCCGGGCGATCGCGCCGATCACCGCGAGGGTCAGGACACCGCCCGCCACGTTCAGCGCCAGCGGGTGCCGCAACAGCCGGGCCGCGGCCACCGCGGTGCCGGCCGCGGCCACCAGGATCAGGCCGGACCGCAGCGCGTCACCGACCACCTGGGCCTGGAGCAGCGCCACCGAGGAGTAGAGCAGCGCGGCCGCGGACGCGAGGCAGAGCAGGGCGAAGGTCAGCTCGCGCAGCCAGTCCGCCGACGGCGGGACGGCAGGCGGGGCCAGTGGCACCGAACCGGCCGGCGGCGCGCCCTGCGGCCGCGGGCCGGGGAAGATCCGGCTCGGCGACCAGCGGCGGCGGGGACGGTTCAGCCCGGCGATGATGAGATCCGGTTCCTCCGGCTGGGACTCCGGGCGCGGCGGGGCGTCCGCCGCGTACGCCGACGGGTCCGCCGGATCGGGCTCGTCCTCGCGCCGCGCGAACCGCTCGGCGTCGGCGTCCGCCTCCGCGAGCGACACGCGGTCGGCGGGCACCGGCCGGCCCAGCGGCCAGCGCGGCACCAGCCGCCCGGTGCGGATCACCCGGGTGAGAAGAAGCAGGTCGAGCACGGCCACGGCGGTCAGCGCGAGGCCCCAGCCGGCCGCGCTCTGGATCAGCGGGTACGCGAGAAGCGGTGCCACCGGTTGAGTGGCGATGACCGTCGCGTACCGGGGAGCGGTCAGCCGGGTGACCCCGGCGTAGAGGAACCCGGCCACCGCGGTGATCGCGAAGGTGATCCCCAGGTACAGCGCGGTCGGCACGTCGCCGCCGGTCAGTGGGGTGTCGTGCAGCGCGTACAGCGTCATCGGCAGCAGGATCAGGCCGATCGCCGCGACCGTCTCGCCGGTCGAGGTCAGCCCCCGCTTGGCCACGCCGGGCGCCGCGGACAGGGCGATCCCGGTGGCCAGGGCGAGGATCAGCGCCCGGGCGAACGGGTTGGAGACCGCCACCCCGGCGAACACCACGGCCGCCACCCCGAGCAGCAGGGCGCCGAGGACCAGCAGGATGTTCTGCACCGACTGGGTGGAGGCCTCCGGTGGATGCTCCATGGTGGCCAGCGGTGGCCGCCTCGAACTCGGCGGCGGGGCCACCCGCTCGGTCGGCGGCGGGTCGTCGACCAGCACGGTCACCCCGTCGGAGGCGACCCCGGGCGGGCCGGTGTGCGCGGTGCCCGGCTCGGCCCAGTCCGGCGGCGGGGGCTGCCGCCTGCGGGGCCGGGGCGGCGGCTCCTCGGCGGCGGACTGGGCGCCGGGCGGCGGGGGCGGCGGGAAGTCCTCCGGCGGGCGGCGCCGGGTGGAGCGCCGGCTCTTGGCGCCCTTCTGCTTCTGGGCGTGCGACAGGATGTCCCGCTGGAACTGGGCGGCCTGGATCTTGCTAGCGATCTTGGTGCGTTCGGCCGCGGCCTGCATGTCCCGGATCTTCAGATCCGCTATCGACGCGTCGATACGAGCCAGTTCGTCCCCGTAGTCGGGCTCGTCTGCCTGCGCCACAGGACCCCCTCGCACCACCCGGCCGCTCTCTGTAGTTAGAGCATGCCGTTCCGACACCTCATTAGAACAGCCTCAAGCGGGTGGAGATCTGCGGAAACGGCCCCGAACCCGGCGGTTTCCCGGCATGCCCCCGATCGGGCGGCGATATTCGGCACAGGAGGCGGTGTTGCCAGGGCCACGCTACGCGCCGGTAACATGGCTCGGGACCGGCTTAGGGAAGGTTAAGGACATGGCTGACTTCGACGTCTACCGACTTCCGGAGGACCACGAGACGATCCGTGCCGCGGTGCGCGAGATCTGCGACGCGCGGGTCGCCCCGCACGCCGCCGAGGCCGACGAGACCGGTGAGTTCCCCAAGGCGTCGTACGACGCTCTCCGCTCCTCCGACTTCCACGCGCCGCACATCCCGGTGGAGTACGGCGGCGCCGGCGCCGACGCCCTCGCCACGGCCATCGTGATCGAGGAGGTGGCCCGTGCCTGCGCCTCGTCGTCGCTGATCCCCGCGGTCAACAAGCTCGGCACCATGCCGCTGCTGATCGCCGGGTCCGAGGAGCTCAAGCACAAGTACCTCTCGAAGGTGGCCTCGGGCGAGGCGATGTTCTCGTACTGCCTCTCCGAGCCGGAGGCCGGCTCCGACGCCGCCTCGATGACCACGCGCGCGGTCCGCGACGGCGACCACTGGGTGCTCAACGGCGTGAAGCGGTGGATCACCAACGCCGGCGTCTCCGAGTACTACACGGTCTTCGCGGTCACCGACCCGTCCGCCCGGTCCCGCGGCATCTCCGCCTTCGTGGTCGAGAAGTCCGACGAGGGCGTCAGCTTCGGCGCGCCGGAGAAGAAGCTCGGCATCAAGGGGTCGCCCACCCGCGAGGTCTACTTCGACAACGTACGCATCCCGGCCGACCGGATGATCGGCGACGAGGGCACCGGCTTCGCCACCGCGATGAAGACCCTCGACCACACCCGGGTCACCATCGCGGCGCAGGCCATCGGCATCGCGCAGGGCGCGCTCGACTTCGCTCTGGGGTACGCCAAGGAGCGCAAGCAGTTCGGCAAGTC
The DNA here is from genome assembly GCF_019429605.1 of Actinoplanes hulinensis. Lineage (NCBI taxonomy): Bacteria > Bacillati > Actinomycetota > Actinomycetes > Micromonosporales > Micromonosporaceae > Actinoplanes > Actinoplanes hulinensis. The sequence goes on along the minus strand of NZ_JAHXZI010000001.1, from coordinate 366,408 downwards.
GATCGCCGACTTCCAAGGCCTCCAGTTCATGCTCGCCGACATGGGCATGAAGCTCGAGGCGGCCCGCCAGCTCACCTACGCCGCGGCCGGCAAGAGCGAGCGCGGCGACGCCGACCTGACCTACTTCGGCGCGGCCGCGAAGTGCTTCGCCTCGGACGCCGCCATGGAGATCACCACCGACGCGGTCCAGATCCTCGGCGGCTACGGCTACACCCGCGACTACCCGGTCGAGCGCATGATGCGCGACGCCAAGATCACCCAGATCTACGAGGGCACCAACCAGGTCCAGCGCATCGTGATGGCGAGGCAGCTCCTGAAGGGCTGAGAACGGCTGTTTCCACTGTTCAGAGGCCACGTGGCCGGGCGCATGCGCCCGGCCACGTTCTGCCGGACTGTGATGAAGGCGCTGTGCGCTGTCTATGCGTCACGTGTAGCATCAGCCAGCTCTCGGCTTGATCAACGCGTCGCTTCCCCTCATTGCTAGGTAGGACATGTCGGTTTCCCTCGGCACAGAACCGCAGAAAGCCCAGCCGGACAAGACCAGCGTCGAGCGAACCGCTTCCGGGTCGCACCCCGGATTCCGGCCCGATATCGAGGGCATGCGGGCGATCGCGGTCACGCTGGTGGTGCTGTCGCACGCGGGCATCTCCTGGGTGGCCGGTGGCTATGTCGGCGTCGACGTCTTCTTCGTGATCTCCGGGTTTCTGATCACCACTCTGCTGTTCAAGGAGCTGAGCCGGACCGGCACGATCTCGCTGGGCAACTTCTACGCCCGGCGAGCCACTCGCCTGCTGCCGGCTTCGACCGTCGTCCTGCTGCTGACCGTGGCGGCGACCTGGCTGTGGATGCCGGCCACCCGGTTCGGGTCGATCGCCCTGGACGCGATCTACGCGACGTTCTACGGGATCAACTGGCGACTCGCGAGCGAAGGGGTCCAGTACCTCAATGCCGGCGCCGAGCCGTCCCCGCTGCAGCACTTCTGGTCGCTCGCGGTGGAGGAGCAGTTCTACCTGGTCTGGCCGCTACTGCTGCTGATCCTCGCGTGGACGACCGGGCGACGCGGCGGCGCCGAACGCCGTACCCCGGCGGTCGTGGTCCTTCTGCTCGTGTTCGTGGCGTCCCTCGCGGTGAGCGTCACGCAGACCTCGACGGCCGCGCCGTGGGCCTACTTCGGTGCGCACACACGGGCATGGGAGCTGGCGGCCGGAGCCCTTCTGGCGGTCGCCTCGACGCGGCTCACCCGCCTTCCCCAGCCGGCTGCCGCCGCACTGACCTGGATCGGCCTGGTCGCGGTGGTGGGTTCCGCGCTGCTGTACGACGAGGCGACCCCGTTCCCCGGCTACGCGGCGGTCCTGCCGGTCCTCGGCGCGGTGGCGTTGATCGCGGGTGGCTGTGCGTCGCCGCGGGCCGGCGCGGTGCTCCTGATCGGCACCTGGCCGTTCCGGCAGATCGGCAAGTACTCATACAGCTGGTATCTGTGGCACTGGCCGGTCCTGATGATCGCCCCGCACGCTCTGCGCGTGGAGCCGGGCATCGGGCTCAACCTGGGTCTGTCCGCCGTGGCGCTGGTGCTGGCCATCGGCTCCTACCACCTCGTGGAGAACCCCGCCCGTACCCAGGCCTGGGTGAAGGCCCGGTTCACCCGCGGCCTGGCCGTCGGCCTGGCCCTGTCCGTCCTGGCAGCCCTGGTCGCACAGGCCGGCATCATGAATCCACCGCGGCTCGCCTCCGGCCCGGCGGCCGTCAACACCGCCAAAGCCGTCGCCGCGGCCGCTGATCCGGCGGCCGAGCTGCGCCGCATCATCACCGAGTCGGCCCGGATCGAGGTCCTGCCGTCCAACTACACGCCCAAGGTGGAGCGGGCCAAGTACATCGTGCCGGCCTACGTGAAGTCCGGTTGTCACCTCGATCTCTGGACCGTCACCGCGCCGGGTGAGTGCGTGTTCGGCGATCCGGCCGGCAAGAAGACCGTGTACCTGTTCGGTGACTCGCATGCCGGGCAGTGGTTCCCGGCGCTCGACGCGATCGCCGAGGAGCGCGGCTGGAAGCTGCTGATTCGCATCAAGGCCGCCTGCCTCACCCCGGCGGTCCGCACCTACCGTAAGGAACTCAAGCGCGAGTACACCGAGTGCCCGGAGTGGCGCTCCAAGGTCATCGACGAGATCAAGCAGGTCCGCCCGGACATGGTCATCATGTCTTCGAGCGGGTTCGACGCCGGTGGCCTGATCGACCGGAACGGGAGTCAGTTCAGCAGCGACGACAGCCGCCGGCATCAGACCGTCGCGGACGGCTGGGCGGAGGTCTTCGGCGCCATCAAGCATCGGAGGACCAGGCTGGTAATGATCAAGGACACCCCGTCGCCGGGTCGCAACGCACCCGAATGCCTGGCGGCCAACTCGAAGAACATCACCGCCTGCGTCCAGCCCGTCGGCAAGGCGGTGGCCTACCCGGAACGGCAGGCGCTGGTCGACCGGGCCGCCAAGGCCGGCCGTGTCACGGTCATCGATCCCGTGCCCTGGTTCTGCACCGATGTCTGCCCGGCGGTCGTCGGCAACCTCCTGTCCTGGCGCGACGACAACCACATCAGCACCAAATACGCCACCATGGTGACCCCGTTGCTGGCGGCACGCCTGCCCCGATGACCCGGAACGCCCGGCGGACCCGTCAGACCTCCCCGCCCTCGGCGACGAAGGCCGGCGGCACGGTATCAAGCGGATGAGTATTCATGCATGTCCGTCCGGTGTGCTGGGGTCGCGTCGTCGTCCGCGGGCCCGGCGATCGGGAGCACGATCGTGGCCGTGGTGCCGACACCCTCCTCGGAGTCGATGGTGACCGTTCCGCCATGTTGTTCCACGACCGTCGACACGATGGTCAGGCCCAGGCCGGTGCCGGGGATCGCCTGCCGGACGGCGTTGGTGGCCCGGAAGAACCGGGTGAACAGGTGCGGCAGATCCGCGGCCGGGATGCCGATGCCGGTGTCCCGGACGACGAGTACGGCGTTCGGTCCACTGATGCGGGCGGCCAGGGTCACCGTCCCGCCGGACCCGGTGAACTTCACCGCGTTGGCCAGCACCTGGAGGAGCACGCGATCCAGGTGCTCCCGATCTCCCCGTATCGTCATCGGCTCGTCGACGTCGCAGGTCACGGCGACGCCGGCCTTGTGCGCCGCGGGCTGGATCTCCGTGCACGCCGTGCGCACCAGGGCGCTGAGGTCGAGGAGGTCGTGGGACAGCGCGAGCCGCCCCGCCTCGATGCGGGACACCATCAGCAGGTCCTCGATGAGCCGCCGGAGCCGTACGACGTTCTGGTCGATCACGCCGAGCATCCGTTCCTGCGCGGCGTTCAGCGGCCCGGCCTCCCTGTCGATCAGGACTTCCAGGTAGCCGGCGACACTTGTCAACGGGGTCCGCAGCTCGTGCGAGACGGTCCGCAGGAGTTCCATCTTGGTGGCGTCGACCTCCCGCATCCGGGCCAGGAGTTCGTGTGCCCGCTCGAAGAGCTTCGCGTGGGTCAGGATCCGCGCGAGGTCGGCCGCGAACACGCCGGCCAGATGCACCTCGTACGGCCGCCAGGCTCCCCGCCCGCGCTGCCGTACGACGGTGAGCTGTCCCGTCGCCGTCCCACCCTCCCCGAACGTCACTTCGATCACCCGCCGGGCCGCGGCCGCGTGCAGCGCGTCGGTCATCGGCCCGGGCGGCGCCTGCCGGACGTCGCGGACGACGGCCTTGCCCGGTTGTGACGCGTCCCAGTCCACGGGTGCGCAGGCCAACGGGGTGGGGTCGCCCGTGGCGCCCGCCCCACTCCAGATCTCCGGTTCGGGTTCCCCGTCGGGATCCGGGGGCAGGCGGATCACCACGTGGTCGGCGCCGAGCAGGTCACCGAGGACCTGCGCTGCCGCCGCCACCGCCTCGCCGCGCGAAAGGTGGTGCCGTACCGCCGCACTGTGCTCCTGGAACGCGTCGAAGGTACGGCGTTCCCGGTCTCCTTCGACGGCGGCCGTGTTGACCGCCGCCGCGACCTCCTCGATCTCCGTCGGAGCTCCGCCGAGGGTCACCCGGACCTCGCGCTCGCCGCGACCGAGCCGGGCGACGGCTTCGAGTACCTGACCGAGCGGTCTCGTGATACGCCGGGTGGCCGAGTTCCCGATCCGGATCGCGAACCAGCCGGCCAGCGCCGTCGTGATCGCCAGCACGGCCAGCACGACCGCGGTCAGGACGTTGTTGATGCGGTTGATCTCGCTGATCTTCTGTAACAGGCGTAGGTCCAGCGCCCGGTAGGCGGACTCCACCCGGGCGAACTGCTCTCGCTCGCGTGCGATCTCCGCGGTGGACGGCCGAGTGCTCGGCATGCTGTCGATCTGCTGGTCGGCCAGGGCCCACCACCTGGTGGCCTCCGTTGTCAGCGTCTCGACCAGTGCGTATGTGTCGTCGATCGTGACATCACGTAGCCTGGCCTCCGCGGCCGGATAATCCCGCCGGGCCATCAGGTACGAGGTCCGTTCCGTGTCCTGGCCGGTGAGCAGGTAGCCGTTGAGGCCCTGTTGCCCGTCGAAGAGCAGCGTGCGCACGATGGCGCTGGAACTCCGGGTGCGGAGCAGGTCGTTCAACGGCGCATTGATCGCCACGAACGGCGGGACCGTGGTCACCAGCCCGGCCACGCCCATGAGAAACACCAGTGCCACCACCCCGCCGAAGGCGCGGCGCAACAGCTGTCCGATGCTGGTCGACCCAGCGTTCGGCGGCGGTGGCCGCGGGTTCACGCCCGTGTCCTGCTCAACAGGGTCTGCACGCGTGACACCAGCTCGCGTGGGCTGAACGGCTTGGTGACGTAGTCGTCGGCGCCGACCGCGAAGCCGCGTTCGACGTCCTGTTCCTGCACCCGGGCGGTCAGTAACAGCACCAGGGTGTCCGCGATCGCGGGATCCGCGCGGATCATCCGGCACACGTCGATGCCGGACAGGCCGGGCATGGCGATGTCGAGGATCGCGATGGCGGGGCGTTGCTCGCGGATCGCCGCCAGAGCCGTCTCGCCGTCCTCGACGGCGATCGTCTCCAGGCCGAGCCCTTCGAGCTTGAAGATGACCAGGTCGCGGATGTCCGCGTCGTCGTCCGCCACCAGAACCAGTGCCATGCCGCACCTCGCACCGGGATCGATTTTTACCACCATGCCAGGTCGTGACCATTATGGCAGGCTTGTCGGTAATCGACAGGCTGGACGGCCAGGCATCGCGCTGTTCGTTCGCATGTCCGGGCTGGGCCACCCCGGAGACCAGCCCCGAGTCCACCGCCGCGGAATCCGGGTGATCAATGGCCGCTTTCGGCCAGGCCGGTTCCGGCCGGGCCGACCGCCTTCCGCTGTCCGAAGTGGGACCTCGATGATGTACGGCAAGAGTGAAGAAGAGGTTAAGGCCAATGCGACTTGCCCGGATCTCCCTCGCGCCGCGCCCCGGTGTGCCGGCCGCCGTCGACGCGGTGGTGCTGGTGGACGCCACCTGGGCGGCCGCACGGGCCGGGGACGAGGTCGAGCACGTGGTGGCCCGGGCGGTTCCTGGCGGCTTCGAGGTCGGGGTGTTCCTCCAGGCGGCCGACGGCCCGGCCGGGCGTGCCACCGCGGACGCGCTGATGCTGCGGGTGCTCGCCAATTCGCCGCTGCTGCGGCAGTGGCGGATCGTGGCCGGCTCCGACATCCCGTTCGACAGTCTGCGACATTGATCCGGTTCCCCGGTCCACCCCTACCCGCCGAGCCGGAGCCCTGGGTCTTCTTCCAGGTCATGGACATACGTGCGGCACTGCCTAGATTCGAAGCATGCTTGATGTGCTGGGCCTGGGTAGCGAAGCCGAGTCGGTCTACCGCCTCCTGCTGACCCACCCGCGATGGGGGGTCCGTGACCTCGTCGAGCATCTGGCCGCCGACGAGGACACCGTCCGCGGGGCACTCGACCAGCTCTTCGATCTGGCGCTGCTGCGCCCCTCCGCGGAACGCGAGGGGGAGCTGCGGGCGGTCAGCCCCACCCTCGGCCTCCAGTCGCTGCTGGCCCGCCAGCAGGCCGACGTCGAGCACCGCCTCCGGCGGATCGCCGCCGGGCAGGCCGCGGTGGCCGCGATCCTCGCCGAGTACAGCGACCAGGCCGCCGAGGAGGCGCCCGAGGCGGAGCGCGTGGTCGGGCCGGACGCGATCCAGAGCCGGCTGGAGGAACTGGCCCTGACGCTGCGGGAGGAACTGCTCAGCATCGTGCCGTCGGTGCCGTCGGTGGCGGCCGCCGAGACGGCCCGGCGGCACAACGCCGAGCTGGTGGCCCGGGGGATCACCATCCGGACGTCGCTGCGGGACTCGGCCCGCCGGGATCCGGTCGCCGCCGAGTACGCGAAGTCCCTGACCGACGTGGGCGCCGAGGTGCGCACCGCGCCGCTGCTCCCGCCGCGCATGCTGATCTTCGACCGGGCGATCGCGATCGTCCCCATCGACCCTGGCCACACCGCACAGGGCGTCCTGCAGCTCTCCGGCCTGGGCGTGGTGGCCTCGCTGGTCACCCTGTACGAGCAGGTGTGGCGGACCGCCGTCCCGCTCGGCGCCGTCGCGCGCGACAGCGACGGCATCACGCCGATCCAGCGTGAGCTGCTGCAACTGCTCGCCCAGGGGCACACCGACAGTTCCGCGGCCACCCGTCTCGGCCTGTCCGAGCGCACCTGCCGCCGGGCCATGGCGGAGCTGATGGAGCGGCTCGGCGCGCGCAGCCGCTTCGAGGCCGGCCTGCTGGCCGCCCGCGAGGGCTGGATCTAGGCGGCCGGAACCGGCCAGGCCGGTTCGGGACAGTCCGGAGACCTTCCCGCCCACCCCGGCGCCCGGGATAGTTGTTCATGTCAGGCCGAGAACGGCCAGAAATGACGCGGACATTCAATCCAGGTATTCAGCCGGGGGTATCGCCATGTCTTTTTCGGTCGCTCGCTCTGCGCTTGCCGTCTCCGTTTTCGCTCTCGCCGCAGCCATTGTCCTGTTGGTGACCGGAGTCGGGTATGAGCAGCTCACCACCGCTTCGGCGGCCGACACCGGCCTGATCTGGGGCTGACCGGAATGGCTCAGAACGCTCTGGCCGAACGGCAGTGGTCGGTCAATCAACTGACACAGATGTACGTCTCCAGCGTCCTCGGCGCGGGAATCCTGGTGGTGCCGGGAATCTCCGTCCAGGAGGCCGGCTGGGCCGCCCCGCTGGTGTGGGTGGTGCTCGCCGGGATCTGCGTCTGTATCGCCCAGATGTTCGCCCGCATCTCGATGGAGTTCCCCCGGGTCTCCGGCATCACCGACGTCATCGGCGCCGGCATGGGCTCCGCGAACGCCACCATCGCGCAGGGTCTGCTGCTGGTGGTCTACGCGGTCGGGAACCCGGCCATGGCCATCGCCACCGCCCACTACCTGGAGGCGCTGACGGACCGGCTGCCCCCGGTGCCGGTCACGGCCATGGCGCTGATGCTGCTGTCCCTGGCGCTGGCCGGGCTCAGCGACCGCGCCATCGCCCGGATCCAGGACGTCAGCATCAAGATCGCGCTGGTCGCACTGGGGGTCGGCATCGTCCTCGCGGTGCCCAGCATGGACCTGGCCAACCTCGGCCGGCAGGGCTCCACGTCGGTGGCCGGTGTGCTGACCGCCGCGGGCGTCGCCTTCTACGCCTACCTGGGCTGGGAGAACGTCTCCCTGCTGGGCGGCTCGGTGCGGGACCCGCGGCAGACCTTCCCCAGGGCGATCCGGCGCGCCGTACCGCTGGTCGCCCTGACCTACCTGGCCGCCACCGTCGCCTACGCGGCGCTGCCGCCCGGCGGGCCCACCGCCCTGGTGTCCGCCCTGACCGCCGGCCTGCCGGCGCCCCTGCGCCTGGTCCTGCTGGCCGCGTCCGCCGTCGCCATCATCGCGGCGACCAACGCGTGGGTGCTCGGCGCCACCCGGCTCTACGTGCACGCCGTCCGGGGCCGGACCTCCGAGTCGCGCGCCAAGGTCGTGCTGGCCCTGGCGTACGCCGGCACGCTGGCCCTCTTCGGGGCCGGGATCGTCACCCACTCCGACCTCCTCGCCTGGACATCGGCGCTGTTCATGTCCGTCTACGCGCTGTGCAGCGCCGCCCTCGCGCGGTTGCAGCGGAGGTGGAGCGTCCAGGCCGTCGTCGTCCTGCTCAGCAGCCTGGTGATCCTCGGATCGCGGGGCGTCGCGGGACTGCTCTTCGTCTGTGTCCTCGTCGTGGTGGTCCTGGCCACCGGAAAGGTACGGAAATGACCGCCCTGCGCCATATGGCCACGCTGTCCGAGGAATCGGCGGACGGCGAGTTCGGAACCCGGTGCCAGCGGGTCTTCCCCCTGAGCCTCATCGACGACGAGACGCTCGGCGCGATGGGCTGCTGGCTGGAGCCCGGCCGGCAGACCGAGCCGGACCAGCACGACCAGCGCGAGATGGTGTTCGTCACCGGCGGCCGCGGGACCCTCGTCTCGGGCGCCGAGTCCACCCCGCTGCGCGCCGGCGACGTCGTCTTCATCGAGAAGAACCACGAGCACGTCGTGCACTGCACCGGCGAGCAGCTCACCTGGTTCTCCGTGTACTGGCCCCTGAAGGAGACCCGATGAGCACCTGGATCACGGCGACGCCCCCGACGCCGAACGGGCACCTGCACGTGGGGCACATCTCCGGGCCCTACCTGGCCGGCGACGTGATGGCCCGGGCGCTGGCCGCGGACGGGCAGGAGACCTGGTACTCCACCGGCCTCGACGACAACCAGACGTACGTGCCGCGCCGTTCCTGGGGGGAGGGCGGCACGCCCGAGGAGACGGCGGAGCGGTACACCCGCTCGATCGTCGACACCTGGGCCGCGGCCGGCGTGCGGTTCGACGCGATCGTGCGACCGCACGGCGTCGAGTACGAGTCCCGCGTACGAAATCTGTTCTCGCTGTTGATCGAAAGCGGTCACGTGGTGGCGGAGGAGCGGCCGCTGCCGTTCTGCGAGCCCTGCGACCTCTGGCTGTACGAGGCCTACCTGGGCGGGAAGTGCCCGCACTGCGGGGCCGGCACCAACGGCAACGCCTGTGAGGACTGCTGCCGCCCCAACGTCTGCGCCGACGTCGTCGACCCGTTCTGCATCCGCTGCGGCGCGACCCCGGAGGTACGGCAGACCAAACTGCACGTGCTGCCGCTGGAACCGCTGCGGGACCGGCTCGTGGAGTTCTGGGCGTCCTGCGACATGCCCGAGCGGCTGCGCGCCGTCTGCCGGGCGATGGCGGCCGAACGGCTGCCCGACATCCTCGTCTCGCACCCGTCGGACTGGGGCATCCCCACCGAGGCGGACCCGGCGCTGCGCACCTACGTGTGGCTGGAGATGGCCGAGGGGTACGCCGCCGAGGCGCCGCCCGCCGGACACGACCGGCTCGTGCAGTTCTTCGGCATCGACAACGGCTACTTCCACGCGGTCCTCTTCCCGGCCGTGAACCTGGCGCTGGGCCGGGAGGAGCTGCTGCCGGAGAAGTTCGTCGTCAACGAGTTCTTCCAGCTGAACGGCTCCAAGTTCTCCACCAGCCGGCGGCACGCCATCTGGGCGTCCGAGCTGCTCCCGGTCGTCGGGGCGGACCTGCTGCGCCTGCACTGCCTGCTCCGGCGGCCGGCGACCAGCCGGACCGACTTCACCCTGGACGACCTCAGCCGTACCGAGAAGGTGCTCGATGTCTGGGACGCCACCTTCCGCGGGGTGTTCGCCCTGGACGGCACGGCGACCACCGTGGACGAGGCCGCTCTCCCGGCCGACCTGCGGCGCAGCGGACGTGCCGTACGGGCGCAGCTGGACCTGGCCCGCCGGTTCTGCCGGCCCGACGACTTCGACCCGCCGGCCGCGGTCGAGCAGCTGATGTCCGCCGCCCGGGTGATCGGGTCGGCGCTCGACGAGGTGCGCGCCATGGGGCCCGAGGGGACGGCCGCGGCCGCCGCACTGCGGGCCTGGACCGCCGAGTTCGCCGAGGCCGCCGCCCCGGTCGTGCCGGACGGCAGCGCGTACCTCCGGCAGGCGTGCTCCGGCACCGAGCGCCCGGCCAGGTACTTCGGGCTGGGCGTGGGATGAGCACCGCAGGCCGTCTCGCGGTCGTCGCGCCCCGCACCGGCCCGCGGGCTCGCTGGGGGAGGCTCTTCCCCCCGTCGCTGCTGGAGCATCCGGCGGTGGAGGTCTTCGACGACGCCGCGGATCCGGAGCGCTCCGTCGCCATCGCCAGGCGCATCGCCGGATCGGCCGGCTACTCGGCCGTGGTGGGGCACTTCTCCAGCGAGGCGGCCGGTGGCGCGCTGACCGCCTACCGGTGGGCCGGCATCCCGGTGGCCTTCCCGCTCTCCTCGGCGCCGGAGATCACCCGCGAACACCTGGACCCGGACCCGGGGGTGATCGCCCCCATGCCGGACAACCTGGCGCAGGCCGCCGTGCTGTTCCGGGCGTACCGGCCGGCGGAGGCGTGGGCCGGGCCCTCGGCCGACGGGCTCGCCGGCGCGTGGGAGCTCATGGGCGGCCGGGTCCGGCCCAGCGTGCGGGAGGTCCTCCAGCAGCCCGGCGCCACCACGCTGGTGGTGCTGGGCACCCTGACCGATGCCGAGGAGGCGATGCGGGCCGTCGCCGAGAACGGCCGGGAGGTACGCGTGGCACTCACCGACGACAGCTGGGTGGGCTCGCCGGACTGGGACGAGCTGCCGCCGGGCGACCGGCCGCGGGTCGTCACCTCCCGGCCCGACCCGGCGGTCCTCGTCGACCGCTGCGCCCGGCACATGCTCGAGGCCGTCGAACGCCACCTCACCGGGTCGCAACTGGTGGACCTGTGGGCGCAGCGGTACGACGTACCGATCTGGGAGACCCCGGCATGACCATCGTGGACTGTGCTGTCGTCGGGGACGGCATCGTCGGCCGCTTCACCGCTCTCGCCCTGGCCGCCCGTGGCCTGCGGGTGGTCCTCAGCGGTGGGGCGCCGGAGGACGCCGGCTCGTCGGCCTCGGCCCTCAGCGGGGGACTGGTCCGCGCCTACTCCGCCGATCCGTTCCTGACCCGGCTCGCGGCACGCAGCCTGACCTCGGTGTGGCTGAACTGCCCGGCCTACCGGCGGACCGGTTCGGTGCACGTCGTGCCGCGGGCCGGGCTGGACCGGACGGCGCTGTCCGAGATGGCGGCCGCCGGAGTGCCGTACCGGGTGATCGGCGGGCCGTCCCGGCATCCGGTCCGGCTGGAGCGGGGCGACTGCGCCGTCGTCGAGCCGTACGGCGGTTTCGTCCATGCGGGCGAGGCGCTGCGCTGGCTCGCGGACCGGTGCCGGGACGACGCCGGGATCACGCTGACCGGCCCGGTCCGCCAGGTGATCACCCGCGGCGACGGCTTCTCGCTGGCCGGCGCGGGCCCGGCGGTACGGGCCCGCCAGGTGATCGTGGCCGCCGGGCCGGGCACCGCCGCGCTCCTGCCGCCCGGATCGGCCCCCGAGGTGGAGCGACGGCGGATCGTCTACTCCTTCGTCCGCCTCGGCGACCCCGGCGCGGTGCCGCACACGTTCGTGGACACCGTCCCCGACACCTGGATGCGCCCCGCGCCCGAGCAGGGTCCCGGCGTCCTCCTGGTCGGCCGGGCCGACCCGATGCCCTGGAGCCGGCCCGGCCGCCGGGACGTCGCCGACCGGCGGACCGGACTGCGGGCGGCGGAGGCCCTGGCCCGGCGGATACCGGCCCTGTCCCGGGTCGAGTACCTGAGCAGCGTCGTCGCGTCCGACATGTACGCGGCACCGGGACACCACGGCGACGTGCCGGCGCCGACGGCCACCGACGGCCTCTGGTACGTGACCGGCCTTTCCGGGGGCGGTTTCAAGATCGCGCCCGCGCTGGGCGAGCGGATCGCCGACCGGATGACGGCGAGCGACAACGACGTCGCGCAGACCCTGTACAGCAACGACGTCGAGGGTGGGGACCATGTTTGAGCGCGATCTTGTCGGTGTCGGCCTCGGCCCGGCGAACCTGGGTCTGGCCATCGCCCTGGAGGAGGCGGGGATTCCGGCCCGGGCGCAGTTCCTCGACCGCCGTCCCGGGTTCGACTGGCATCCGGAGATGCTGCTGCCCTCCTCCGTCATGCAGATCAGCTACCTCAAGGACCTCGCCACCCAGCGGGACCCGCGCAGCGCCTACACCTTCGTGAACTACCTGCACGAGCGCGGCCGGATGAGCGACTTCATCAACCGCAAGTCGTTCTTCCCCAGCCGGCTGGAGTTCACCGACTACCTGCGGTGGGCCGTGGAGCGGCTCCAGGTGCCGGTGTGCTGGGGCGCCGAGGTGGTCTCCGTCGACCTGGACGAACACACCGGCGGCTGTGTCGTGTCCTGGGACCTGGACGGCACCCGGCACACCACCACGACCCGGTACGTCGCGATCGGCGCCGGCTCGACGCCCCGGATGCCGGACTGGGCCGCGGCGTTGCCGGGCGTCCTCCACAACACCGGGCTCATCGGCGGCCTGCGGTCCGCGGGCCTCGGCAGAGGGGCGCGGGTGGCCGTCGTCGGGCAGGGGCAGAGCGCCGCCGAGTCGGTACGGCACGTCCTCGACACCTACCCGGGCGTCTCGGTCGACTGCTTCATGTCCGGGTACGGGATGACGCCCGCCGACTCCAGCCCGTTCGCCAACCGGGTCTTCGATCCCTCCGCGGTGGACGACTTCTACTTCGCCGACGCCAACGTCCGTGCCGAGTTGCTCGACCGGCACCGGGCCACCAACTACAGCTGCGTCGACCCGGACCTGCTCACCTGGCTCTACGACTTCGAGTACCAGGAGAAGGTGGCCGGCGGGGACCGGCTGCGTTTCCACCGGGCGGCCCGCGTCACCGGCGCCCGAGCGTCCGGTGGCCGGGTCACGCTGGACGTCCTCCGGCGGATGACCGGGTCGACCGCGCGGGAGACGTACGACGCGGTCGTCTGCGCCACCGGGTTCACCTCGCCGCTGCCCCGGAGACTGCTCGGCGGCTCCTTCGGCGACACCTCCGGCGTCTGGCTGGCCCGCGACTACCGCCTGCACCGGGCCGACGGGTCGGCGCTGCCGGTCTTCGTCCTGGGCTCCACCGAGTCCGGGCACGGGCTGGGCTCGGGACTGCTCTCGAACATCGCCGTCCGCGGTGGCGAGATCGCCGAGAGGGTCATCGCGTCGGCGCGGGCCACCGTCTCCACCCCCGCCGCGAGGCGCGAGCTCGCCGTCTCCCGCTGACGGCCCGGTCACAGCGGGGTTGGACGCTCGATGGTCAACCCCGCTGTTCCGCGGGCTCCGGTCAGGTCACGCTCAGCACGCCGGCGGAGAGGCTGCCCTGGACGGTGATCTCGCCACCCCACACGATGCCCTGAGCCGATTCGCGGTGCGGGATCAGGTCGACGGCCAGCCCTTGGACGACCAGCGCGGGGGTGCCGCACTGCGGGGGATAGGAGCCGGCGAGCCCGGTGCAGAGCTGTGTCACCTTGTCCCGCGTGATCAGGACGTAGCCCCGCACCCGCACCTGTCCGGCACCGAGGTCGATCGCTTCCCGCACGGTGAGGACATCGCCGGGGCCGGATGATCCGCTCATGGCGGAAGCCCGGCTGTCATCCGATTCCGTAGCCGGCGCCGCGCAACCGAACAAGACGGTCAGCGCCCCGATCGCGATCACGACATTGATTCGGGCAGTGCTCATGGGCCCTCCTGATTCGTCGTCGACGGATGGGACGTCGTGGCGCATTGCCCGGTTCCACGCGAAGGGTGCCGGGCTGTTCGCCCGGTACCCTTAGACGTCCTTACAGGTTGGCGATCGCGTTGTAGAAATCGCGGGCGTTGTTTCCGAAATAGGGTCCGTTCCACTTGTATCGGACACCACTGGAATTCCAGAAGACCCAACTGTTGACGGAGTCGAGCCGGCCGAAAGTGCCGTCGAAGTCATCCAGCCACGGGCCGCCGCTGGCGCCCTCGGTCATGCTGCAATTGATCCCGTTGTGTCCACCGTCGTTGTAGGACTGTCCCGTGCAGTACTTGAGGATCTGTCCGTTGAACGGTGTCCTGGACGGGTAGCCGAACTGGAACTGGTACTGCGACAGGGGGTAGTTCCACTCGATCCCCTGCCCGCCGACCCAGTCGACGATCCTGGAGCCACTGGCATTGGTGGACATCACCGCCGCGCCGATGTCCTCGGCCCGGTTCGCGCCGTTGTGCCATGCCGGGCGGGTCCAGAGCTGGCGGGCCGTCCAGCGCCCGTACGGCGCGTTGCCGTTGTTGTAGCCGGGCACGAAGGTCCACGGCGCGCTGTTGTACCAGGTGCCCGAGCCGTTGGAGACGCAGTGTCCAGCGGTGAAGACGAGGTTCTTGCCGCCGCTGTTGACGGTGCTGCCGGAGCAGACGTAGTTGCCGCCGTCGGCCCCGACGAAGAAGACCTTGCCGGACGTCGCCCCGGGCGGCGAACTCGTCGAGCTCCACGTGGCAGCACTGGCGCCCGGGTCGGCGAGCTGTCGGATCGGTCCCTGCTCGCGCATCGAACCGGTCGCGCCGTCGACTTTGCCGGCGCGGCCTTGCGGCCCTGCCTGCTCGGACAGCTTCGCGTCGGTGGCCGCGTCCAGTTCGGGCACCGGCACGGGTTTCGCGTTGAGCATGCGCTCGGTGGTCCAGTAGCTTGCCGCGGTGCGGACGCCGACGCCGACGCCGACAGCCGCATTCGCCGCCGGGTCGGCCTGGGCGGGGGCCGACAGGGCTGCTGCGGCAAGTGCGCCGGTGAGTGGAATCGCAACGAATAGTGATCGAAGGCGCCGTAGCATCTTTCCCCTTTCACGGGAATCGGTCCGGATGCAGTGACGGACTGCATCGCTGCCGGGTGCACGGCGATGGTCGATTGTCTTTGGTCTATGCCCCGCGCAGCAGTGCGACTATAGGGCGGACATTAAGAACCTTCGATGACTTTTTGGAATGCTTCTAATTGAGTCAAGGCGCGGATCGAGGCCAATGGCATGATCAATTCGCAAGCCTTAACAACATATTCCTATTTCATCGTGCGCTTGCGGATCATCAGATGTACGGCCACCAGCGGGACGATGCCGATCGGATACCAGATCAGGTCGATCGGGTCGAAAGCCGCACCGAGGACCAGCCGGGCCAGCAGGCTGTCCTCGGAGAGGGCCGCCGGAACGCCGGTGAGCTGGAAGAGTTCGGCGCCCCAGCACCAGCCCAGAGCGATCCCGCCGACCGTGAACGGGGACAGCCGGGGCGCGAGGAACAGCACGCCGGCGTACGTCATCGAGGCGTAGAGGGCGGTGCCGGACGACTGCTCGACCCAGCTGCCCAGGGGCGCCACCGCCCGGATCACCAGCGCGACGGCCAGGAACCCGAGCGCGGCGCCGAGCATGGCCAGCCGGAAGCGCGTGATCGACATGGCCGCGATGGTAGGGCTTACGGGCCGTATCGGGGATCATCCCGATGCGGCCCGGAGTTCGGCGTTCCTACCGTCGAAGGCATGAAGTTGCTGTTCAAGATGCTCGGCGTGATCGCCGCGACACTGCTCGTCGCGCAGGCGGTCGCCACGCCGTTCGTCCTCGACCTGACCGATCCGGCCACCTACAGCGGTAACTGGGGTGGGCCGAGCCTGGTCGGTGTGCTCGCCCTGCGCGTCGGCGCGGGCGTGCTCGCCGGCATGTATCTCTACGGAACGGTGGCGCGGTCGTATCCTCGCCGCCATGAAACAGGGCGATGAAACAAGAGCGACCGTCCGCGATGTGGCCGCCCGCACCGGCCTGTCCATCGCCACCGTCTCGCGGGTGCTGAACGGGCGGGCCAACGTCGCCCCGGCCACCCGGGAACGGGTGCTCGCGACCATCGCCGAACTGGGCCGCGGCGCACCCCGGCGGCGCGGGGAGCGGGCCACCGGGATCTATGTCCGCTGCCCGTACGTGCTCACCGACTACTTCGGGCTGATCGTCTCCGCGGTGGCCGAGGCCCTGGAGCCGCACGGTCTCCAGGTGATCCTGAACGCGGGTGTGGCGGCCCAGCGCGACCACGTGCTCACCGCGCTGACCGGCCGGCGTGACGTGGCCGGCGCCGTGCTCATCCTGCCGCCGGAGCCGGGTGCCGAACTGGCCCGGCTCCGTGATCGCGGCTTCCCGTTCGTGGTGCTCGATCCGCGTACCCCGCCGCCCCGGAACCTCGCCGCGGTCTCCGCCGCGCACTTCTCCGGCGCCCGGCAACTCGCCGCCCACCTGGTCGGGCTCGGCCACCGGCGGATCGGGATCATCGGCGGGCCCCGCGACTGGCTGGCCGGCGAGAACCGGTTCGCCGGCTATCTCTCGCCGCTGGCCGACGCCGGTGTGCTGCCCACCCCGGAGCTGACCCGGTTCGTCGCCGAGCCCACCACCGAGCTGGGCCACCACGCCGCCGCCGAGCTGCTGGACCTGCCGGAACGCCCGACGGCGCTGCTCGCCTTCAACGACAAGATGGCGATCGGGGCGCTGCGGGCGGCCGCCGAGCGCGGGTTGCGGGTGCCGGCGGATCTGTCGGTGGCCGGGTTCGACGACATCGAGCTGGGGCAGGCGTGCCGGCCGATGCTGACCACGGTCCGGCAGCCGCTGGAGGAGATGGGGCGGATGGCCGTACATCTGCTGTTGCGGATGCTGGGTGGGCACCGCCTGGACGCGCTGCACGTGGAGTTGGCCACCGAACTCGTGATCCGTGACTCCACCGGGCCCGTTCCTGACGTGTTTCACGGTTCCGGAACCGCCGTACCCCGATCCGGAACTCCATCTCATTGACCGTTCCGAATTAACAGAGGTTTCCTTCCTGTTACCTTCCCCCACGGAACAGGAGTCCTCATGCGCGTGCGAAGTGCGCTGCTCATCGCGGCTCTCGGCGTGACGATGAGCGCAACCCCCGCCCACGCCGCCGGTGAGACGGTGAACGTCCACCTCACCACCACCTCGGACAGCGCCGGCCGCGTCGTCACCCGCGGCCTCCAGCAGCAGGCCGCCATCGCGTTCGGCCCGGCCGGCGGCAGCGCGAACCAGACCATCACGATCGACGAGGGCACCACGTACCAGACCTTCGAGGGCGGCGGCGCGTCGATCACCGACACCACCGCCCACCTGCTGCGCGGCGGCCCGGTCAGCGCGGCCACCCGGGACGCCGTGATGACGAAGCTGTTCAGCCCGAGCCAGGGCATCGGGCTCTCCTTCGTCCGCAACCCGATCGGCGCCTCCGACCTGTCCCGGCCCGGCAACGTCTCGCTCGACGACACCTGCTGCGACCTCAACGACTTCAACACCAACGGGTACGACACGAACGTCCGTCTCCTGACCCAGCAGGCGAGGCAACTGAACCCCGCGCTGCGGGTGAAGGGCGTCCCGTGGAGCGCGCCCGGCTGGATGAAGGACAACGGCCGGATGGACCAGATGGGCTGGCTCAAGTGGGAGCACTACCCCACGTACGCCCAGTACCTGGTCAAGTACATCCAGAGCTACCAGGCGGCCGGAGTGCCGATCAACTACATCTCGGTGCAGAACGAGCCGAACTGCTGCCAGGCCGCGAACCCGACGGCGATGAACTACCCGGGCATGAGCTGGAACCCGTCCGGCCTGGTGGAGTTCACCAAGAACCACGTCTACCCGGCGTTCCGTGCGGCCGGCATCACCACGAAGGTGCTGATCCACGACTGGAACTACGGCGACTACGCGAACTTCGGGGCGGCGATCCTGGCCGACACGGGCGTGCGCAATGATCCGCTCTTCGGTGGCATCGCCTGGCACGGCTACTTCGGCGACCCGGCGGTCGGCACCCAGGTCCACGACCAGTACCCGGCCGTGAAGCAGTTCAGCACCGAGCACTCCGGCGGCACCTGGATCACCAACCAGCACAACGAGGACCTGGCCGACATCGTCAACTACGCCCGGAACTACAGCAGCAGCCTGGTCAAGTGGAGCCTCGCGCTGAACCAGAACATGGGCCCGCACAACGGCGGCTGCGGCACCTGCACCGGGCTGATCACCGTGCAGGAGGGCGGCTCGCGGGCCGGTCAGGTCGACTACACCGTCGAGTACTACACGACCGGGCACCTCACCAAGTTCGTCAAGCCGGGCGCGGTCCGGATCGCCTCGAACAACACCGCCGTGCAGAACGTGGCGTGGCGCAACCCGGACGGCGGCAAGGCCCTGATCGCGCACAACGGCGGCACGAGCAGCCAGTCGGTGCGGGTGAACTGGGGCGGGCAGTCCTTCGTGTACACGCTGCCGGCCCGTACCACCGCGACCTTCACCTGGGCCGGAACCGCGAGCCAGACGCCCGGCGGGACCATCACCGGGTTGGGCGGCAAGTGCGTCGACGTGGCCGGCGCCGCCACCGCCAACGGCACCGCGATCCAGCTCTACGGCTGCAACGGCACCGCGGCCCAGCAGTGGTCCCGGCCGGGTGACGGCACGCTCCGGTCGCTCGGCAAGTGCCTGGACATCAGCGGACCGAGCAACGCCGACGGCACCGTCGCGCACCTCTGGGACTGCCACACCGGCACCTCGCAGAAGTGGACGCTGGACAGCTCGCAACGGCTGGTCAACACGTACTCCGGCAAGTGCCTGGACGTCACCGGCAACACCTCCGCCGACGGCGCCCGCCTCCAGATCTGGACCTGCGCCACCGGCGCCAACCAGAGGTGGACCCTCAACTGATACCGGTCTGCCGAAGGCGGGCCAGGAGCTCGCCTTCGGCAGCGTCGGACACCGGGTCGGACCAGAATCCGAGGGGTACGGCGCGCAGGTTCCGTCCGAGCGGATCCAGCAGGTGGCCGCCCAGTTTCATCACCCACAGCGCCACCGCCCGGTCGGTGATCGTCAGCTCCGGCGCCTGCACGGCCAGCCGCGCCTCGAACGCCGCGATCTCCTGCACCGACCGCAGCCACACCACCACCAGCAGGTTCGCCGAACCGGACAGGGTGGCGCAGAACCGGGTCTCCCGCATCCCGGACAGCCTGCTCACCACCCGTGGAGTCTCGGCCGGCGGCAGCGTGCACCACAGCGACACCGAGATCGGGTAGCCGGAGACGTACCGGGCCACCTCACAGCGGTAGCCGATCGACCGCTCCGCGTCCATCCGGTCCAGCCGTCGCCGTACCGTCGTCGGGCTCAGTCCGGTCCGCTCGGCGAGCCGCACCGCCGGCTGCCGCGGATCCGTGCTGAGCGCCTGGACGAGCGCCAGATCCTCGTCGCTGAACCGCCGCCCGGACCAGTGCTGCCGAGGACTCGCCCCGGTCAGCGCCCGGCGGGCCGGCTCACTCAGCCGGTCCAGCCGCCACCGGCTGCCCTCGGTGTGCACGGTCACCGCGATCTGGGTGCGCGTCGACGCCACCCCGGGCAGCATCCCGAGCCGCAGGCTCAGGTAGCGGCCGAGCTGTACGTGATCGGAGAAGGCGGCCTGGATCAGCAGGTCCCGCGCGCCGGTCACGTGCTCCAGCGTCACGATGTTCACGTCACCGGCCAGGCTCTCGGCCACCTCGGGCAGGCGGCCGGCCACACAGTCCACCTCGATGATCGCGAACACCGCGGAGGTGATCGCGAGCTGCGCCGGGAGACAGCTGATCCAGGCGTGGCCGGAGCCGTACAGGCGGTTCCAGCGGCGGGCCGCGGTCGTCCCGTCCACACCCAGCGCCGCGCCGATCCGCTGCCAGTCGGCCCGTGGCGCCAACTGCAACGCCGTCACCAACTGGTAGTCCAGCTCGTCGAGCGTGAACTTTTCCGGCGTATCAGGGGCCATGAACGGCGGATCTCTGCAATCCAGCCTCAACCACGGTCATTCTGCCGACCATACCGCCATGTTCTCCTCGCCCGACGCCCTTCCCCTGGCGGACCGACTGATCAGCCTGCGCCACGCGCTGCACCGCGAACCCGAGCTCGGCCTCGACCTGCCACGTACCCAGGCCAAGGTCCTGGCCGCGCTGGAGGGTCTGCCCCTGGAGATCACCCGCGGTAGAGGGCTCAGTTCGGTCACCGCGGTGCTGCGCGGCGGACGGCCCGGCCCGGCGGTCCTGCTCCGCGGGGACATGGACGCGCTGCCGGTCCAGGAGGAGAGCGGGGTCGCGTACGCCTCCGAGATCCCTGGGCGGATGCACGCCTGCGGGCACGACGTCCACACCGCCGGCCTGGTCGGCGCCGCCCACCTGCTGGCCGGGCGGCGCGAGGAACTGGCCGGGGACGTGGTCCTCATGTTCCAGCCCGGCGAGGAGGGCCAGGGCGGCGCCAAGATCATGATCGACGAGGGGGTGCTGGACGCCGCCGGCAGCCGGGTCGTCGCCGCCTACGCCGTCCACGTGGCCGCCACCGCCCTCCCGCTCGGCCTGATCGCCACCAGGGCGGGCACCATGCTGGCCGCCTCCGACACGGTCACCGTGACCGTCACCGGCCGGGGCGGGCACGGATCCTCCCCGCATCTGGCCGTCGACCCGGTGCCCGCGCTCTGCGCGATGGTCACCGCCCTCCAGACCGTGGTCACCCGGACCGTCGACGCCTTCGACCCGGCCGTCGTCACGGTGGGCTCGATCCACGCCGGGTCGGCCGCCAACATCATCCCGGAGAGCGGCACCCTCGAGATCACCGTTCGCAGCTTCTCGGCCGCCACCCACCGGGCGATCCGGGCCGGCATCGAGCGGACGCTGCGCGGTGTCGCCGACGCGCACGGGGTCCGCGTCGAGATCGACTACCGGGAGGACTACCCGGTCACCGTGAACGACCCGGGCGAGGCCGACTTCGCCCTGCGCACCGCCCGGGCCGCCGTCGGCGAACAGCGGGTGTTCGTGGCGCCCCGTCCGTTGGCCGCGTCCGAGGACTTCTCCTTCGTCCTCGACCAGGTGCCCGGGGCGTACCTCACGCTCGGCGCCGTGCCACCCGGCACCGACCCGGCCACCGCACCGATGAACCACGCCCCGCAGGCAGTCTTCGACGACCGCGCGGTCACCGAGACCGCCGTCCTGCTCGCCTCCCTGGCCGCCGCCCGGCTCCAGGAAGGCGCGGCGTGACGGCGGTCCTCGACCGGAGCCGGGTCTCCGCGGTCGTCGGCCTGCTCGTCCTCTTCGAGCTCACCAGCGACAACGTGAAGACCCTCGGCGGCGCGGTCGCGGCCGTCCTCGCCGCGCTGGTCCAGGCCGGCGGCGACACGCCGACCGAGAGCGCCTATGTCACCGTCTGGCTTGCGGCGCCGGCCGCCCTCTTCGCCAGGCGCACCGAGACGGTCTGGAGAATTTTTCGGTACGGGTGACATCGTCGCCGCCGAATTCGGATCGTCCCGTCCGTTCGACGCGCGCTCGCTGCCACTCCACCCTGTGCCGCGCCCGCCGGGCTGAGATCGGTGGCCGGGCGGGCCCGCCATGACCGGTACCCACTCATGTGCCGCCGCCCCGGCTTGCCGCCCCGCTTCCGCGACACTGATCAGCCGGCCGCGCGGGGGCCCGGGGGTGCGCACGGTCGCCGTGCCGTGGACTCCCACGTGGCCTGTGGCCCTGGTGGGCGCACACGCGGCGTCTTGGGTGTGCGGCTACCCCTGTATTCGGAGCTCGAGCGTGTGCGGCTGCCCGTCCTGGCTGGCCGGGGTGACGCCTGCCCTGACCGGCTCTACGGCGAGAGCGCCCTTTCGTTGCTCAGGATTCGATCTCCGGCGGCTGCCGCTGGGCCGGGATCAGCGCGGTGGGCTCGGTGGGCAGCCGCAGCGGCTCGGTCACATCGCCGGGCGGCGTCACCAGGCCGTGCGGGCGGGTCGGCTCGTCGCCGTTCGTCTCGCTCTTCCTGGCGTCGATCGCCAGGCCGTGCGGGCGGGTCGGCTCGTCGCCGTTCGTCTCGCTCTTCCTGGCGTCGATCGCCAGGCCGTGCGGGCGGGTCGGCTCGTCGCCGTTCGTCTCGCTCTTCCCGGCGTCGACCGCCAGGCCGTGCGGAAGGGTGGCGTCGTCGGCCTCGGCCGCCGGTAGCACCAGGGGCCGGGTCGCGTCGGCGTCGGCCGCCGTCTCCGGCCGCGAGGTCTGCGCGACCGACAACGGCTGGGTACGGTCGTCCGCCGGCCGTTGTAGCACGAACGTCGCGTCGTCCTTGTCGGCCGCGGCAGGATCGTGCTTCTCGGCCTCGGCGGGATCGTGTTTCTCGGCCTCGGCAGGAGAGGTGGAGGTGACCGCCGGCTCCTCGGAAGGCGCGGCGAGGACGGTGGTCGGCTCGGCCTCCGGCAGACGGATCGCGACGGTCGGCTCTGAGGCGGTGACCGGGGCCGCCGGGCCGGCAGCGGGAGCCGGAGCGGGCGCGGGCGCCGGGCGGGCGGCGGGAGTGGAGGCGGGGACCGCCGGCATGGTGACGGTGCGGTCGGCGGCGGTCACGACCTCGGCGCGGTCGGCCGGCGTGCCGACCCGGATCACCGTGGTCTCGGCGATGGAGACCGGGATGCCGGCCACCTTCGCGGCGCCCCGGAAGCGGCCGATCTCGCCGATGATCGGCAGGACCGGCGGCTCGTAGCGGGCCCAGCGGCGGGCGCTCAGCGCGGTCCCGAGCAGCGGCACGGCGAGGAGGGCGGCCAGACCGTACCCGGGGCGGCTCAGGTCGAAGCCCTCTTTGGAGACCTCCGGCGCCCACAGTGCCGCGTAGGACGCCGGCGACTGCCACGCCCAGATCGTCACGCCCAGGTAGGCGGCGCCGGCCAGAACCGGGCCGGCCGGCGAGACCGGGGCGAACGCCAGGATGGCGTAGAGGATGCCGGCGAAGATCAGCAGCAGCAGGCCGGAGATCGACTCGGCCGCGAACAGTTCCCGCCCTCGGCTGCTCAGGTCGTGTGTGAAACCGACGCCGGACAGCACCCAGACGCTGGGGGCCAGCACGAGCGCATAGAAGATCGACCTGAGGTGGCGCATGATCCGGCACGGTACCCGGGCGCGGCAAGGAACCGCGAACGCCGCCGTAACGTACCGGCCATGGAAGAACAGCTCTCCGGACGGCCGACGGCGCTCTCCCGGGTCACCCTGAGCCGGATCATGACCGCGGTCGACGTGAACCTCTACGGCACCGTGCACGGCGGCGTATTGATGAAGTTCGTGGACGACGTGGCGGGCGCGGCCGCGGCGCGGCACAGCGGGGGCACCGCGGTGACCGCGGCGATCGACGAGATCGTCTTCCTCGAGCCGGTTCGGGTGGGTGATCTCGTGCACGCGTACGCCCAGGTCAACTGGACCGGAACCTCCTCGATGGAGGTGGGCGTGAAACTGGCCGCGGAGCGCTGGGACGCGGTCGGCGCGGTCCCGTTGCCGGTGGCGACGGCCTACCTGGTGTTCGTGGCCGTGGACGCGGCCGGGCACCCGCGTTCGGTGCCGCCGGTGGTGCCCGACGACGACGCCGAGAAACGCCGGTTCACCGAGGCGATGATCCGCCGGGACCACCGCCTGGCCCGCCGTGCGGCGATCCAGAAGGCCCGCGCCGAGCACCGGCCGGGAGTCGATTGATCCACCGTTAAGGTGTGGTGATGACGACAGGTGTGGTGACGGCCGGCACACTTCTCTGGGAGCCGCCGGCGGACATCCGGGAGACGTCCCGGATCGGGCGTTTTCTGGAGTGGCTGGAGCGGGAGCGGGGCCTCTCGTTCGCCGACTACGCGGCGCTGTGGGAGTGGTCCGTCACCGATCTGACCGCCTTCTGGGGCTCCATCTGGGAGTACTTCGAGGTGGTGGCGCACGAGCCGGCGACCGCGGTGCTGGACGGCACGGCCATGCCGGGCGCCCGCTGGTTCCCCGGCGCCACGCTCAACTACACCGAGAACGTGCTGCGGATGCCGGGGCGGGACGAGGACGATCCGGTCGTCATCGCGTACTCCCAGAGCCGTGAGCCGGTCACCCTGACCAGCCGGGAGCTGCGCGAGGAGGTGCGGAGGGTCCGGGCCGGGCTGAAGGCCCGTGGGGTCGGCAAGGGTGACCGGGTCGCGGCCTATGCCCCGAACATCCCGGAGACCTACGTGCTGATGCTGGCGACCGCCAGCCTGGGCGCGGTCTTCTCGTCCTGCGCGCCGGAGTTCGGCGCCCGCAGCGTGATCGACCGCTGGAGCCAGATCGAGCCGAAGGTGCTGGTCGCGACGGACGGCTACCGGTACGGCGACAAGGACGTCGACCGCCACCCGGAGATCGCCGCGATCCGGGCGGCGATCCCGTCGATCGAGCACGTCATCACCATCGGATACCTGAACGACGGTGGCGACTGGGGCGATCTCGGCGGCGACGATCCGCTGGAGTTCGAGCCGGTGCCCTTCGACCACCCGCTCTACGTGCTCTACAGCTCCGGCACCACCGGGCTGCCCAAGCCCATCGTGCACGGTCACGGCGGCATCCTCCTGGAGCACCTGAAGATCCTGGCGCTGCACCACGACCTGGGCCCGTCCGACCGGTTCTTCTGGTTCACCACCACCGGCTGGATGATGTGGAACTACCTGGCCAGCGGTCCGGCCGTGGGCGCGGCGATCGTGCTCTTCGACGGCAATCCGGGCTGGCCCTCGCTGGACACCCTGTGGGACCTGGTCGACACCGCCGGGATCACCTATTTCGGCACGTCGGCGCCGTTCCTGCTGGCCTGCCGCAAAGCCGGGATCACCCCGGGCAAGCGGCTCAAGGGGCTCGGCTCCACCGGGGCGCCGCTGCCGCCGGAGGGCTGGGGCTGGGTCTACGAGGCGGTCAGCCGTGAGGTGCAGCTGACCTCGCTGTCCGGCGGCACCGACGTGTGCACCGGTTTCGTCGGCGGGGCGCCGCTGCTGCCGGTACGGGCCGGTGTGATCACCTGCCGCAGCCTCGGCGCCCGGGTGGAGGCGTTCGACCCGGAGGGCAAGCCGGTCATCGGCGGCCTGGGTGAGCTGGTGATCACCGCACCGATGCCGAGCATGCCGGTCGGGTTCTGGAACGACCCGGACGGCTCCCGCTACCGGGAGGCGTACTTCGACGTGTTCCCGGGCGTCTGGCGGCACGGCGACTGGATCACCATCGACCCGGACGGCAGCTGCGTGATCACCGGCCGGTCGGACGCCACCCTCAACCGGGGTGGTGTGCGCCTGGGCACCGCCGAGTTCTACTCGGTGGTGGAGGGCCTGCCGGAGATCGCCGACTCGCTGGTCGTACACCTGGACAAGCCCGGCGACCCGAACGGCGAGCTGCTGCTCTTCGTCGTGCTCACCGAGGGTTCGGAACTCGACGACGCCCTGCGCGGGCGGATCGCGCGGGAGCTGCGCGGGGCGCTGTCGCCCCGGCATGTGCCCGACGCCGCCTACCAGGTGCGTGCCCTGCCGCGCACCCTCTCCGGCAAGAAGCTGGAGGTGCCGGTGAAGCGGATCCTCACCGGCACCCCGGTGGAGTCGGCGGCGGCCAAGGGTGCCCTGGCCAACCCCGACTCGCTGAACGCCTTCGCCGACCTGGCCCGGGAGCGGGTCAGGCCAGCGTCACAGTGACCTTCTCGGTGGCGGCCCGCGCCCCGGCCTTCGACACGTCCAGGTTGGCGCAGAGGACGATCGAGGCGTCGGCCACCAGCGGGGCCAGCAGCCAGTCGGCCGGGTCGGGGTAGAGCGTGACGTCGATCAGCACCCGGTCGCCGGAGGTGATGCCGAGTTCGGCGGCCCGGTCGGCGGCCATGCCGATCACCTCGTGGTGGCTCAGCTCGACCGGGCCGGCCAGGGCCCGGTCGGCCGGGGCGACCGGCGCGCCACGGAAGTGGTCGCCGTGGTTGCGGACCTCGGTGACGTAGTCGGCATACCCGGGCGGCGGGGTGCGCAGCGGCATGGCCAGCGGCAGCAGGCCGGTGGCCCAGCGGTCGAGCGAGGTCCAGCTCGCGGCCCGGTCCACCAGCTCCGGGGTGGTGAAGAGCGCCTCCACCGGTTGCGGGTCGCCGCCCAGGTCGACGGCCAGGCCGGCGGCCGACACGCCGAGCAGCAGCGCCGCGGTCTGCCAGTGCGGCGGCAGGATCAGGGCCACCGCGTCGCCGTGGCCCAGGCCGACCCCGTCGACCAGCAGGTTCGCGGTCTTCGACACCCAGTTGTCCAGGGTCGCCCCGGACAGCTCGGTGCGGTCGCCGGTGGCGTCGTCATACCAGGTCAGCAGCGGCGCGGCCGGATCGCGCCGGACCGCCTCCGTGAACGCCTGCGGGATCGTCGTTTTCATCACCACACACCTTACGACCCGGACTCGCGTCGGCCGGTTACGGTCCGTGATGCCGCCGATTGACTACGGCGATCGACGGTGTCGTGGACACGTCCGCGGCGCGTTCCAGGCGTACCCTCGAATCGTCGGTAGTTCCATCGCCGCATCGGTACGTCAGAGACGCCAAGGAGATGCCTCGTGACCCCCGGTCGCCCCCCGCGAGTGCTCGTCGACGCCACCAGTGTCCCCGCGGACCGGGGCGGTGTCGGCAGATATGTCGACGGTCTGCTCGGAGCGCTCGGGCAGGTCGGTTCCGACCGAGTGGACCTCGCCGTCGTGGCACAGCGTTCCGATGCGGAGCGTTACCGCCGGATGTTGCCCTCCGCCGAGGTGATCCCCGGCCCGGCCGCGATCGTGCACCGGCCGGCCCGCCTCGCCTGGGAGCAGACCGGTCTGCCGCTGCTCGCCCAGCAGGTCGGTGCGCAGGTGCTGCACTCGCCGTTCTACACCTGCCCGCTGCGCACCGGCTGCCCGGTGACCGTGACGGTGCACGACGCGACGTTCTTCACCGAGCCGGAGCACTACGACAACACCAAGCGGACCTTCTTCCGCAGCGCGATCAAGACATCGCTGCGCCGGGCCGCCCGGGTGATCGTGCCGAGCAAGGCCACCCGGGACGAGCTGATCCGCCTGCTGGACGCGGACCCGACCCGGATCGATGTGGCGTACCACGGGGTGGACCAGGGGGCCTTCCACGCGCCGACCGACGACGAGAAGGCGCGGGTCCGGGCCCGTCTCGGCCTGGGTGACTCGGGCTATGTGGCGTTCCTCGGCGCCAAGGAGCCGCGGAAGAACGTGCCGAACCTGATCCGTGGCTGGGCCCGGGCGGTCGCCGACTGGCCCCACCCGCCGGCCCTGGTGATCGCCGGCGGCCAGGGGCACGACGACGACATCGACCGTGCGGTGGCCGAGGTCCCGGCGCATCTGCGGCTGCTTCGACCAGGCTATCTGAGGTATGCGGACCTGCCTGGCTTCCTCGGCGGCGCCCTGGTGGCCTGCTATCCCTCGTTCGGGGAGGGGTTCGGCCTGCCGATCCTGGAGGCGATGGCCTGCGGCACCCCGGTGCTCACCACGCCCCGGCTGTCGCTTCCGGAGGTCGGCGGTGACGCTGTCGCCTACACGACGGAGACGCCGGAGCGGATCGCCGAGGACCTCGCCGACCTGCTGCACGACGAGCAGCGTCGCCGGACGTTGGCGAAGGCGGGCTCCGACCGTGCGAAAGAGTTCACCTGGATGTCAAGTGCGGAGGTACACGTGGCAACGTGGAATCGGGTTGCCACTTGATCATCTACTAAACTCTCCGCGCATGAGCGACGAACAGGCTGTGTTGTACGGAGTGGTTCTTGCTGGCGGAACCGGAACCCGTCTCTGGCCACTGTCCCGCGCCGGTCATCCCAAATTTCTGCACCCCCTGACCGGTACGGAGGCGTCCCTTCTTCAGGCGACGGTGGCCCGGTTGGACAGTCTTGCCTCCCCCGATCGGGTCTTCGTGGTGACCGGTGTGGCGCACGCGGCGGCCGTGTCCCGGCAGCTTTCCGCCATGCCCGAGGAAAACGTTCTGGTCGAGCCGTCCCCGCGGGACTCGTGTGCCGCGATCGCCCTGGCCGCCGCGGTCATCGCCCGCCGCGATCCGGAAGCGATCATGGGCTCCTTCGCGTCCGATCACCTGATCGCCGACACGGAGGCGTTCTCCGACGTGATCCGGTCGGCGATGGCCGGCGCGCGGGAGGGGCTGCTGATGACCCTCGGGATCACGCCGACCCGCCCCGAGACGGGGTACGGCTACCTCCAGTGCGGTGGCCGGGTCGGCGACGGCCCGCTGCTCAAGGTCGAGGAGTTCAAGGAGAAGCCGACGTACGACGTGGCCGAGGGCTACGTGAAGTCCGGCAACTACCTGTGGAACGCCGGGATGTTCGTCTGGCGGGTCGAGTCCTTCCTGGCCGAGCTGCACCGGCAGCAGCCGCAGCTGGCCGCGGGCATCAGCCGGATCGCGCAGGCGTGGGGCACCGCCGAGCAGGAAGAGGTGATGGGTGACGTCTGGCCGACGCTGCCCAAGATCTCGGTGGACTACGCGGTGATGGAGGGCGCTGCCGCGGCCGGCCGGGTAGGCACCGTGCCCGGCGACTTCGGGTGGAACGACGTCGGTGACTTCCACACCCTCGGTGAGGTGCTCACCGCGGACCAGGCCGGCAACGTGGTGGTCGGGCACGATCTCGCCGAGCGGCACACCGTGCTGCTGCGCGAGACCGAGAGCCTGGTCGTGGTCCCGTCGTCGGGCCGTCTCGTGGCCGCCATGGGGGTCCGGGACCTGGTCATCGTGGACACGCCGGACGCCGTCCTGGTGTGCCCGCGGGAACGGGCGCAGGAGGTCAAGCAGCTCGTCGACCAGCTCAAGGAGCTGGGCCAGCACGGCTACATCTAGCGCCTGTTCCGGAACAGGCGCTGGGTCACCAGTCGAGGGCCCGGTCGCTGAACTGCTGTAGCGAGCCGATCCGGAGCTCGTTCATGGTGATGCCGTTGCGCCGCGAGGTGGGGAAGTCGGCAAGGACGGCCGCCGGGCCGTCCTTGCTCTGGCCCATGTCGTAGCGCAACGTGCCGCCGGCGTGGCAGTCCTCCTCGGTGCGGGCGCACGAGGTCCACCGGAGGCCGGCGTAGGCGGCCTGATGGGGTCGGACCACGAACTCGTGGGCCGGCGCCGGCTCGTCCAGCTTCGTGGTGGGGACCGGCAGGACCCGGCGGCCGGCGGTCGCCAGGGTGACCGTCAGCCAGCCGTCCACGGTGCAGTCCTGGCCCGCGACGTTGATCAGGGTGACCAGGGCGGTGCGTTCCGGGCTGGTGCCGGTGGCTGTCCGGAGGGTGACCGTGGCCTCCAGATCGCTGGTCAGGCAGGCGGGAGCCGGAGCCTCGGCAGCGGCCGGGGTGGGTACCGTGCCGGGCTCGGCGCATGCGGTCAGCGCCAGGATGGTGGCCAGGGCGGGGATGACCGGCCTCGAGGGGTTACGCATGTCTCCAACTCAGCGGCGCGCTTCACGTCAGGCGGGCCAACGCGGGGGCGATCTGCTGGATCGTGCCGTCGGCCAGAGGTGACGGTAGAGCCTCGGGGTGGAACCACGCTAGATCTGACGACTCGTCACTTATCCGCTCGACCGCGCCGGCCGGGGCCCGCAGCAGGAATCGAACGTCGTAATGGACCGACGGGGTGGCCGGTGCGCCCTCGTGGGAGCCGCAGCGGACCTCGTGGATGTCGATGTCGATCGGCACCGGGTCGAGGACCAGCCCGGGGATGCCGGACTCCTCTCCCGCCTCCCGGAACGCCGCGGCGGCCAGCGTCGGGTCGCCCTCCTCGCAGTGGCCGCCCAACTGCATCCAGAGGCCGAGACGGCCGTGCAGGCAGAGCAGCACACGCCGAGAGTCGTCGACGATCAGGGCGCTGGCGGTGACGTGGCCGTCCCGGTGGGCACGGGTCATCGCGACCGGGCCGTCGGCGAGCAGGTCGAGGGTGCGCTTGCGGTTCGCCTCGGCGGCGTCGGAGGTGGCGTTCCAGGTGGACAGCACGTCGACGGCGTTCTCGTAGAGGTCGGTCATGCGGGAACTCCATAGGTCAGGGTGACCTCGCCGAGATCGTCCACCTCGATGGCGGTGGCCAGACCCGCGGCGGCGAACGCGGCCCGGAGACGCTGCGCCTCGGCGCCGAGCCGGACCAGGTCCGCCGGACCGGAACCCGGAGGGGACAACCTCAGCCGGCCCTCCTCACCGGCCGGGAACTCGACCCTCACCAGCCGAAGCGGACTCTCGTTGATCAGCTCCCGGGCGATACGCGAAGTCCTGTCGCGGTCCGGGCCGTCCACCGGCTCGATGCGGGGCGCGTCCACCGGCATTCGTGCCGCTTCCGCCAGGCCCTCGGCGCGCGCCTCCGCCGTACCCGATCCGAACATGTCCTCGGCGGAGTCCCGGATCAGGACCTTCGCGCCGGGCCCGTCGTCCGCCGTCAGGCGGCCGAAACCACGAACCACCGCGACCGGCACCTGGTCGCACTTGCCTTTGACCAGCTCGGCGGCCGCGGACAGCTCGTCGATCACCGCCATCTGGGTGAGGCTCAGCTCGTTGCCGTAGGGGTCGAGCTGCCCGCGGTGGTCGAGCAGCGCGTCGATGCCCGCGGCGCCGAGGGCCACGTCGGTGAGCCCGTTGCGCCAGGCACGCCCCATCGTGTCGGAGACGACCACGGCGACGTCCAGGCCGCGTTTCCGCAGGTCGGCACGCAACCGGCGGGCCGAGGCGTCCGGGTCCTCGGGCAGCAGCACCAGGTGGGTCTTGTCGACGTTCGACGCGTCGATGCCGGCGGCGGCCATCACGAAACCGTGGTGGGTCTGCACGATGGTGGTGTTGCCCCGGCGGGCCACCACCCGGGCGGTCTCGCCGGCCAGCACCCGCTGCCGGGCCTCGTCGCGCTCGGGCCCGTCGGCCGGGACCTCGACCAGGCGGCCCTCCGCCTTCGACACGATCTTGCTGGTCACCACGAGGACGTCACCGTCGGCGAGCCACGGGGCCGCCCCCGTGATCAGTTCGGCGAGGTCGTCGCCCGCGGTCACGTCCCCGATGCCGCGGACCGGCAGGATCTCCAGGCCGTCACTCATGCCGGCACCTCCGCGTCGCTCCGGCGCCGCCATTTTCGAGACTGAGCTGAATGATTCGCTCGCAAGCTCGCTCATGAGACACCGCCCAGCTCCAGCGCGTCCTCCACCATCCGGGCGGTGGCCACCTCGTCGCGCATCCACAGCGGCACGGCACGGGTGCGGACACCCGGCACCTCGGCGCCGGCGTCCGACTCGTCGACCAGCCAGCCGTCCAGCAGGCCGCCCTCGGCGCGTGGACCGTACATCCGGCCGACCGCGCCGGCGCTCACCTCGACCTCCAGGGTGGCCAGGCACCGGTCGGCCATGCCCCGGACCGGCGCGCCACCGATGATCGGCGACACCCCGACGACCGGCGCCGGGCCGTTCGCCACGGCCTCCCTCAGAGGGGGTACGGCGAGGATCGGCGCGATGCTGACCACCGGATTGCTGGGCGCGATCAGCACCACGTCGGCGGCCGCGATCGCGTCGAGCACCCCGGCGGCCGGTTTCGCCGACTCGGCGCCGCGGAAGACGAATCGGTGCGTCGGCAGCTCGCCGCGGTAGCGCACCCACCACTCCTGGAAGTGGATCGCCTTCCGCTCGCCGTCGACGTCCACGACCACGTGCGTCTCCAGCCGGTCGTCCGAGGCCGGCAGCACGGTGATGCCCGGCTGCCAGCGCTCGCACAGCGCCGCGGTGACCGCGGAGAGCGGGTACCCGGCGTTCAGCATGGTGGTGCGCACCAGGTGGGTGGCGGTGTCCTTGTCGCCGAGGCCGAACCAGGACGGCTCCACCCCGTACTTCGCCAGCTCCTCCTTGACCACCCAGGTCTCGCCGACCCGGCCCCAGCCGCGCTCCGGGTCGGCGGCGCCGCCCAGCGTGTACATGACGCTGTCCAGGTCGGGACAGATCTGGAGGCCGTGCATGCGCACGTCGTCGCCGACGTTGACGACCGCCGTGACGTCGGCGCCGATGGCGCGGGCGTGCGCGCGCACGCCGAGAAGGAAACGGGCACCGCCGATGCCCCCGGTCAGGACCACGATCCGCATGGCCTCATCCTCCCGCACACGCGTCATCCCACCGGGTGGCGGGTATCGGTTTACTCTGGGCCGACCTCGATCCACGCACCGGGAGCAATCGTGACCACACCTCCGCAGCCGGGACCGGCCGGCGAGAAACCCATCGGGCAGTTCCTGCTGCCCGTGCGCGACCTGGCGGCGTACGCCCTGGTCGCCGCCCCCGCAGTGTTCCTGTTCGTGGCGTTCCTGGGCATGTTCGGCGACGACTTCCTCGCCAGCACCCGGTACAGCTTCGGCAGCTTCGTGAACCTGGAGACGGTGTTCTTCCCACTCGGGGCGGTGCTCCTCGCGGCCGGTGTCCGGCCGGTCCACCCGCAGGCCCGGCTGATCACCATCATCGCGGGCATCGAGTACGTGGTGGCGGCCGTCTTCGGGGTGATCTTCGGAGTCCTCTTCGGGGTGAGCGGGCTCGCCGACCTGGACGCCGGAACCGCCTTCACGGCGCTGCTCTACCGGGTCGCCTACCTCGGGTTGCTCGGCGTCGCGGCGTACGCGGTGCTGCGCCTCTGGCAGGGCCTCTACTACGTGCCGAGGCCCCAGCCGCAGCCCGGTGTCTACGGCCAGCCGTACGGTCAGCCCTACGGGGCCTACCCGCCCCCCGGGACCGTCCCCCCGCCCGGGTACGGCCACGGCCAGTACCCCGGTCAGCCCGCCCCGCCGCCGGGCTGGGGTCAGCCGACGCCCCCGCCGCCGGGGTGGGGTCAGCCGACGCCTCCGCCGCCGCCGGGGTGGGGTCAGCCCCCGGTGAGCGGCGCCCCCACACCGCCGCCTCCGGTGGCCCCGTTCGCCGAGCCGACCCAGGCGGTGCCGCCGCCCCCGGTCCCGTTCGCCGAGCCGACCCAGGCGGTGCCGCCGCCCCCGGCCGACCGCACCGAGGTGCTGCCGGACGATCGTCCCGGCTTCGGCCCGGCCGACCAGGATCCGCCCCGTCAGTGACTTTGTTCCCGGTCCGGGGGTGTTTCACGACA
Organism: Actinoplanes hulinensis; assembly: GCF_019429605.1. Classification (NCBI taxonomy): domain Bacteria; kingdom Bacillati; phylum Actinomycetota; class Actinomycetes; order Micromonosporales; family Micromonosporaceae; genus Actinoplanes; species Actinoplanes hulinensis. The sequence continues at coordinate 333,557 of NZ_JAHXZI010000001.1, read as the reverse complement.
CGCCCCGGTCCGGGAGCAGCGGCGGCGGTCGAAACGATTCGGGCCTAGGCTGCTCTGCGTGGTAGAGGTCAACGTGGAACCCGTACCGACACCGGCGAGCATCCGCCGCGCACTGCGCCGCGCCGCCGACGGCAAGGCGATCGACATCGATGAGGCGACCGCGCTGCTCGCGGCCACCGGAGACCGTTTCGACGAGTTGCTGGCGATCGCCGGCGGCATCCGGGACGCCGGTCTGCGGGAGGCCGGGCGGCCGGGCGTCGTGACGTATTCGCGCAAGGTCTTCATCCCGCTGACCCGGCTCTGCCGCGACCGATGTCACTACTGCACCTTCGCCACCGTGCCGCACAAGCTCCCAGCCGCGTTCCTGGAGCGCGACGAGGTGCTGGAGATCGCCCGGCAGGGCGCCGCACAGGGCTGCAAGGAGGCGCTGTTCACCCTCGGTGACCGGCCCGAGGAGCGCTGGCCGGCGGCCCGGCAGTGGCTCGACGAGCGGGGTTACGACTCCACCCTCGACTACGTGCGCGCCTGCGCGATCGCCGTGCTGGAGGAGACCGGTCTGCTGCCGCACCTCAACCCCGGGGTGATGAGCTGGGCCGAGTTGCAGCGGCTCAAGCCGGTGGCGCCGAGCATGGGCATGATGCTGGAGACCACCGCCACCCGGCTCTGGTCGGAGAAGGGTGGCCCGCACTTCGGCTCGCCGGACAAGGAGCCGGCGGTCCGGCTCCGGGTGCTCGACGACGCCGGCCGGGTCGGTGTCCCGTTCACCACCGGCATCCTGATCGGCATCGGCGAGACCGTCACCGAGCGGGTCGAGTCGCTCTTCGCGATCCGTCGCGCGGCCCGGGAGTTCGGGCACATCCAGGAGGTCATCGTCCAGAATTTCCGGGCCAAGCCGGACACGGCGATGCGCGGGATGCCGGACGCCGAGTTGCGCGAACTGGCCGCCACGGTGGCCGTCGCCCGGATCATCATGGGCCCGCGCGCCCGCATCCAGGCCCCGCCGAACCTGATCGACGACGAGTTCTCCCTGCTGCTGCGCGCCGGCATCGACGACTGGGGCGGGGTCTCCCCGGTGACGCCGGACCACGTGAACCCCGAGCGCCCGTGGCCCCAGATCAACCTACTAGCCGAAATGTCCGAAAAATCGGGATTCGAGCTTCGGGAGCGCCTCACGATCTACCCGGAGTACGTCCGCCGGGGTGACGAGGGCTGGCTGGATCCGCGGGTGAAGGCGCACGTCACGGCGCTGGCCCAGGAGAGCGGCCTGGCGAAGGAGGGCGCGATCCCGGCCGGCTCGCCCTGGCAGGAGCCGGACGACGCCTTCGGGACCGGCCGCACCGACCTCCACAAGAGCATCGACACCGACGGCCGCACCGGCGACCGGCGCACCGACTTCGACGACGTCTACGGCGACTGGGACGAGGTCGCCGCGCACGTCAAGAGCGCGCCGGCGACCATGCCGACCGACGTGGTGGCGGCGCTCCGGCTGGCCGAGACCGACCCGGGCGCGCTCCTGCTGGAGAAGCACGAGGACAAGGCCATGGCGCTGTTCAACGCCGACGGCCCGGCCCTGGACGAGTTGGCCCGGATCGCCGACGGCCTGCGCCGCGAGGTCAACGGCGACGACATCACGTACGTGGTGAACCGCAACATCAACTTCTCGAACGTCTGCTACGTGGGCTGCCGGTTCTGTGCGTTCGCCCAGCGGGAGAAGGACGCGGACGCCTACCGCCTGTCGGTGGAGCAGGTCGCCGACCGGGCCGAGGAGGCGTGGCGGGACGGCGCCTCCGAGGTGTGCATGCAGGGCGGCATCGACCCGAAGATGCCGGTCACGGCGTACGCCGATCTGGTTCGCGCCGTCAAGCAGCGGGTCCCCGGCATGCATGTGCACGCGTACTCGCCCATGGAGATCGTCACCGCCTCGGCCAAGGCGGGCGTCTCGCTGCGGGAGTGGCTCACCGATCTGCGGGACGCGGGTCTCGGCACCATCCCCGGCACCGCCGCCGAGATCCTGGACGACGACGTGCGCTGGGTCCTCACCAAGGGCAAGCTGCCCACCGCGACCTGGGCCGAGGTGGTCACCACGGCGCACCAGGTGGGCATCCGTTCCAGTTCGACCATGATGTACGGCCACGTCGACCACCCGCGCCAGTGGCTCGGCCACTTCCGGGTGCTGGCCGGCATCCAGGACGTCACCGGTGGCTTCACCGAGTTCGTGGCGCTGCCGTTCGTGCACACGAACGCCCCGATCTACCTGGCCGGCATCGCCCGTCCCGGCCCGACCTGGCGGGAGAACCGGGTGGTGCACGCCATGGCCCGGGTGCTGCTGCACGGCCGGATCGACAACATCCAGTGCTCGTGGGTGAAACTCGGCGACGAGGGTACCCGGGTGATGCTCAACAGTGGCTGTAATGACCTCGGTGGAACTCTGATGGAGGAAACAATTTCACGAATGGCCGGTTCGGAACACGGCTCGGCTCGTACGGTCGCGGAGTTGAAAGAACTGGCCGCGTCGGCCGGTCGCCCGGCGGTGGAACGGACCACGGTGTACGGCCGCAGGTGACAGTTTGATCCATTCGGCGGACCCGTCCTGGGGACCCCCCTGTCCACAGGTTACAAATCGGGTTAAATTGGACGCGAAGGCCCGGCCTCGCGTTACCTTCCAATGCCCTGGAGAGATAGGGCAGGAACGGGGCCATGAACCGTTCTCAAGCGTCGGGGAAACGGGCCCATTTAGCAGGTTCGGCTTGACGACGCACGTCTTACACGCGTGTAATTTTGGTGGGGTTGCGGGGACGATGTGGCACAAAGGCGTCGAACCCGCAAAAACACGCCGCGTGCGTGGGGGGTCAGCGCCGGTTTCGCGCCGGCGCGGAATTTTGGAGGCACGCCGATGGAAGCGCAGGTTGAAGGGGTAGACCTGCTCGGGGACGCGCCCGAGTGGCAGGAACGGGCGCTGTGTTCGCAGACCGATCCCGAGGCCTTCTTCCCGGAGAAGGGCGGTTCGACGCGCGAGGCGAAGCGCATCTGCGGCCGCTGTGATGTCAAGGCCGAGTGTCTGGAGTACGCACTCGGTCACGACGAACGCTTCGGGATCTGGGGTGGACTGTCCGAACGTGAACGTCGCAAGCTGAAGCGGCGCGTGGCCTGACCGGACTCAGGTCAGTTCGTCCGGATCCACTCCGAGCAGGTTGGCTACCTGCTCGATGATCACATCGTGGACGAGGTCGGCGAGGTCCTCGCGATCCATCGCCCGGAACTCCAGCGGGCGCCGGTAGAGCACGATCCGCGGGGGAAGTTCGTGCCGTCCCGGGCGCCCGGGCAGCAGCCGGGCCAGAGGCACCTCGCCGTCCTCGAGCACATCCGAGTCGTACACGTTCAGCTCCGGCGGCACGTCCTCGACCGCGAACTCGACGCCGGCCAGCTCCTTGGCGTAACGGCGCTCCAGGCTCTCGACCGTGTCCAGCACCAGGTCGTCGAAGATCTCCGCCTTGGTGCGGGCCAGAGGCACGGTCGCCGGCACCAGACGGCCGCGGAGCCCGCGCCCGTGCCGGTCGCGCCGGGCCGGATGACCCGGGCCGGAACCGCGCGTCGCCTTGCCATCCGTCCGGCGGCGTTCAGGGCTGGTGGTCACGCGGCCAGCGTATCCCCACCGGGGCGGCAGGAGCGGTCAGCCCGTGCTCATCGTGTGTCCGTGCCGTTAATTCGCCCCAACGGGGCGGCGTGTCTAACGACCATGGCCGAATCGTGATGCGGTCCGGGTCGGCGTGTCGCGGGGCAACATTCCCCAGAATCGCGAGCGGGGAGATAAGTTGCCGCCGTGAGGTCACCACGGCGCTGCTCCCGGAACGGCTGTCCCCGACAGGCGGTCGCCACCCTGACCTACGTCTACGGCGACTCGACGGCCGTCGTTGGCCCGCTCGCGGCCTTCGCCGAACCCCACACGTACGACCTCTGCGAGACGCACGCCCGCAGCCTCACCGCCCCGCGAGGCTGGGAACTCGTCCGCCACGACGGCGACTTCGCGCCCCCACCCCCCACCACCGACGACCTCGTCGCCCTCGCCGAGGCCGTCCGCGAAGCCGCCCGCCCGGTCCCGCCGCGCCCGGACGACACCGATCACGCTCCCCAGACCGGCCGCCGCGGCCACCTGAGAGTGATTCCCCCCTCCCACTGACCCCGCCGAAGATCAAAGGCGATGTCGCATCTCGGTGGTGGGTACGGACCGCCGCTCCCGCCGAGGGCGCGGCCCGGCTCGCTGGCCGCTGGCGCGTCCAGAACGCTCCCCGCCCCGCGCGACGTGCGTGAGTGGTCACCCTCGAACCCGGCTGGCTCCAGAGCTGCCTCAACCCCTCCGAAACAGCCCTGACGTCCAGCCGGACGGGTCAGGTCAGCGGAACCAGCTGGAAGCGCTTGTGCAGCCAGGGGAGCAGGACACGGTAGGCGTCGATGGTGTCCGGCTGGGCGTAGTCGTGGGAGAGGACGATCGCGCCGGCGCGGGTGCGCTGCTGGACGATGCGGATGATGCGCTTGCGGTGGGCGTCGCGGGACTCGGTCTCGGGCTGGTCCCAGTCGCGGGGGTCGACCTTCCAGTAGATCGAGCGCATGCCGAGCTGTGCGGAGACCTTGACCATGGCCGGGGTGAAGTTGCCGCCGGGCGCGCGCATGTAGCGGATCTCGGCGCCGGGGACCGCGGCGCGGATGGCGGCGTTGGTGCGCTCCAGGTCCGCGCGGATGGCGGCATGGGACTTCTTGCCCAGTCTGAGATCGTGGTTCCAGGAGTGGTTGCAGAGGCTGTGACCACCCGCGGCGATCGCCTCGACCAGGTCGGGGTGGCGCCGCGCCTGCGTGCCGACCAGGCAGAACGTCGCCTTGACCTGCTGCTTGGCGAGGAGCTTGAGCAGTTGGGGCGTGTAGTCGGGGTCAGGGCCGTCGTCGAAGGTGAGCGCAACGCCCTTGGTGCCGGTGGTCATGATGCTGCCGGCCGGGCCGGTCCGGCCCTTGGGTTTGGTGTCGACGGCGGTGTTCTCGACGCGGGGCGAGTTCTTCGACGGGGTGGGTGTCGGCGTCGGCGAGGGCGAGAACGAGGGCGCGGGGCTGGGCGCGGTGACGGACGGCGTGGGGCTGGCTGAGACAATCGGCGCGGGGTCCACCTGTGCGGTCGTCGTCGCCGCGGTCGCCTGGCCGAGCAGACCGGTCATGATCAGCACGGTGCTGATCATGAGGGCCTTCCGGGTGTGCGACAGCCGTATCAAAGAGACCTCCCCAGGTCGGTTGCGAGCCTGACGACGATGCCTCGGATATCGGCCGGCCGCCAGTCCGTCCCCATCTTTCGTACCAAAAGCGGACCACGTCGATTTTGGCCGGAGTATCATCGCGCACGCGAAAAGGGCGGAGCCGAGGCCCCGCCCTTGACTTGATCTTCAGCTCAGTTCCGCCAGCTCCGCTTCGGTCAGAAGCCGCGAGCGGATCAGGAACCGTACGCCCTCCGGCGCCTCCAGCGAGAAGCCGGAACCGCGACCGGGGACCACGTCCACCGTCAGATGTGTGTGTTTCCACAGTTCGAACTGGCTGGCCGACATCCAGAACGTGATCGGCTCCGGCACCCCCTCGATCGCCAGAGACTCCAGCAGCACGTCGGACCGGCCGGTTCGGAACTCACCCTCCAGGTAGCACATCGGCGAGCTGCCGTCGCAGCAGCCGCCGGACTGGTGGAACATCAACGGGCCGTGCCGCTCCCGCAGCTGCCGCATCAGGACGGCAGCCGCGGGAGTGACATCCACTCGGGTGGCGGTCATCTCCTAGAAGAAGCCGAGAGCCTTGGGGGAGTAACTCACCAGGAGGTTCTTCGTCTGCTGGTAGTGGTCCAGCATCATCCGGTGGTTCTCCCGGCCGATGCCGGACTGCTTGTACCCGCCGAACGCGGCGTGCGCCGGGTAGAGGTGGTAGCAGTTGGTCCACACCCGGCCGGCCTTGATCGCCCGCCCGGCCCGGTACGCCTGGTTCCCGTCCCGCGTCCACACGCCGGCGCCGAGGCCGTACAGGGTGTCGTTGGCGACCTTGATGGCGTCGTCGAAGTCTCCGAACGGCGTGACCGACACCACCGGACCGAAGATCTCCTCCTGGAAGATCCGCATGCTGTTGCGGCCCTCGAAGATCGTCGGCTGGACGTAGTACCCGCCGGCCAGATCGCCGGGCATCTCCGCCTTCGCGCCACCGACCAGGGCACGCGCGCCCTCCTGCCGGCCGATGTCCAGGTACGACAGGATCTTCTCCAGCTGGTCGTTGGAGGCCTGCGCCCCGACCTGGGTGTCGGTGTCGAGCGGGTTGCCCTGCTTGAGGTTCTCCACCCGCTTCACGCCGGCGGCCAGGAAGTCCGAGTAGTGACCCTGCTGGATCAGCGCCCGGGACGGGCAGGTGCACACCTCGCCCTGGTTGAGGGCGAACATCGCGAAGCCCTCGAGCGCCTTGTCGAAGAAGTCGTCGTCGGCCCGGGAGACGTCGTCGAAGAAGATGTTCGGGCTCTTGCCGCCGAGCTCCAGGGTGACCGGGATCAGGTTCTCCGAGGCGTACTGCATGATCAGGCGACCGGTGGTGGTCTCGCCGGTGAACGCCACCTTGGCGACCCGGTTCGAGCTGGCCAGCGGCTTGCCGGCCTCCACACCGAAGCCGTTGACGATGTTCACCACGCCCGGCGGGATCAGGTCGCCGATCAGCGAGAACAGGTAGTGGATCGAGGCGGGCGTCTGCTCGGCCGGCTTGAGGACCACCGCGTTGCCGGCGGCCAGGGCGGGGGCCAGCTTCCAGACCGCCATCAGGATCGGGAAGTTCCACGGGATGATCTGCGCGACCACACCGAGCGGCTCGTGGAAGTGGTAGGCGACGGTGTCCTCGTCCAGCTCGCCGGCGGTGCCCTCCTGGGCGCGGATGACGCCGGCGAAGTAGCGGAAGTGGTCGATGGCCAGGGGCAGGTCGGCGGCCAGCGTCTCGCGTACCGGCTTGCCGTTCTCCCAGCTCTCGGCGACGGCGAGCTTCTCCAGGTTCTGTTCCATCCGGTCGGCGATCCGGTTGAGGATCACCGAGCGCTCGGTGGGCGAGGTGCGGCCCCAGGCCGGGGCGGCGGCGTGTGCCGCGTCCAGGGCCTTCTCCACGTCCTCCTCGGTGCCCCGGGCGATCTCGCAGAAGTCCTGCCCGGTCACCGGGGACGGGTTGGTGAAGTACCGGCCCTTGGCGGGCGGGACGTACTCGCCGCCGATGTAGTGGTCATAGCGCGACTGGTAGCTGACGATGGCGCCTTCGGAACCGGGCGGGGTGTAGATGGTCACGGTCTCGCCTCCTCTGTTGAGGCGGACGCTAGTTACGGCCACGTTGCAGAAACGTTGCACGCGTATTCCCGGGTCAGTGCCGCGACCCGCCGGGCGGCCACCGGATCCCGCGGCATCAGCCCCGCGTAGGCCTGCCACATCTCCAGGTCGTCGCCGCCCCACGGCCGGTTCAGCCAGGTCTGCACCAGGCGCCGGTCCGCGCTGCCCAGGATCGCGGCACGGAGCCGGTCGTCCAGCCGCCGTCGCAACCGGACGATGCCGGGCGCGTCCGAGGCGGGCAGCAGCGGGCCGGGGTAGGCGTCCATCGCCTCCGCGGTCCGCCCGGCGTCCAGCAGGCGGGCCACCGTGCCGAGGTCGGTCTCCACTCCCGCGCGCAGCCGGTAGGGCCGGGAGTCGAGCAGCTCCGGGCCGAGGATGCGGCGCAGGCGGGACAGCTCGGCGCGGACCGTCACCGGGCTCACGCCGTCGCCGTACAGGTCGAAGCCGAGCTGGTCGCCGGTGCGCCCCTCCGGGTGCACGGTGAGCAGGACCAGCAGCTCGGAGTGCCGTCGGCCGAGCCGGACCGGCTTCCCGCCGACCGCGAGCCGGGCCTCGTCCCGCCCGAGAGCCGCGACCTGCGGCCGCTGCGGCAACGGGCCCACCCCACGGAGGTACGCCTCGGCGGCCAGCGCGGTGGCCCGGACCAGGGCGAGGCTGTGCGGATTGGCGAGATGGTCGCCGCCGGTCACGTCGATGGCCCCGAGCAGCCGTCCGGTGCCGGGGTCGTGGACCGGGGCGGCCGCGCACGTCCACCGCTGCGCCGGATGACTGAAATGCTCGGTCGCGAAGATCTGGAGCGCGTGGTCGACGGCGAGCGCGGTGCCCGGCGCGTTGGTGCCGGCGTGCGCCTCGTCCCAGCGCGCCCCCGGCACGAAGTTCATCGACGCGGCGCCGCGCAGGGTGGACGGATGCCCCTCGACCCAGAGCAGGCGGCCGTGCTCGTCGCAGACCGCCAGGATGTGGTCGCCGTCCTCGGCCAGGCCGCCCAGCAGGTCCCGGAAGATCGGCATGACCCGGGACAGCGGATGCGCCGACCGGTACGCCTCCAGGTCGTCGTCGGCCAGGTCGATCGGCGCGGTGGTGTCGGCCCGGATGTGCGCCGCCGAGCGCGCCCACGACTCGGCCACCACCGGGCGCATCGTGGGTGGGCGCTGTTCACCGGCCAGGAACCGTTCATGGGCGCGGCCGACCTGACGGATCCGTTCGGCCGGGTCGTCTCCGGGGGTCAGGGCAAGCCACGGGTTCACCAGCAGCACCTCCTGCCCCATCGTGACCCGCGTCACGGCAAGTGACAACAGTCTCTATGCTCCCGGTCGTGCAGCCCTGGCCCCGTACCGAAGAAGAAGCCCTCGCCGTGCAGGACAGCCTGCGTTCCCGGGTGGTGCTCAGCGCCGGGCCGGAGGCGCCCACCACCGTCGCCGGCCTGGACGTGGCCTACGCCGAGGGGGACGACCGGCTCGCCGCCGCGGTCGTGGTGCTGCGGGTCGCCGATCTCACGGTGGTGGACACGGCCGTGGTCCGGGGGCGGGCGGCGTTCCCGTACGTCCCCGGGCTGTTCGCCTTCCGGGAGGTGCCCGCGCTGCTGGAGGCGCTCGGCCGGCTGACCGTCCCGCCGGAGGTGCTGATCTGCGACGGGCACGGGCTGGCCCACCCGCGCCGCTTCGGGCTGGCCGCGCACCTCGGCGTCCTCACCGATCTCCCGGCGTTCGGCGTCGGAAAGACCCGGTTGGTGGGAGACTGGGACCCGGTCGGTGAACAGCGGGGCGCGCGGTCGCCGCTGGTCGACGCAGGGGAGACGGTCGGTGCGGTGCTGCGGACCCAGACCGGGGTGAAACCGGTCTTCGTCTCGGTCGGACACCGGATCAACCTGGATCGGGCCTGCGCGCTGACACTCGCACTCGCGCCCCGGTTCCGGCTGCCCGAGACGACGCGAGCCGCCGATCGTGCGTGTAGAGATCTCCTCCGTTAACCGTACGGCCGCGCGGTTGAGACCTTGACCCGCGAGGCGCTCCGATACCCTCGGGCCCAAAGGGGATATTGGCGCAAGGGGTGTAGTGGTGTCTGATCTGTCGCAGATCATCAAGGCGTACGACGTACGGGGTACCGTCCCGGACCAGTTCAACGAGACGGTGGCCCGAGCGATCGGCACGGCGTTCGTCGAGATGTTGCGGGAGTCCGGTGACGAGCCGGACCAGATCGTGATCGGTCACGACATGCGCGAGTCCGGGCCCGGTCTGGCCGCCGCCTTCGCCCGGGGCGCGAACGCCGCCGGCGTCGCCGTGGTCAACATCGGGCTCGCGTCGACCGACCAGCTCTACTACGCGTCCGGCGCGCTGAGCCTGCCCGGCGCGATGTTCACCGCCAGCCACAACCCCGCGCAGTACAACGGGATCAAGCTGTGCCGCTCCGGCGCCCGCCCGGTCGGCCAGGACAGCGGCCTGGCGGTCGTCCGCCAGCGCGCCCAGCAGCTGCTCGCCGACCTGAACGCGGAGGCCGACGGACCGTCCCGGGTGGATCAGCGCAACGTGCTCGCCGACTACGCCGCGCACCTGCGCTCGCTGGTCGACCTGTCCGGCATCCGGCCGCTCAAGGTCATCGTGGACGCGGGCAACGGCATGGGCGGCTACACCGTCCCGGCCGTCCTCGGCGACCAGGTGCTCCCGGCGCTGCCGCTGACCATCGAGCCGCTCTTCTTCGAGCTGGACGGCTCGTTCCCCAACCACGAGGCGAACCCGCTGGACCCGAAGAACCTGGTGGACCTCCAGAACGCGGTCCGCGAGCAGGGCGCCGACATCGGCCTCGCCTTCGACGGCGACGCCGACCGCTGCTTCGTCGTCGACGAGAAGGGCGACGCGGTCTCGCCGTCCGCGATCACCGCGCTGGTCGCCGCCCGTGAGCTGGCCAAGTTCCCGGGCAGCACGATCATCCACAACCTGATCACCTCGGCCGCGGTGCCGGAGATCATCGTCGAGAACGGTGGCAAGCCGGTCCGCAGCCGGGTCGGCCACTCGTTCATCAAGGCCGAGATGGCCGCCACCAACGCGGTCTTCGGCGGCGAGCACTCGGCGCACTACTACTTCCGCGACTTCTGGTTCGCCGACACCGGCATGCTGGCCGCCATGCACGTGCTGGCCGCGTTCGGTGGGCAGGACCTGCCGCTCTCCGAGTTCGCCGCCGAGTACGAGCGGTACGCCGCCTCCGGTGAGATCAACTCCACGGTGGCCGACGCCTCCGCCAAGATCGCCGAGGTGCGGGCCGCGTTCCCGGACGCCCGGGTGGACGACCTCGACGGGAAGACCTTCCAGCTCGGCGACGGCGCCTGGTTCAACCTGCGGGCGTCCAACACGGAGCCACTGCTGCGCCTGAACGTGGAGGCGCCCGACGCGGATCGGATGGCGAAGCTGCGCGACGCGGTGCTCGCCATCGTTCGTGGATAGGATCGCCACGAACGGAGTTCAACGCGGCGATTAGGAGTTACTCGGTGGCGCTCGATCAGCAGTTGCTGGAGATTCTGGCCTGCCCGGACACCCATCACGCGCCCCTCGAGCACGACGCGGGCGCGCAGACGCTGACGTGCACCGAGTGTGGCCGGATCTTCGAGATCCGCGACGACATCCCGATCCTGCTGCTGGACGAGGCGCGGCTGCCCGGTTCCTCCTCGGAGGACCGGCCGGCCGCCCGCTCGGCCGGCCCGCTGGCCGAGGATTCCGTCGAGAAGCCCGCTGACCAGGAGACGGACTGATGGCCGGCCCAATGAGCGGCTCCGCCGGGGTCAACGGCCATCGCGTCGCCGACGAGTCGCTGCTCAACGACGAGAAGTCGATGCTCGGCAACGACCCCGGCGGCATGCTGCGGGCCACCGCCTCGGCCGGCGCGCAGGTGCGAGAGGCCGCGGCGCTCGCCGCCGAGGTCGACCTGAGCATGCTCGCCGACGAGGGCCGGCCGCGGGCCGTGGTGGTCGCCGGCATCGGCACCGCCGGGCTCACCGGCAGCATCCTGTCCACCGTCGCCGGCCCGCGCTGCCCGGTGCCGATCATCGGCCACCGCAGCGCGGGCGTGCCCGGCTGGGTCGGCGCGGCCGACGTGGTGATCGCCGTGTCCGCCTCCGGCCGCAGCCCGGAGGCCCTCGCCGCGGCCGAGGCGGCGGCCCGCCGGGGCGCCCGCCTGGTCGCCATCGGCAACCCCGGGTCCGACCTGGAGGCGATGGCCGAGCGGGCCCGCGCCCCCTTCATCGGCGTGCCGCGCCGGGCCCCGGCCCGGGCCACCCTGTGGGGTCTGACCATCCCGGTGCTGTTCGCCGGCCGGGCGCTCGGCATCGCCAAGCTGGCCGAAGCGGACATCGCCGAGACCGCCACCCGGCTGGACGCCGACGCCGAGCGCTGCCGTCCCGGCGCCGACTCGTTCGTCAACCCGGCCAAGGAGCTGGCCCTCGGGCTGGCCGGCTCGGTGCCGATCGTCTGGGGTTCCTCCCCGCTGGCCACGGTCGCGGCCCGCCGGTTCGCCGACACCCTGGCCGCCAATGCCCGGTACCCGGTGATGGCCGGCGCGCTCGGTGAGGCCGGCCGGGGCCGGGTGGGCCTGCTTGACGGCGTCTTCGGCGGTCTGGCCGAGACGTCGCGGGACATCTTCGCCGACCCGGACGACGACGCCGACGAGCTGACCCGGCTCCGGCTGGTGGTCTTCCGCGACGGCGGGCTCAACCCGGAGGACGACGCCGACGAGCCGGTCGCCGTCGAGGAGCGCCGGGCCGACGCCATCCAGACGCTGGCCGACCGGCGGGGCGTCCGCTGCGACGTGCTCACCGCCGAGGGCGGTTCCAGCCTGGAACGGCTGGCGTCGCTGGTCGCGGTGCCCGACTTCGCGTCGCTGTACCTGGCGCTGGCCCACGGTCTCGACCCGATGGCGGTCCCGGCGATCAGCGAGATGAAGGAGCTCTCGAACCTGCTTCCGGAGGGCATCTGATGACCGTGTACCCGCTGACCGGCGTCATCCGGCCGTACGCCTGGGGCTCCCGGACCGCGATCGCCGGGTTGCAGGGCCGCCCCGCTCCCACCGCGGAGCCGGAGGCGGAGCTGTGGCTCGGCGCGCATCCCGGTGACCCGTCCACCGTGCCCGGCCCCGCCGGACCGGTCCACCTCGACGGCCTCATCGCCGGCGACCCGGCCGGCCAACTGGGGGAGGACGTGGCGGGGCGGTTCGGGCCGCGCCTGCCGTACCTGATGAAGGTCCTGGCCGCTGCCGCACCGCTCTCTCTCCAGGCCCACCCCGGCGCGGCGTACGCGAAGGAGGCGTTCGCCCGCCAGGAGGCCGACCCGGAGGCGCCGAAGAACTACACCGACGCCCACCACAAGCCCGAGATCCTGGTGGCGCTCACCCCGTTCGAGGCACTGTGCGGGTTCCGCCCGCCGGCGACGGCCGCCGACGTGATCGCCGGCTTCGCCCTGCCCCGCCTCGACCCGGTCGTCACGGCGCTGCGCTCCGGTGACCTCTCGGAGGCCGTCCGCCTGCTGCTCACCTGGCCGGAGGACGACCGCAAGGCGCTGATCGACGACGTGGTCACGGCGATCGCCGCCCACCCCGCCGACCACCCGCACGCCGACTCGCACCGCCTGGCCGTGAAGCTGGCCGACCACTACCCCGGCGACCCCGGCGTGCTGGTGGCCCTGCTGCTCAACCTGGTGCGCCTGGCCCCCGGTGAGGCCATCTGGATGCCCGCCGGCAACCTGCACGCCTACCTGAACGGCCTGGGCGTCGAGCTGATGGCCGCCAGCGACAACGTCCTTCGCGGCGGGCTCACCCCGAAACGGGTCGACGTGGCGGAGCTGCTGCGGGTCCTCCGCTTCGAGGTCCTGGACGATCCGCTGCTGCACCCCCACGATCTCGCCCCGGGCGTGACGGCATGGCGTGTGCCGGTCCCCGACTTCGAGCTGTACCGGATCACCCTCACGGCCGACCGCCCGCCGGCCCGCATCCCCGGAAGCGGGCCCCGCATCCTGCTGGGCGCCGAGGGGGACGTCCACGTCGGCGAGGAGCACGGCATCCCGGTCACCCTCCACCCGGGCACGGCCGCCTACGCGCCGGCCGACACGGGCCCGCTCACCGCCGCCGGCCTCGGCACGATCTTCGTGGCCGCCGTCCCGGCCTGACCCGCGCGGGTCTCCCGCTCGACCACGCCGTCGCGGCCCCCCCGTCCACCGGGCGGGCCGCTTCGGCCCTGTCGCGGATGCCGCCCGCGCGCTTCCCGCCGCGGCCATGTCGCGTACGCGGGCGCCGGTTCGCGCGCTACCGGCCCTGCCGCGCCGCGGCCATGTCGCGTACGCGGGCGCCGGCCCGCGGGCTTCCGGCCTGCCACGCATGTCGTGGATCCGACTCGCCCGTTCTCGGCCCGGCCGCGTCGATGGGGGCGATCTGTCCGCTCTCCCGTCGCACTCCGTCACTTTCACGCCCGAAATTTCTCGAAATTCCTTGACATCATGGTTGCAGAGTGTGAATCTAGAAGCACGCAGCGTCATTGGTGATCGGGGGGTCCCACGGACGCGCGCGGTACCAAACCGGGGGGATGAACGGGGCGGCGGGCTCAAGCCTGTCGCCCCGTTCGCTATCCCGGCCGGGGATAGCGAACGGTCCCCGGAGAGGGTCCCCCGTTCGGGGTGCATGTCCTGCGGGGGAGACGCGCTCAGCGCGATGCTGACGGGGCCTGGCGAACGAGCGGTCCGCCGAAGCGGAAACCGGTGTTGCCGGAGCCCCCGCCCGCCGGACGGGGACTCTTCCCCGGCGGTTGCCGCCACCGGGTCCGGCCTTCGCCTCCCATTACTTCACGAGGCCCCGGGCGCTGCAAGTGCATTGGTGGCCATGCAAGTTGCAATGGGGACCCGATCCGTCGATATGGTGGCTCCGTGGCGAGGCCGACATCGACAGCGCGCCGGGAGCTCGGCGGGGAACTGCGCCGGCTCCGCGGTGAGCGCCGCGCGGTCGACGTGGCGACCGCGCTCGGCTGGTCGGAGTCGAAACTCAGCCGGATCGAGACGGCGCACACCGGGATCAGCGAACCGGACCTGGACCGGCTCCTCACCCTGTACGGGGTGGCGGTGGAGGACCGCAGCCGGCTGCGGGACCTGGCCCGTCGGGGGCGGGCGCGGGCCTGGTGGACGCCGTACCGGTCGTCGGTCCCGGACCCCTACGACGAGTACCTGGCCCTGGAGGCCGAGGCCGTGCGGATCTCCGAGTGGGAGACCCAGATGGTGCCCGGCCTGCTCCAGACCGACGAGTACGCCCGTGCCGTGATCGAGGCCGGCGTCGACATCGACGACTCGGCCGTGATCCAGCGCCGTCTCGCGTTGCGGATGGCCCGGCAGTCGACGCTGACCCGGGTGCCGCCGCCCAGCCTGCGGATCGTCATCGACGAGGGTGTGCTGCTGCGCCAGGTCGGCGGGCTGGAGGTGCAGCGCCGTCAGCTGGCCCGGCTGTACGAGGCGAGCAGCCGCCCCGGGGTGGAGTTGATGATCCTGCCGTTCCAGGCGGGCGCGCACGCCGGGCTGAGCGAGTCGTTCATGGTGCTGGAGTTCGCGACCGGCACCCGGGCCCCGGTCGTGCACATCGAAGGGCTGACCGGCGGCCTCTTCCGGGTGAAGCCCGAAGAGATCGACGTCTACCAGGATGCCTTCGATGACCTGCAGGAACGCTCTTTGTCGCCAGAAGACAGCCGAACGGTCATCGCTGAGACGAGGGATCGTTTGGCGCGGTGATCTCCCGGCGTGGGGTCCAATGGACTTGCATTCCACGGAAGGAGATGATCATGCAGGACACCACGCTCACCTGGCGTAAGAGCAGCCGCAGTGGCGCTGCCGGGCACTGCGTCGAAGTCGCCGAGGTGCCCGCCGCGGTGCTGGTGCGTGACTCGAAGGATGCCACCGGACCGGTGCTGAGCTTCGGCAACGCGGGCTGGACCGGCTTCATCGCCGGGGTCCGAGCGGGAGAGTTCGACCGGCCCGGCGCGTGATCGGGATTTCCTGATCATCGATCGCGCGCGACGGGCGGTCCCGGACCGGGACCGCCCGTTTTCTCTGGCATGGACAGGCTTCCCGGGCAAGATCGCCCCCCAGGTAGCGCGAAGACCGGGAGGACAGTGCAATATTGGACCGCATGAGAGCCCGGGTACTGGTCGTCGATGACGATCCCGCGTTGGCCGAGATGCTCGGCATCGTCCTGCGCAGCGAAGGATTCCTACCCTCCTTCGTGGCGGACGGTGAACGTGCCCTGGCCGCTTTCCGGGAGAATCGCCCGGATATCGTTCTGCTCGATCTGATGCTGCCCGGCATGAGCGGCATCGACGTGGCGCGCGCCATCCGCGCCGAGTCGGGCATCCCGATCGTGATGCTGACGGCGAAGAGCGACACCGTCGACGTCGTGCTGGGCCTGGAGTCGGGCGCCGACGACTACGTGGTGAAGCCGTTCAAGCCCAAGGAACTGGTCGCCCGGATGCGGGCCCGCCTGCGCCGTGGCGAGGACGCCGCGCCGGAGATGCTCACCATCGGCCCGCCCGGTAACCAGATCACCATCGACGTGCCGGCACACACCGTGTCCCGGGACGGCGAGGAGGTGAAGCTGACGCCGCTCGAGTTCGACCTCCTGGTGGCCCTGGCCCGCAAGCCGCGTCAGGTCTTCACCCGCGAGGTCCTGCTCGAGCAGGTCTGGGGTTACCGGCACGCGGCCGACACCCGCCTGGTCAACGTGCACGTCCAGCGGTTGCGCGCCAAGATAGAGCCGGACCCGGAGCGGCCGGAGATCATCCTCACAGTCCGCGGCGTCGGCTACAAGGCGGGCACCGGCTGATCGTCGGCGGGGGGATAACCTTGCCGCGATGCGTGCTCCCACCTGGCTCCCCATGCCCGTGCGCCGCGCCCTGCGAGTGGTGCGGCGCTACTGGCGTGTCCTGGCCCGCCACCTGGAGCGTTACACGGCGCCGGCCCGCCGGGCCTGGCGCCGTTCGCTCCAGTTGCGGGTGGTGGCGCTGACCCTGGTCGCCTCCAGCCTGCTGGTCGGCACCTTCGGCGCCTTCATCGCGAACAGCAGCACCGACATCCTGCTGAGCCGCGCCGAGGACGAGGCCCAGACAGCGATGGACGGCAAGGTCGACTACGCGCTGAAGCAGCTTACGCTCTATCCGCAGGCGCGGGACCCGGAGCTGCCGAACGCGCTGAACGATCTGGCCGACGAGCTTTTCGACGGGAAGACCGGCTCGCCGGGTTCGTCGATCGTCTCGATCCGGGCGGAGAACTACCCGGATCTCCAGGCGGTCACCGTGCCGCCGACCGTTGGCACCAGCGACCTGATCACCCGCGACATGATCGACAAGGTTTCCGCCGGGTCCGGCAAGCAGGCCCGCCAGATCCGGACCGCCGAGATCAACGGCCAGGTCACGAAATACCTGGTGTACGGGTCTCCGGTGCCCACCCGGTTCGGTCACGTCGAGCTCTACTACATGGTTCCGCTGACCACCGAGGACCAGGACGCCAACCTGATCCGGACCATCGTGCTGGCCACCGGCCTGGCCCTGGTGATTCTGCTCGGCGTGGTGGCCGGCCTGGTCACCCGGCTCGTGGTGACCCCGGTCCGGGTGGCCGCACGGACCGCCCAGCGCCTCTCGG
Source organism: Actinoplanes hulinensis (assembly GCF_019429605.1). Taxonomy (NCBI): domain Bacteria; kingdom Bacillati; phylum Actinomycetota; class Actinomycetes; order Micromonosporales; family Micromonosporaceae; genus Actinoplanes; species Actinoplanes hulinensis. Next base: position 316,546 of record NZ_JAHXZI010000001.1, on the reverse strand, counting down.
CCGGCCTGCTCGACCAGCGGATGAAGGTGGACGGCGAGGACGACCTGGCCCTGCTGGCCGCCGCGTTCAACCAGATGGCGGCGAACCTGCAACGGCAGATCGTCCGGCTGGAGGAGATGTCCCGGTTGCAGCGGCGGTTCACCTCGGACGTGTCGCACGAGCTGCGGACACCGCTGACGACCGTCCGGATGGCCGCGGACCTGATCTTCTCTGAGCGTGAGGATTTCGACCCGGCGGTGGCGCGCAGCGCCGAGCTGTTGCAGGCCGAGCTGGACCGGTTCGAGGAGCTGCTCACCGACCTGCTGGAGATCAGCCGTTTCGACGCCGGGTTCGCCGCGCTGGACGCCGAGCACACCGATCTGGTTCCGATCGTCGAGCGGGTGGCCGAGCGGCTCGCCGGGCTGGCCGAGCGGGCCGGCGTCGAGCTGGAGCTGCGCCTGCCGGACACCCCGGTGATCGCCGAGGTGGATCCGCGCCGGGTCGAGCGGGTGCTGCGCAACCTGGTGGGCAATGCGGTCGAGCACGGGGAGGCGAAGCCGGTGCGGATCACCATGGCGACCGACGACGCGGCCGTGGCCGTCACCGTCCGCGACCACGGGATCGGGCTGAAGCCGGGGGAGGAGCGGCTGGTCTTCAACCGGTTCTGGCGGGCCGACCCGTCCCGGGCCCGGCAGACCGGCGGCACCGGGCTCGGCCTGTCGATCAGCGTCGAGGACGCGCGGTTGCACGGTGGCTGGCTGGAGGCGTGGGGTTCGCCCGGCGAGGGCGCCCAGTTCCGGCTCACCCTGCCGGTGCGCTCCGGCGACCGGCTGGTCGCGGCGCCGCTGCCGTTGATCCCCCGTGACCGGACCGCGGAGTTGCCGTCGAGTCCCTGTGACCAGACCGCGGAGGTGGGCTGATGCTGCGCCGCATGATCGCGGGTACGACGCTGGTCCTCGTGCTGCTGGGCGGCTGCGGGATTCCGGACGGCTCGGACGTCACCGATCTCGGCCCGGGCCCGTCCACCGGCATCTCCTCCGGTGACGGCAGCCTGCGCAGCCGGCTCACCCGCGAGTCGACCAGCGACCGGGCCCAGTTCGTCACCAATTACCTCCAGGCCGCGGCGGGGGACTACGACACCGCGCTGGACCGGGTGAAGCAGTTCATGTCGACGACGGCGAAGGAGTTCAAACCCCCGGCCGCGCCCCGGGTGATCCGCACGATCGACACCCCGCTGCTCACCAAGGACCAGGACAAGGTCAAGGTCGAGTACGAGCTGCTCGGCACCCTCGGCAAGAACGGTCTGATCGAGCCGCCCGCCGAGCCGACCACCGGCACCTACGAGTTCACCCTGACCGAGGTCACCGGCGACGGCCTCTTCATGGTCGAGGCGCCGCCGTTCCTGCTGCTCAGCACCCGCGGGCTGGACAACTTCTACGAAGAGCGCACGATCTATTTCTGGAACACCGAGTACACCGGCCTGGTCCCGGACGTCCGCTACCTCGTCGGTGACGTGCCGATCGAGCAGGAGCCGACGATCATCCTGGGCTGGCTGATCGGCGGCCCGGCCCCGTGGCTCCAGGACGCCGTGAAGCCGCTGCCGGAGGGCACCCGCACCGAGGGCAAGGTGCCCGCGATCGAGAAGAACGAGCTGGCGATCACCCTGAGCGCGCAGGCGGTGCCCACCCAGGATGCCGAGGCGGCCGTGGATCGCCTGCGGCGGCAGTTGCAGTGGTCGCTGCGGCGCCTGCCGTTCGAGTTCCTGAAGTTGAGGATCGGTCACCAGGAGGTCCGTAGCTACTCCGGCACCGACTACCTGTCCAGCAATCCGGCACACCGGCTGGTCCCCAACCCGGACCGGTACGTGGTGTACGACCGCACCGTCCGGCGTCTCGTGGAGCCGGACCGGCCGACCCCGGACACCGTGCCCGGCCTGAACGCCGACAACAACAAGGACGTCAGCCGCGCGGCGGTCACCACCACCGGGTCGCACGTGTACGCGGCCCTGGTCACCGGCTCCGGAAAGAACGAGCGGCTGAGGGTGGGATTCGCCCCGGCCGGGCAGGTCGCCACGCTGCGTGAGATCACCGGGCTGCCCGGGGGCATCGGTCACCCGGTTTGGGCGATCACCCCGGAGGGCGGGACCGACGGGGCCGCCGGACTGGTCATCGCGGACGGCAGGCTGTGGCGGTTCCGGGCGCAGGGCGGTCAGGCGCTCCAGGTCACCTGGCCCGGTGGGACCGGGCGGGTCAGCGCGATCACGGTCGCTCCGGACGGGCGCCGGGTGGCGCTGGCCATCGGTGGCCGCCTCTACCGGGCGGTGCTGACCATCAGCGGCGACGGCCTGGCCCTCAGCGGCATCCAGGAGCTGGACCCGCCGCTCGAGTCGGTGACCGCGGTGGACTTCACCAGCGAGGGCTGGCTCACGGTGGCGGGCACCGACCGCAGCAGCAAGCGGATCGCGATCGAGGACATCTCGATCGACGCGGCTCTCCAGTCGGACCGTTTGGCCGACATCGGCACGAACCCGGTGAGCTACCTGACGACGTACCCCGCCAATCCGGAGTCCAACCGGCCCACCGGTTCCACGTTGATGTACTCGACCGGCACCGACGCGTGGGAGGGCCTGTCCACGTCGGTGCAGCTCAAGGCCGGTAGCCTGGCCGGCCCGAGCAGTGAGCCGCGGCCGGGTGCGGTGCCCGGGGCGCCGTTCTTCCTCGACTGACATGCTGCTGGCGGACCTCGCGGATCTGGTGCTGCCGACCGCCTGCGCGGGCTGCGGGGCGGAGCGGGTGCGCCTCACCTACGGGGTCTGCGGCGGCTGTGTGACCGAACTGGAGGGCCTGCGCCCGCGCGCGGCCGAACCGGTGCCACCGCCGGGCGGCTTCCCACGGTGCATGGCGGTCGGGACCTATACGGGGGCGATGCGGGGCGCGCTCCTGGCGTACAAGGAGAAGGGCCGGCACCGGCTCGCCCGGCCCCTGGGCACGCTGCTGGCCGGGGCGGTGGCCGCGCTCGCGCCCCGCGATCGGCCGGTGGTCCTCGTTCCGGTCCCGTCCACCGCGGCGGCCCGGCGGGAGCGGCACGGCGATCACATGGCCCGGTTGGCCGGCCATGCGGCCCGCAGGTTGCGGTCGGCCGGCTATCTCGTGAACGTGGTGCAGCCGCTGCGCGCCCTGCCGCGCCCTGACTCAACGTCACTGGATGCGCACGAACGGGCGACAGTAGCTGTAAATTCGCTGCGAATGATCCCCCGGATCGGCGTTCTGCGGCGCGACGGCCGTTCGCGAGGCACTCTTGTGGTGGCGGATGACATCGTCACCACAGGGGCCACACTGGCCGCGGTGGCACGCCGGCTTGAGGAGGCGGACATGCAGGTCACAGGTGCCGCGGTGCTCGCAGCGACAGAGTTGCGCACGTTTTCCCCGCGAATTCGGCTGTGATCGGCGTCCGGGTTGCCGATAGAGGCGAATGTCAGCCATCCGGTATCCCGAACGAGGGGTGACTGACGGCCACAGGCAGGTTAGCGTCTAGGTGACGAGGGTAAGTGGATCAACTTACCCGCCACCGGGAGCGCCGAGTCAGGGCTTGTTCGCCGCACCGGAAAGGAGTCGTCTCACTCACGTAGGCCGCGTCGGTTCTCGTCACGCGGCGTCTTCACCGAGCAGCTCGATGCGCCGTGGTTCGGCGCCCGCCAAGCACAACGTTGGGGGAGGTCACGAGTGGACATTGTCGTCAAGGGCCGCAACGTAGAGGTTCCCGACCATTATCGAGAGCATGTCGCCGACAAGCTGAGCAAGGTCGAACGTTACGACCAGAAGCTGATGAGGGCGGACGTGGAGCTCTTCCACGAACGCAATCCGCGACAGTCCGACATCTGCCAGCGGGTCGAGATCACCGTCAGGACGAAGGGGCCGGTGGTTCGCGCCGAGGCGCAGGCACAGGACTTCTACGCTGCCCTGGACTGTGCGATCAACAAGTTGGACGCCCGGCTGCGCCGCTCCGCCGACCGCCGCCGAGTGCATCGCGGACGGCACGCGCCGGTCTCCGTCGCCGCGGCCACCGCGAACCTCCCCACCGATCTGACCGCTGGACGGACCGCCACGCTCACCGAGCCGGAGCTCGACAACGAGCCCTCCGAGCACGAGGACAATCAGCCGTGGCGCATCGTGCGGGAGAAAGAGCACTCGGCCGAGCCGATGACCGTTGACGACGCCCTCTTCCAGATGGAGCTCGTCGGGCACGACTTCTATCTGTTCCATGACAAGGAGAGCGGGCGGCCCAGTGTGGTGTACAGACGCCGCGGATACGACTACGGCATCCTCAGCCTAGGCATGTGAGGTTCCCGCGCCGGAGGCCTGTGCGAGCAGGTCTCCGGCGAGGAGTACGTACTGCACGTCGTCGAGCCGGCCACCGTCCGGCCCGGGCAGACGCTGTCGCTGGTAGGCCTCGCGCGTGAAGCCGGCCTTCTCCAGCACCCGCTGCGAGCCGATGTTCGCCGGGAGCGCGCCGGCCACGAGACGGACGATGTCCGTCTCGGCGAAGACCCAGAGCGCGAGCAACTGCGCCGCGCGGGTGGTCAAACCCCTTTTCCGGTACGCCGGAAGCGTGCTGTATCCGATCATCGCCTGGGCCAGCGGCGGTTCCTGGTAGTACAGATCGATCTCGCCGGCCGGGAGACCTGTCGCGGTGTCCACGATGACGAGATCGGCCCGGCTCCCGGTGAGCCACTGCGTGGCGGCTCGTGAGCAGCGCCGGTGGATCTCGTCGGCCGGCTTGGGTTCGGCCGGCACGCTTGTCGCCACCACGTCCGGCACGCTGTGCAGCTCGGTGTAGAAGCCGATGTCGCCCTCGCCGAGCGGGCGCAGCGTGATCACACCGTCGGACAGCTCGCCCCCGGGCAGGTCGGGCAGCAGGCGCGGTGCCGGCTCCCCGCTGTCGCTCGCCAGACGGGAGTAGACCAGCAGCTCGGGCGTGCCCCGGCGGATCCCCTCCCGGGTGTAGCCGGCGGCCAGCGCGAGCCGCAGGGCGATCGGGTTGTCCCACGGGATCAGCAACTCCAGCCGCTCCCGGTCGCGCAGGGCGAGCCGGCTCACCTCGCGCAGCGCGGTCGTCGCCACGCCACGCCGCCGGGCCGTTGGCACGACCTCGACGGTCACCCGCTCCCCGGTCAGGACGACCCGGCCGAGGCGGTCACCGGACCGGGTGCCGACGATCTCGTACGCCCCGTCGCCCGCGTCCTCGAGCCGCACTTCGCTGTTCTGATCCACGGGGACATCCTCGTCCGGGACGCGCCCGGGCGCCAAACAGCTTGCAAATGAGTCGGAGGATGCGCTGTCAGCGAACTTCATGGCGTATTTCGCCCCTTTTGTGAGTTTCACGGGAGGCTCGGGTCACAGGTCCACGGAGAAGGTGCCTACGATGGTTCAGCAGACTGTCTAGGGGAGCGTTGACCCGTGTCGATATTGGAAAAGATTCTTCGCGCCGGCGAAGGCCGCATGGTGCGACGGCTCAAGGCGATCGCGGAAGCGGTCAACTCGATCGAGGACGACTATGTCGACCTGACCGATGACGAGTTGCGCGAATGCACCCAGCAGTTCCAGGAGCGCTATCAGGAGGGCGAGTCGCTCGACTCGCTGCTTCCCGAGGCCTTCGCGGTGGCCCGGGAGGGCGCCAAACGGGTGCTCGGCCAGCGGGCGTACGACGTCCAGTTGATGGGCGGCGCCGCGCTGCACTTCGGCAACATCCCGGAGATGAAGACCGGTGAGGGCAAGACCCTGACCGGCGTGTTCCCGGCCTACCTCAACGCGTTGAGCGGCCAGGGCGTGCACATCATCACGGTGAACGACTACCTCGCTCAGCGTGACGCCGAGTGGGTCGGCCGGGTGCACGTGTTCCTCGGCCTGACCGTCGGCGTCATCCTGCCGAACCGTCCGTCCGCCGAGCACCGCGCAGCCTACGAGTGTGACATCACGTACGGCACCAACAACGAGTTCGGCTTCGACTACCTGCGCGACAACATGGCGTGGTCGAAGACCGAGCTGGTGCAGCGCGGGCACAACTTCGCGATCGTCGACGAGGTCGACTCCATCCTGATCGACGAGGCCCGGACCCCGCTGATCATCTCCGGCCCGGCCGAGCACTCCGCCCGGTGGTACGGAGAGTTCGCCCAGATCGTCGCGCGCCTCCAGTCGGGCAAGGACGGCGAGGGCGACTACGAGGTCGACCACGCCAAGCGCACCATCGCGATCACCGAGCGCGGCGTCGCCAAGGTCGAGGACCGGATCGGCATCGACAACCTGTACGAGTCGGTGAACACTCCGCTGGTCGGCTACCTGAACAACGCCATCAAGGCCAAGGAGCTGTACAAGCGCGACAAGGACTACATCGTCAGCCCCGACGGCGAGGTCCTGATCGTCGACGAGTTCACCGGCCGCATCCTGCACGGCCGCCGCTACAACGAGGGCATGCACCAGGCCATCGAGGCGAAGGAGGGGGTGGAGGTCAAGCAGGAGAACCAGACCCTGGCGACCGTCACCCTGCAGAACTACTTCCGCCTCTACGAGAAGCTCGGCGGCATGACCGGTACCGCGCAGACCGAGGCCGGCGAGTTCAACAGCGTCTACAAGGTCGGCGTCGTCAGCATCCCGACGCACCGCCCGATGATCCGGATCGACCACCCGGACGTCATCTACAAGACCGAGAAGGCCAAGTTCAACGCGGTCATCGAGGACATCGCCGAGCGGCACGCCACCGGCCAGCCGGTCCTCGTCGGCACCGTCTCGGTGGAGAACTCGGAGATCCTCTCCCAGCTGCTGCGCCGCAAGGGCATCCCGCACAGCGTGCTGAACGCGAAGTTCCACGCCCAGGAGGCGACGATCATCGCCCAGGCCGGCCGGAAGGGCGCGGTCACCGTGGCGACCAACATGGCCGGTCGTGGCACCGACATCCTGCTCGGCGGCAACCCGGACTTCACCGCCGCGGCCGAGCTGCACCAGCGCGGCCTCGACCCGGTGGAGAACCCGGAGGAGTACGCGAAGGCCCTCGAAGAGGTGCTCCCGCTCGTCAAGGAGGCCACCGAGCGGGAGGCCGCCGAGGTGCAGGCCGCCGGTGGGCTCTACGTGCTCGGCACCGAGCGTCACGACTCCCGCCGCATCGACAACCAGCTCCGCGGCCGGTCCGGCCGGCAGGGCGACCCGGGTGAGTCCCGGTTCTACCTGTCCCTCCAGGACGACCTGATGAAGCGGTTCCGGGCCGGCGCCGTCGAGGCGGTCATGGAGCGGTTCAACATCCCCGAGGACGTTCCCATCGAGTCGAAGATGGTGAGCAAGCAGATCCGCAACGCGCAGACCCAGATCGAGGCGCAGAACGCGGAGATCCGCAAGAACGTCCTCAAGTACGACGAGGTGATGAACAAGCAGCGGCAGGTCATCTACGCCGAGCGCAAGCGCGTGCTCGACGGCGAGGACATGCACGAGCAGGTCACCCACATGATCGACGACGTGATCGCCGACATCGTCACGGTGGCCACCGCCGACGGCTACGCCGAGGACTGGGACCTGGACCAGCTCTGGACCAACCTCAAGCGGCTCTACCCGGTCACCGTCACCATCGACGACATCGTCGAGGAGTCCGGCGGCGAGAAGGGCTCGATCGACCAGGAGTTCCTGGTCGAACAGCTCAAGCAGGACGCGCAGGGTGCCTACCGTTCCCGCGAGGAGGAGCTCGGCGCCGAGGCGCTGCGTGAGCTGGAGCGCCAGGTGCTGCTCGCGGTCATCGACCGGAAGTGGCGTGAGCACCTCTACGAGATGGACTACCTCCAGGAGGGCATCAGCCTGCGGGCCTACGCCCAGCGCGACCCCGTGGTGGAGTACCAGCGCGAGGGCTTCGACATGTTCAACCAGATGATGGAGGGCATCAAGGAGGAGGCGGTCGGCTTCGTCTTCAACCTGGAGGTCCAGGTCGAGGAGCAGCCCACCGTCACCGTCGACCCGAGCCAGGCCTACGAGCTGCCCAGGGCCGGCGAGGAGCCGGAGGGGGACGGCGGTTCCGAGCGGGTCGAGGTGCACGCCAAGGGTCTCGGCGGCTCCAAACGCCCGCAGAACCTCCAGTACACCGCACCGGCCATCGACGGTGAGGCGGGCGCCGGCCGCCCGGTGATCCAGCAGGAGTCGGCGCCGGTCCAGATCGGTCCCGGCGGATCGCCCGTCCCGGCCAGCCCGGCGCACACCGGCGCCGGCTCGCCGAGCCGGTCCTCGGCCTCCCAGTCGGAGTCGAACGGTCCCTCGCGCAACGCCCCCTGCTACTGCGGCTCGGGCAAGAAGTACAAGCGCTGCCACGGCGGGCCCGGCACGGCCTGATCCACTCCCGAACGGCCCGCGTGGCCCGGCTCCGGCCGGCCCACGCGGGCCGTTCCGCGTTCCTGTCCGCCGCGCCCACCCGCGCCGGCCTGCGCCCGCCCGCGTCCGCTCGCACAGCGGCTGGGCTCGGTAAAGATGGCGAGGCGGGGAGGGGCGGGTGGGCGCGGACAGGCATGGTGAGACCCGGGACGACCGCCGCTTCGGTTGCTGACGGTCGCCCCGGGAGTGTGGGCGCCGTCAGATGATCAGGAGCGCGGTGGCGGCCCAGGTCTGCTGGTGCAGCTCCATCCGGAAGGCGATCGCCCAGGTCCGCTCGCCGGTGACCAGGGTCACCGCGGCCTCGACAGCGCCGGGCCGCGGCTCGCACAGCCGCAACCGCAGCACCGCGACCGGGGCGTGGCGGCGTGGTGGCCGGGTGCGCGGCCTGCCCACCCGGCGCAGCTCGGCGGCCCGGCGCGCCCCGGCCAGGCCCTTCGCCACCACGTCGGCGGCCTCTGCGGGCAGTGCCATCCGGCGCAGGTGTGCGGCTGGCCGGAACCCGTTGAGGACCTCGACGCAGAGGTGCACGAACCGCCGGGCCGCGAGCCTCGCGTCACCGGAGGCTCCGGCCACGGCGGGGGCCGCCGGCGGTGGCCCCAGGGGTGCCCGCTGCGCGTTGGCCGGCCACTCCAGAGCCGGTTGCCGGGACGGCGCCCACACCTGGGGCGCGGACTCGTCGTCGAAAGGTGGGTCGGACCGGGGAACCGGGCGCAGCCGAATCGCCGGACGGCTTCCCGTGGGCGCCATTTCGACCGTCGATCGCATCGCCACCGCCAATCCTTGCGTTTGCCTCCGTTTGCATTCGATGAGCTGAAGTCTCGTCCAGGTGCCTTCGGCCGGTCAACGGTCGATCATCGATCCGGGAAGAGGCGCAAAAGCCGCCGACCGCTCATTCCGCCTCACGGTCGGCCAGGGGGTTGTCACGCACCCACACGGCGGTTTCCGCGTACCTCTCCTGGATGTATTTCTCCAGCTGGGAGCGCTCGACGCGCCACTGACCGCGCCCACCGATCTTGATCGCGGGCAGTTCGCCGCTGCGGACCATGTGATAGACCTGCGAGTCCGAGACGTTCAGTTCGGTGGCCACGTCGGACAGCAGCAGGAAACGGGGCTCCGGCACGGCTCCTCCTTTCGACGGCCTCAGTTTGCCACCGATGGCGTCCGGCGGACCCGGTGCGAACCCGATCCGGAGACTCCTGATGGAATGGGACATGTCCGGGCCGAGATGACGGTGTACTGTGCTCGCCCGACCGCCGAGTGCAGGAGGAATGACGGTGCCGATCACCGACCTGGTCCGGGTTTACGTGCCGGCCACGCTGCCGATGCTCACCGTCCTGCGGGCCGGTGGGCGGCTCGGCGATCAGACGCTGATCGCGCACGCGGTGACGCCCGCGCTCCGGGAGTGGTACGCGGAGGGCGACGAGGAGGAGCTGGAGTACGTCGCCTTCACCCGTGCCGCCCAGGATGCCCTGCGACTGCTGCGGCAGGATCCGTCAGCGCCGCGCCGCCGGGTGGTGGTCTCGGCCGACGTCCCGGCCGCCGGTCTGACCAGCGAGGACACCGAGCTGGGGTCGAGCACGGTCCGGCTCCCGCAACCGGTGAGCCTGGCCGAGCTCGCGAGCATCCACGTCGACGGGACGGAGGCGGTCGAGGCGGTGGCGGCCGCCGCCGAGGTGGTCGACGAGGCGCTGGCCGGTGACTCGGACGCCCAGTTCACCGTCGACGGCGCCGAGGATCACGAGTTGGAGTGGTACGCCGTCTCCGAGCTGGACGAACTGGCCTGAGGCTCGTCGTCGTCGGAGTCGCGGGCCGGGCCGAGGGTCCGGCCGACCGCGAAGATGGCGGTGAGCGCGCCGACGAAGACGACGATGAGCCCGTTGTTGAGCCGGGCCGAGCTGAGCATCTGCTGCACCGTCTGCTCCAGCTCACTGACCTTGCCGGCCAGCTCGAGCACCTCGGCGCCGGCGGTGCGGGCCAGCAGCTCGCCGATCACCAGCAGCAGCCCGGGGCCGGCGCCGGCCAGCGCGTAGAGCGGCCAGCGCAGCCCGGCGCGGCGGCGGAGCATGAAGTACGCGATGAGGCCGGCCGCCAGACCGCTCAGCGCCGCTTGGCTGTAGGAGAACCACTGTGCCGCCTGCGCCGACGACGCGGTGTCGTCGGCCCCGAAGGCGTCGAGCACCGGGGACTGGAAAAGGTTCAGCACGAACCCGACCAGGAAGACGCCGACCGAGCCCGCCCCGGCCGCGGCGATCACCGACGGGATCCGCAGGCCGGCCAGGGCGCCACCGATCGTCGCGGCCGCGGCCACCGTGCCCCCGACGACCGCGTAGATCGTGCCGGCCGTGTTGATCGTGATGATCGGGATGGCACTGAGCAGCCCGACCACCAGGCCGGTGCCGGTCGCCACGGCGAACCGGGCGGTCGGACCGAGCGGCCGGCGCGCGCTGATCAGGGTGAGCACCAGCAGCGCCACGGCCGAGCCGGCGACCAGGTCGGCGGTGACCGCGCCGGGCAGCGCGTACGCCGTGGAGGTCACCTCCATCGCGGCATCCGCCCGGCCGGTGATGGTGGCCCGGGCCGACCAGAGCATCGCGCCGGTCCAGGCCAGGGCGGCGGCCGCGAGCAGCGCCACGGTGAGCCGGGATTCCTCGACGGTCTCCGGGGCGGCGGTCTGGCGGTCAGTCATGGGGCTCAGGGTAACCGGCGAAGCTGCACACACCTGAGCGGCCGTCGGCGAGATGCGACGCCGGCAACCTGCTCCGGTGGGCACCCCCTCGGAGCGTCAAGGAGACGTTCGACCCCCGACCCGGTGGCGTCATCCGCACCAGGGATGCGCCCACAGACCCGCTTCAGGGTGATGAATGAGGCGGTTGGATCGGATTGTCTGGTTTAGCACGGCAGTATCCGCCTTTTTGCCGGAATCATGCCCGCAACACGCCGTCTGACCGTTTGGGTGCACCATATTACCTGGTCAACGGGTATTTGGAGGCGGAATCGCCAGGACCGCTCACTCGTTGTCGGACTGTCTGTGCGGGACAGTCGTTTGTGGAGGCGCAAACTGGACGGATCAGGCTAAATCCTGGACGGCGGCGCGACAAAGTGGCAGCTTAGAAGGCATGCCCGACTTCCAAATCAATCCGACGGCGGCTGCCCTCCTCGGTCTCCTCCACGAGGGGGCGATGACCGGCGGTCAGCTGATGGCGGCTGCCGAACGCCGCCTCGGGCCCTACTGGTCGATGACGCGCAGCCAGGTCTACCGCGAATTGCCCGTACTGGCTGAAATGGGGTACGTCCGCCTCGGTAAGCCGGGTCCCCGATCCAGTCAGCCCTACGCCATCACCGCCTCCGGCAAGCGCGCCTTCAGTAGGTGGCTCGCCGAGAGCCCGGGCCGGGACGCGCTGCGCAACCCGGTCGCTCTGCGGGTCGCCTTCGGTCAGCAGCACTCCGGCGACCAGTTGCAGGAGCTCTACACGTCCGCGAACCAGTACCACGCCGAGGCCATGGGGATGGCGAAGGAGCAGGCCAAGGAGGCGAAGAAGAACGGTGACCAGTACGGCGCGGCCGCCCTGGAGTTCGCGGTCGCCTACCACAAGGCCGCGCTCACCTGGCTCAAAGCCGTCCCGACCGAATGAACGGACCCGCCCCGGCCAGCATTCTGGCCGGGCGGCGTAGTCTTGAGTGTCGTGACCGCTGCCGACTTTCCCGAGCAACTGAAGTCCCTCGACGCGACCCTGCGCAACATCGAGAACGTCCTGGACGTCGACAAGTTGCGCCGGGACAAGGCGGACCTCGAGGAGCAGGCCTCCGCGCCGGACCTCTGGGACGACCAGGCCCGTGCTCAGGAGGTGAACAGCCGCCTGGCGTACATCTCGGGCGAGCTCTCCAAGCTGGAGCGCCTGCGTTCCCGTCTCGACGACGCCGGGGTGCTGCTGGAGCTGGCCGAGGCCGAGGGTGACGCCGACTCGATCGCCGAGGTGGGCACCGAGGTCGCCACCCTCAACAAGGCGATCGAGGAGATGGAGGTCCGCACTCTGCTCTCCGGTGAGTACGACGCCCGTGAGGCCGTGGTGGCGATCCGGGCCGGCGCCGGCGGGGTGGACGCGGCCGACTTCGCCGAGATGCTGATGCGGATGTACCTGCGCTGGGCGGAACGGCACGGCTACCCCACCGAGGTCTACGACACGTCGTACGCCGAGGAGGCCGGCCTCAAGTCGGCCACCTTCGCCGTCAAGGTGCCGTACGCCTACGGCACCCTGGGCGTGGAGTCCGGCACCCACCGCCTGGTGCGGATCAGCCCGTTCGACAACCAGGGCCGCCGGCAGACCAGCTTCGCCAGCGTCGAGGTGATGCCGGTGGTCGAGCAGACCGAGTTCGTCGACATCCCGGAGAACGAGATCCGGGTCGACGTGTACCGGTCCTCCGGTCCCGGCGGGCAGAGCGTCAACACGACCGACTCGGCGGTCCGGCTGACCCACATCCCCACCGGCATCGTGGCCTCCTGCCAGAACGAGAAGTCGCAGCTGCAGAACAAGGCGGCCGCGATGCGCGTTCTCCAGGCCCGGCTGCTGGAGCGGAAGCGCCAGGAGGAGGAGGCCAAGATGGCCGGCCTGAAGCTGGACACCACCGGATCATGGGGCGATCAGATGCGTTCGTACGTTCTGCACCCGTACCAGATGGTGAAAGATCTGCGCACCGAGTTCGAGACCGGCAACCCTTCGTCGGTCTTCGACGGCGAAGTGGACGGCTTCATCGAGGCGGGCATCCGTTGGCGGAAGCAGAACCAGCTCGCCTCATAGGCTGATCCGTGACCGTGCGCAACCTGACCTGAACGCTGGGTCAGGCCGGGTTGTGCCCGTTCCCGGTGTTACCGCAGCTCGTGAATATTCCCGACCCCGGTGGGGTTGGCGATTTCGTTACACCGCGTAGACTCCAGTCCCGTGATTCTGCTCGAGAACGTGACGAAGACGTACCCAAAGGCGTCTCGGCCGTCGTTGGACAATGTCAGCGTCGGGATCGAGAAGGGTGAGTTCGTCTTCTTCATCGGCCCCTCCGGTTCCGGTAAGTCGACGATCATCAAGCTGCTGCTGCACGAGGTCTCCCCGACCCGTGGCAAGGTGGTGGTGAATCAGAAGGACGTGACCACTCTGCGGTCCTGGAAGGTTCCCCACTTCCGCCGCTCGATCGGCTGCGTCTTCCAGGACTTCCGGCTGCTGCCCAACCGCACGGCGTACGAGAACGTCGCCTTCGCCCTTGAGGTGATCGGCAAGACCAAGGCCGTCGCCCGGCGCGTCGTGCCCGAGGTCCTGGAGCTGGTCGGCCTCGGCGGCAAGGAGCACCGGTACCCGCATGAGCTCTCCGGTGGTGAGCAGCAGCGTGTCGCGGTGGCCCGTGCCTTCGTGAACCGTCCGCTGATCCTGCTGGCCGACGAGCCCACGGGTAACCTCGACCCGGACACCTCGATCGAGATCATGCGTCTGCTGGACCGGATCAACCGGACCGGTACGACCGTCGTGATGGTCACGCACGACTCCAACATCGTCAACCAGATGCGCCGCCGCGTCATCGAGATCGAGAGCGGACGGATCGTCCGGGACCAGGCGCGCGGTGTTTACGGGTAGGCCTTGCTCCGCCCACGTACGGAAAGCTGAAGCAGTGACACGCGGAGTCCTGGAAGGATCCCCCCGATGCGCGTGAAGTACATCCTCAACGAGGTCCTGGTGGGCCTGTGGCGGAACGTCACGATGACGATCGCCATGATCATCACCATGTCGGTCTCGTTGACCATGCTGGGCGCCAGCGTGCTGCTGTATATGCAGGTCGACCAGATGAAGGAGTATTACTACGGCAACATCGAGGTCTCGATCTTCCTGACCGACGACGTTACCGAGCCTCAGAAGCTGGCGATCGACGAGGCCATCGACAGCAGCTCGCTGGTGATCTCCAAGACCTACGAGAGCAAGGAAGACGCTCTCAAGCGTTTCCAGAAGCTCTGGGCCGACACGCCCGACTTCGTGAACGCGGTCGGCTCGAACAGCCTGCCGGAGTCGTACCGGGTCAAGCTGAGCAACCCGGAGAAGTACGCCGAGTTCGCCAAGGCGGTCGAGGGCAAGCCCGGCATCCGGCAGATCATCGACCAGCGCGAGTTGCTCGACAAGGTCTTCAAGGTCTTCAACTCGATCCAGGTGATGGCGCTGGTGGTGGCCGGCTTCATGGCGGTCGCGGCGCTCCTGCTGGTGGGTAACACCATCCAGGTGGCGGCGTACAGCAAGCGGCGCGAGGTCGCGGTCATGAAACTGGTCGGCGCGTCGAACTGGTTCATCCAGTCGCCGTTCGTGCTGGAGGCGGTGGTCGCCGGCCTGATCGGCTCGATCCTCGGCTTCGTGGCGCTCTTCGTCAGCAAGATCATCGTGCTGGACACCAAGCTTCAGGCGCTGGCCACGATCCTCACGCCGATCCCCAACGGCAACGTGTGGCTGATGCTGCCGCTGCTGGCCGGTGTCGCCTCGCTGTTCAGCGCGGTTACCGCCTGGGTGACCCTGCGCTTCTACCTCAAGGTCTGACGCCGCACAAGTACGTGTAAGTCCCGATAGCCGCAGCCCTGTCCAGGGTTGCGGCTATCGGGCGATTTGGGGCTTTGCGGATGATTGGTCGGGGTAGCGTGGCGCCGTGGGGTATTGCCGACCTGATCGCCTGATCGCCGCCTGCCTCTGCCTCTTCGCCCTGTTCGGGTTCATGCTGGCGGTGCCGGTGCCCGCCGCGGCCGATCCGGCCGACGACGCGGCCCGTGCCGTCCGCCGTGCCGAGGCGCTCCTGGAGAGCGCCGGCGCCCATGCCCGGTCCGCTGCGAGCAGCCTGGCCCGCGCCACCGCCGCTCTGCCGGCCGCTCAGCAACGGGTGGCCACCGCGCGCGGCGTGGTGATCGCGACCAGGGTCGAGGCGGACACCGCCCGGCGGCAGGCCGACACCGCCCGGGCCGGTCATCAGCGGGTCGCCGGCGAGTACACGGCTGCCGCCAGCCGGGTCGACGCCGCCCGCGAACGGGTCGAGGAGATCGCCCGCGCCAGCTACATGGGCAGCACCTTCAACCGGCTCAACCTGCTCGCCGGGGCGACCGGGCCGCAGGATCTGATGGACCGCCTCGGACTGGTCGAACACCTCATGCACCAGGAGCAGGGGGAGGTCCGTACGCTCACCGCGGCCCGCCGGACCGCCCGGATCGCGCAGGACCGGGCCGGCGCCGCGAAGCGGACCGCCGAGGCCGCCGAGGCCGCCGCCGCCGACCGGCTCCGGGCGGCGCGGAGCGCGCAGGCCTCCGCACTCCGCGCCCAGCAGGAAGTCAACGAGCTGGTGCTGGCCCGGCGGGCCGCGCTGCGCGCCGCCGAGACACAACGCGCAGGAGTGCTGGCCCAGTACCGGGCCGCGGTGCGTGCGGAGAACCGGGTCCGCGCCGCCATGCGCGGCTGGGAGAACCGGTCCGGCGTCGGCAGCCGCTATTCCGGCGGCCGCCTGCTGATGCCCGTCCACGGCTGGAAGAGCAGCGACTACGGCAACCGTTACGACCCCTACTACCGGGTGTGGCAACTGCATGCCGGCGCCGACTTCGCGGCCGGCTCGGGCAGCCCGATCCGGGCCGCCGCGTCCGGACGCGTCATCCAGGCCGGCTGGAACGGCGGCTACGGCCGGTACACGTGCATCAACCACGGACGGATGAACGGGCACGGGTTCACCACGTGCTACGCACACCAGTCCAAAATCTATGTCTCGGTGGGCGAGTACGTCCGTCGTGGCGAGATCATCGGCCGGGTGGGCAGCACCGGCGCCTCCACCGGGGCGCACCTGCACTTCGAGACGCGATTCGGTGGCGCGCCCCGCAATCCGCTCTATTACCTGCCCGGCTGCCTGTGCTGAAGCCCGGGTACTCTTTCCGTTCGGGTTCATACAAACGGGAGGTCCGCGGTCATGCCACGCGAACAGGGCCGCAAGCTCGTCGCCTCCAACCGCAAGGCGTATCACGACTACACCATCCTGGACACCTACGAGGCCGGCATGGTCCTCACCGGCACCGAGGTGAAATCGCTGCGCGCCGGGCGCGCCTCGCTGGTCGACGCGTTCGGCCACGAGCGGGAGGGTGAGATCTACCTGCACGGCATGCACATCCCGGAGTACACGCAGGGCACCTGGACCAACCACGAGCCCCGGCGCCCCCGGAAGCTGCTGCTGCACCGCGAAGAGATCCACAAGATGCTGGGAAAGATGCGCGACGACGGCGTCACCCTGGTGCCACTCGCGGTCTATTTCCACAACGGGTACGCGAAAGTCGAACTCGGGGTGGCGAAGGGCAAGAAGAGCTACGACAAGCGTCAGGACATGGCCAGCCGGGACGCCCAGCGGGAGATCAACCGGGCGATGGGCCGCCGTGCGAAGGGCATGGACTGACGGGGTATTCTGCGCGGCCCGGCCTATTGATCATCCACCGCTGATCATCACCTGTCGCTGATCTTCCCCTATCCCGAGGGAGACCCGCCCGTTGTCGAAGCACGCCGCACGTCAGTTCATCCTGGCCCGATCGGTCCTCGGTCTGGCCGCCGCCGTCCTGCTGGCCCTGGTCGGCTGGATCGCGTTCCGCTCGGGTGGCTCCGCCGACCCGGGTGATCCGCTGCTGGTCCTGCCGACCGCCGATCTCCAGGCGGCCGAGGGCTCGCTGCCCGCCAGCAGCCCCGTGACCGAGTCGTCGCCGGTGTCGACCGCGCCGTCCCCCTCGCCGTCCGTGTCGCGGTCGGCCTCGGCGTCGCCCTCGGCGTCGGCGTCGCTGTCGCCGTCCCCGTCCCGGTCGGCCGCCACCTCGGCCAAGCCCTCACCGTCGAAGAGCACCGGACGGCCCAGCCCGTCGCCGTCGCGCACCAGCTCCTCCCCGGCCGCAGCCGACCTGTCGGTCACCTACTCCACCAGCGCCTCCTGGCGTGACGGCTTCATCGCCGCGCTGCGGGTCACCAACAACGGCACGTCGGCGCGGGACTGGACCGTCACGCTGTCCTACCCTTCCGGCAGCGGGATCGAACTGCGCGGCGCCTGGAACGCCACGGCCGGCATCAGCGGGAACACCGTCACCCTGCGCGGCAAGTCGCTCGCCGGCGGGTCCTCGGTCAGCGTCGGATTCCAGGCCGAGAAGGATCTGAACGACCTGGTGAAGCCGGTCACCTGTGCCATCGGTGGCGGCAGTTGCCGGGTGAGCTAAGATTGCGACGCTGTGACATGGACATGGGGGTGACTGGTTTCGACTTCGTACGTGGAGACAGGGGAAGCGAGCCGAGGAAGCCGACGTCGTCTCGAGAATCGGTCGTCGGAAACCTATAAGCGCCAACGAAAAGTTTGACGCTGACCAGTACGCTCTCGCCGCCTGAGGCAAGTAGCGTGGTCTGTCGGTCTGGGAGCGCCTCCGTCCCAGCTGCCGGCATCAGCTAGGAGGCTGGCCAATAGGTCCCGGTCACGGGGACCTTGCGGTGAGATCAATCAGTGACTGGGCCCGTCGTCCGAACTTGCTCACGTGAGTCGGAGGGCCGAGTAGGGACGTAGTGAGCTGCGCTCGGAGAAGCCCTGACAAAGCAACGAAGGACCCGGGTTCGATTCCCGGCACCTCCACAAGAGGGTTCTTACTTGAACCCACGGCGGCACCGCTCAACCGGGCGGTGCCGCTTTCGTTTCTCGCCTTGTTGACCAGCGGCAACACCAGATCCGAGAGTTCGTCGGCCGCGACATACGGCCCGGCCTCGTCGCTGTCGCAGTACATCCGGGCGAAGAACGCCTGATTGAGTACACGGCGCCCGCGCTGCCCGGCACGGCGGTACAACTCGCGCGGGTCGCCGAGCAGACCGAGCAGGTACAGCATCGTCTCGGCAGCCTCGTCGAGCCGCGGAGCGTCCGAGTCGTCGAGTTGCCGGGCGAGCCGGTCCCGCTCGTCGCGGATCTTCCGGAGCCGAGCCCCGATCTTCTCCTGTGGCCAGTCCGGGTCACCGACCAGATCGAGGAACTGATCCTCCTGCCGGTCGAGGAGGGCGCGTCGCTCCTTCACCCGGCCGCGTAGTTCGGCGCTCATACCGGCCGACTCGGACAGCACGTCGGCGATCCTTCCGGTGAGCTGTTCGCGTAGTTCGGCGGGCAGCATGATCGTCGCGTAGTTGTCGAGGACCGCCGTCTCCACCCGGGCGACGGGCAGGTAGGGCAGGTCGCAGGCGTGCTGCTGCCGGCCCCGGCAGAAGTAGTAGAAGTGCAGGTCACCGGTGTGACTCTTGCCCCGCATGATCATGAGCCGCCGATGGCAGCGATGACACCAGACGACGCCCTTGAGGTAGTGGTTGTGGTTGCGCTCGCGGACCCCACCGGCGCGGCGAGTTTCGAGCATGTGCTGCACCCGGTCGAAGACCTCCGGTGCGACCAGCGGTTCGTGCCGCCCCTGGTATTCGACCTCCCGGTAGGCCACGTAGCCGAGGTAGTACCGGTCGCGGAGCAGGTTGCCGAGCGAGTTCAGCGAGAGCGGGGTTCCCGCCGGGTACCGCTTGGTCGGCCGGGTGCGCAGACCGGCGTCGCTCAGGGCCGCGATCAGCGCATGGAACCCGTACTTACCGGTCGCGTACAGCTCGAACGCCATCCGGACCAGTGGGCCGCGCACCGGGTCGACGGCGACCGTGCGTACCTCTCGTCCCTCGAACTTCTCCCGGACGTTGAGGTAGCCGATCGGCGCCCGGCCCACCGAGCCACCTCGAACGATCTTCTGACCCATCTTGTACGCGATGTCGGCTCCCGAGGCCCGGGACTGGTACTCGTTGACGCCGTCGAGCACCGTGGCGACCAGGTCGCCGATCGCCGAGTCCTCGGTGTAGTCCATGACCGAGATGAGGGTGACGCCCGCCTTGCGGAGGTCGCGTTTGGTGATGGCGGCATCGATCGAGTTGCGGTGCAGCCGGGAGCGGGCGTAGACGAGCACGTAGTCGACGCCCTTCTCAGCTTTGAGCCGGGCCATCATCTCCTGGAAGACCGGCCTGCGGTCGACGGTCGTAGCGGAGCGGCCGGGCTCGACGAACTCGGTGACGATCTCCGCGTCCAGTTCGGCGGCACGGCGCTGGATGGCCGACCTTTGGGCCGGCAGGGAGATGCCTTCCGGGTCGTAGTCGGTGTTGACCTGCCCGGCCGAGGACACGCGCAGGTAGCTGAATGCCCGCTTGCGACGCGAGGCCATGTATTTCCTCCTCAATCCTGGTGTGGTGGTGACTTGCGGACGACGTCCTCGGCGATCACGGCGAGCACGCGGGCCAGGACGTCAGGGTCGATGCTGATGCGGCGTATCTGCCGCCGTGGGCGGCGGCGCTCGGATCGGGGTGCCGGTCTCGTCATCCGGGCGGATGTCCGTCCGTCGTCCGTCCGCGCGAATCGGTGCGCAGACGCGCGCGGGGGTACGGACGTCCGCGCGGACGTTCCGCACTACGCATCGGCGGCTCGCCAGCGTCCCCGGTTGACCTGGACGACGCGGTCGGCGGTGGCGTGAACCTGAAGTCGGTCGTAGATCCATGTGCGCCTCATTCCGGTGAGCTGCATGAGTTGCGGGACGGAGAGTCCCTGATCAGGGGCATCGGCCAGGGCCGCCCAGAACGTGTCCTCCGGGTCGGTGCCGGGGAGGAGGTCGGGGTCGAGGACGTCGTCGGCGCCCGTTTCGATTGCGTCGGCGGAGAGCTGGTCCAGGTCGGGGCGTTCAGGGGCGTAGCGCTCGGCGCAGGCGCGGACGTTCTCGTCGGTGACCAGGTAGGCGCGGGCTCGGCGCGGCTGGCCGAACCCTTCGGCCGAGACGAGGAACTTGCCGGGTGCGTCGAGGGTGTGCGCGTGCCAGCCGGCCGTGAGCATGCCCTGGCCGAGAATCAGGTCAGTGTCCCGGCGTTCACGGACGCGTAGGCACAGCCGGACGTCCATCTGGGAGCGGACGGCGCCCTTGCCCATGGCCTGCTGGGTCGGGCGTTGGGTGGCGGCCAGCAGGGTAACGGCGACCGCGCGGCCGCGCCGGGCGACCGAGTCGGCGCTCTCGACGGCGGCGGGTGCGTGGTCAGCGAGTTCCGCGTACTCGTCGATCACGATGACCAGAGCGGGGGCTCGCTCGGTGGGGAGCCAGAGCCGTGCGGAGCTGTCGCCCATCGCGCGGGCTCGCGCTTCGAGCACCTGGACGGCGTCTCGCAGCATCGCCGCCGCCTCAGTCGGGGTGGTGGCGAGCCTGGCCAGGCAGGGCGCCCACGGGCGTAGTTCCATGCCGCCCTTGAGGTCGATGCCCCAGAGAACGACGTCCGGGCAGGCGACCAGGTTGCCGATGATGACGTTGAGGATGCCGCTCTTGCCGGCCCCGGCGATGCCGCCGATGAGCACGTGCCGCCGCAGCATCGGGACCCGAACATCAGTCGCGTCCTCGAAGACGCCAAGCCGGATCGGATCGCTGACCGATCCGGCGGCCGGGCCGGGCCACGGCACGGCGTTGGCGTGCGGGTCCTCGGCCAGCACCCGCATGACGAAGCGGCCGGCGTGTGCCGGGTCCGGTTCGACGCGGACCGCGCCGGGCCGGGTGCCGAGCCCGGATTCGATCGCGGGGACGTGGGCGATGACATCCGCGACGGTCTGCCCGGCGCGCAGTGTCATCCTGGCTCGCCAGCCCCACACGTCGACCACCGCCGACAGCACCCGGGAACCCGCGAGGCCGATCTGTTCGGCCAGGTCGGGCCAAGCCTGGATGGTGCGGTCCACGCGGACCCGGGCTCGCCGCCGCCGATGCGCCCACCACGGGATGCCGCCGGTCACCGTCGCGACCAACAGGAGGATCTGTATAGGCCGCTGCCCCGGGCCGAGGGCGGTGGCGGCGGTGAGCCATCCACCGCCGACGACGGTCACGACCGTGGCGTAGGTGCGTTCCTCGGACCGGGTCGCGCCCCATGGCACACCGCGCAGGAAGGCGAGCAGTGCCGCCGCACCGGTGACCACGAGCGCCCAACCCCAGCCGCGCGAGTGTGCGGCGTGCAGCCACAGGGCGGTCAGGTCGAGGGCGGCGGCGAGGGTGAGCGGGGCCAGTTCGGAGCGGTACCGATATGCGCACCGGCCGAGTGCGGCGAGCACGTCGATCAGGCCGGGCCGGTCGTCGACCAGAAGGAGCGGTTGCCCGTGACGGCGCCAGCGCCGGTGCCGTCGGCCGTAGGCCCTCATTGAGGGCCTGCCGTGATCAGCGTGTCTCGTTGCGCGGTTACCTCGTCGCGCACGTAGTAGAGCGCGTCGTCCTCGCCGTCGCGGTGCGCCGCAAGGGTGGCTCGGGCAGCGGCGAACAGGTTCGCGTGCTCGATCCGGGTCCAGGCCAGCAGTCGACGGAGCCGTTCGACCTCGGCGAGCAGGACGGGAACGTCGGCGACGGCGGTCCAGACGTCGAGCGGGGTTCGGCTGTTGAGCGCGGTGTGCAGGTGGGTCCAGATGGTCTCCTCGTCGAGGACGGGTCGCGGGCTTTCGGGGTGTGTGGTCATGTGGCGGGTTGCGCCTCCTTTCGGTCGGATGTCGCGGCTGGGGTCGGCTCACTCGACTCGGCCGTGAGCCGTCGGCGGAGTTCGGTCGCCCGGGGGCCGGCGATGCGCAGGGCGGTGCGGAGCGCGTCCCTGGTGATGGGGTGACCGTCGTGACCGGCGCGGTAGCGGGCGTCGGCTTCTCGGGCGGCGGCCATGAGCTGGTCGTCGGTCCGAGGTTTCGCACGGCGCCGGGACCGGCGACCGGACTCGGGACCGGTCCGGGCAAGGGTCTCCGGGACGGGGGCGGACTGATTTCCTGCCCCGTCCTCGGTCCCGTCCCGGGTCCCGGACCGTGCACCGTCCTCACGCGGCCGGTTCGCCTCCTCCGGGTGGACCGAGCGGAGGGCGTGCAGGTGCGCGGTGAGTCCGAGGACCGCGGCCGGGACCGCGCCGACCGAGACGACGATGGGCCAGCTCACGGTCAGCAGCCCGACCGTGAGCATGTGGTAGACGGCGTTGCCGATGATGCTCGCGCCGATCGCGCCGATGGCGTTGGCCTGCGCGTAGCCGCGACCGCTGCGCGATCGGCCCGGAGCGAGCCAGACCCGGGTGGACGTCATCGCGTACGCGTCGATGGTGAGCGGCAGCAACCAGGCGAGCCGCTCGGGCCAGCCGGCCGCGAGTGCCAGTCCGCGCAGGCCGGTGAAGCTGGCGGTCGCCGCCGAGGCGGCGGCGACCGCCATGCCGACCATCACCCAACCGTCGCGATGGCGGGTGGTCGTCATGGATTCCCCTTCCTAGAGGTGAAGTCCGGAGATGAAGCGGGCGAGGCTCTGGAGTCCGTCGGCGATGCCGGGGCCGAGTGACGAGGCCGCGAGCAGGTAGCCGAACAGGGCACAGATCGCGGCCTGCCAGAGCGGCAGGCGGGCGTACCGCCAGAGCAGATAGACGAAGACGCCGAGCAGCAGGACGGCCGAGACGGAGACGATCACGCGGGCCGCCGCCGGTCCGTCGTGCGGCGCCCCTTGCGGCCGGGACCGTTGCGCCTTGCCGCGTTGGCCCGGCGCCGCTGCCACCGATTCCGGGCGGAGCACTTCCGGCACCGCTCGGGGTGTTCGGCGTCGAGCCGGGCACCGCAGTCGCACGTGGGCTCCTCGCCCGGACGGGGGTTGCTGAACATGGGTTCCTCCCTTCACAGGGAGCCGCTTCATCCGAATCCTTCGCCATGAATCTGAACATGTTGAACATGTACAGATCTAGAGTCGTGACGTTTCCCCGGCTTGTCAAGCAGGGTCTGGATCGATGCGGCTCTCGCTCTGTCGGCGCGGTCGCACCGACGCCAACGAGAATGCGCTGGATCAGCGGGACGTGATCACCACGTAGCTGGACGTGTGCGAGATGTCTGTCCTAAAGTGAGCGTCTTGCCGGGACGTCCTAGCCTGAGATGACGATGTCGAACGATCGCCTGCGCACCTCACTCCTCGAACGGGGAATCACCCCGGCCGATCTCGCCGTAGCCTTGAAGGTCGATCCCAAGAGCGTCGAACGATGGATCGCAGGCCGGACGCCGTACCGCCGGCATCGGTACGCGGTCGCCGCGAAGCTCGGTGTCGACGAGGCCTACCTGTGGCCCGACGCGCTGTCACGCAGCCAGGTCGCGGACGCCTCGGAGAGCGAGATCGTCAACGTGTTCCCGCACCGCTGGGCCGTCCCGTCCGAGACGTGGCGCAACTTCTTCGAGGCCGCCGAGGTCGAGATCGGCGTCCTGGTCTACAGCGGCTTGTTCCTCTCCGAGGACGCCGGCGTGCGCAAGGTGCTCCGGGAGAAGGCCGACGCCGGCGTGCCGGTGCGGATCCTGCTCGGCGATCCGAACAGTGAGTCGGTGGCGCAGCGCGGAGCGGATGAGGGCGTCGATGACGCCATGGCCGCGAAGATCCGCAATGCACTGGTGATGTACCAGCCGTTGCGGGACCTCGACGGCATCGAGTTCCGCCTGCACGACACGGTGCTCTACAACTCGATTTACTGGGCCGACGACCAGGTTCTGGTGAACACCCACATCTATGGCTTCACCGCGGCCGAGGCCCCGGTTCTCCGCCTGCGGAAAGTCGCCGGTGGCAGCATGGTCAGCACCTACCTGGACAGCTTCGAGCGCGTGTGGGACGGCGCGACCCCGTTGGAGTGAGGTGACCGGTCATGTCAGGCCGTATCGACTACTTCGATGATCCGGACGCCCCGGCCGCGAACTCGATCGTCCCCTCGGTCAATGTCGTGGCCGCTGATGAGCGAGGCCGGATCCTGCTGATCCACCGCACCGACAACGACAACTGGGCCTTGCCGGGCGGCGCGATGGACTTCGGTGAGTCGCTGCCGGAAGCGGCGGTCCGGGAGACGTTCGAGGAGACCGGGATCAAGGTCGAGATCACCGGGCTGGTCGGCCTCTACACCGATCCGCGGCACGTCATTCTCTATACCAGCGACGGCGAAGCACGTCAGGAGTTCTCCGTGGTCTTCACGGCGCGCCCCGTCGGCGGTGAGCCAACGCCCAGTGCGGAATCCCGCGAGGTGCGGTGGGTGGAGCCGGGCGACGTTGCCGGATTGACCATGGACCGCTCGATGCGGATGCGCATCGAGCGGTACCTGGCCCACGAGGAACGGCCTCACCTTGGCTGACGGCGGATGGATCGGCGACGCCGCAGACACCTTCTCGGCCATCGGCACCGTGGGCGCGTTCGTGGTGGGATTCCGGCTCCTGCGTAAGGAGCAGCGCCGGGAAGCGGAACGGTCCGAGGATGAGCGCAAGGAACAGGCTGCGAAGATCAGCGCCTGGGTGGAGATGCACCGCAAGGTGGATGGCAGTCGTGAGCTGGCCTTTCACATCCACAACGCCAGCGACATGCCGATCTACGAGGTAGAACTACCGCTACCCAGCCCGGACGGCCCGGAGGTCACCGAGTTCGTCGGCCTCGTGCCGCCGGGCCAGACCATCCGCCGGCCGGCGCCCGCCGACTGGCTGCGGACGTACGTCGACCCCGAACCGATCCAGATCGAGTTCCAGGACAGCGCCGGCCGGCGATGGACCCGTGACGAGCAAGGCACGCTGGTTCAGGCGGGCCAGTCCACCGACTTAACCGGCCCGGAAGCCTGACAGGCCGGTGATCACCCGCACGGAGTGCACGATGCGGGGACCGACCTCGGCAATGGAGTCCGCGACGACGCTGCCGGGCGCATATCGCGCGGCGATCTCCTGAAGCCGCTTCTCGACCTCCACCGGATCGCCGTCGGGGCTGGTGGTCATGTCGCTGTAGACCATCGCGTGGGCGGGCAACCCTCCGACGGCGGGGAACTCGTCCTTCATCTCTGCGGCAAGCCCGCGTCGACCGGCTTCGACCACGGCATAGGAGTGGTGGGCGACGAGCCGGCAGATGATGTCGTCGGCGTGCGTGACGTCCCGGAGATACCGCGCGCCGTCGAGCGCGTGGGAGCCGCTCTGAACCAGACTCGGGGCGTAGCCGATGTCGTGCAGCCAGGCCGCGCACACCACCTTCTCGGCGTCGTCGCCGAGTAGGTGGGCGATCGATTCGGCTTTGCGGCCGACGCCCTGGGAGTGTGCCCAGCGGCGCGGCAACGTATCGATCAGAAGGTCCCTTGCCAGGTCGCGCGCCCACGAGACATCCTCCACACGACCGAGACTAGCGGTCTAGAACAAAGCGGCCCTTCCCGTGAATCGACTCGATGAGGCCGGCGCCCTCCAGTTCGGCCAAAGCGTGCCGGGCGGTTCCCCGGGCGACGCCGTACCGCTCGGCCAGCGCGGATTCGCTCGGCAGCGGGTCACCGGGGGCCAGCTCGCCGGACTCGATGAGGGCGCGGAGTTCGGCTGCCATGCTGCGGTACTGCGGCATCGGGGTGTGGCTCGCCTCGATGCCGTCGACCACGGTCCGGCCCCGGCCCGGCTGGGTGACGAGAAGTCCTTCGGCCGCGAGTTCGTCTAGGGCGCGGCGCAAGGTGTTGCGGGAGACCTCGTACTGCTCGCACAAGGCGGCTTCGGAGGGAAGCTTCGATCCCGGAGCGAACTCGCCTTCGGTGATCCGGGCGCGGATGGCCACAACGATGCTTTTGTACGCACCCCATGCTGTCGTCCGTGGCGCCAACGGTGTCCATCCTCCCGGCCGTGTCACTGCTGAGCCGAGCGTAGTGGCCAGTGTTTCACCGGGGCGGGAGAGTCACACCGGCCTCGGCGGCGTTACCCAGAATCGCCGCCAGGTCGGCAGCGACCTCGCAGGTGACCGCCCCGAGCAGGACGCCGGGTGCGGCGGAGCCGTCCCAACCACTCCGGAGCCCGGGGAACGCCATGCCGACATCGAAGCCGACTTCTTCGAGGGCGAGCGCCAGCCGATCGGCGGCCTGCCGTGCGGCCTCGGCTTGGTGAAGGTTGTCGTCGGCCACTATCGGCACTCCCTCTCGCTCGGTCGTCATCGGCGCCGAGCCGGGCGGGCGTTCGGCCGGACAGTTCCTGATGTTCGATCCAGGATCCGCGCATGATCACGGACTGTGAACCGCGTCCTGGGACGTCTTGGGACTTCTTGGCTATGCTGGCTGGAACTCCACACCCGGGGAGGAACGCGATGAAGCACCCCCTGTCTCGGGCGCTGCGCTCGGCCGGACTCGATGCCGTGGATGTGGCCGGGCGGCTCAGCGTCGATCCCAAGACCGTTGACCGGTGGATCAGCGGCCGGTTGCCGTACCCGCGTCACCGCACCGCGCTGGTGGCGTTGACCGGATGGCCGGAACGCGACCTCTGGCCCGGCATCGACGCTCGCGAGCACGCGGCACCGGACACCGGCGACATCCTGATGACGTACGCCCAGCGCTGCTCCGTACCCGCGGACACCTGGCGGAAGCTGTTCGCCGGCGCTGAGCGGGAGGTCGGCATCCTCGCGTACAGCAGTCTTTTCCTGGCCGAAGACGCCGGCGTCCTGGGCATCCTTCGGGACAAGGCCCGAGCCGGCGTACGAGTTCGGATCGCGCTCGGCGACATGGACGGCGCTCAGGTCGCCCAGCGCGGTGCCGACGAGCGGATCGGCGAGATGATGTCCACGCGCATCGACAACGCGTTGATCCTGCTCCGGCCGTTGATGGATGAGCGGGGAGTGTCTGTTCGGTCGCATGACACCGTGCTTTACAACTCGATCTACCGGGCTGACGACGAGTTGATGGTCAACACCCACGCCTACGGCTGTGCCGCTTCTCGGTCGCCCGTCCTGCACCTGCGACTGGCGACCCAGGGCGGGATGGCCAGCACCTACCTGGACTCGTTCGAGAGAGTGTGGGCGGCGGCTCAGGAGTTGCGGGCCCACCCGACGAAGCGGTCAAAGACGGCGGCCGGATCGGCACCCGGCTGATCGACGATCGCATCGGCCAGGTGCAGGCCCAGATAGATCATCCGACAAGTTCGGTCCGTCGTGGCGACGATGTCGTCCTTGGCCGGTTCGCAGGGCCAGGCCGCGCCGCATTGACGGCACTGCCAGGACGGGCGGTCGGGAACATGCAGCACGCCGGCGCTCATTCGGCACCGCCGTTGCTGCGCCACCGCTGCCCGCGGGTGAGTAGCGGGGTGAGCAGGATCGTCGGCCCATCCCAGGACGTACCCGGCAAGATCCTCGATGCCGGACCGGCGGACGCCGGGCCTGACGTTCGGGTTGGTGCAGGCGAAGGGGATGCCCGCTTGGCTTGGCAGGGCCAACCGCTGAGCCCACAGGTGCAGCCTGAACGCCATGGCGCCCACCAGCGGCGTGACGGTCGATGATCGTTTCCGAGGCGGTGCTTCGGCGGGGTCGAGGTCGGTGCATGCCGACGTGAACGTGGCATCGCTTCCTCCGCAAGCTGACGAGCAAACAGAGGCCCGGTCGCACAGCGTTGGGAGCATGTACGACCGGACCCTGGTTGACGCCGTTGCCACCCCGCACCGCACGGCTTCAGGGCGCGTCGTGACCCCTGGAACGTGGCTGCCTCGGCGTTGCTCACAGCCTCGAACCTGCTTAGCAGCAACCCAACCACGTCTTGCCGGACGTCTAGGGAATGTCTTGTCGTCCCTACTGTGGTCCGGCCAGCGGCAGGCCCCGTGCAATCGATGAATTGGCTTTCTTCGATCAAGGAGCCGCGCATGCACGGCATCGCCCGGCGCGCCGGCCGATCCTTTGCTGTGGTATCGACCCGAGGGATGCCTTCGGCGGGAGCACCCGGCTTCCGGAAGGCTGGCGCTAGTTTCCACCGAAAAGCAGTATAAGTGCTCGATCCCCAATCTTGCTTCTTTCGGACTCATATTCTTGCGATGTGCTTTCTCGCAATAGTTCGGGAAACTCTTCGCGCATCTGTAGCGCTTCTGCTGTCCGGCCGGCCTTCTCGAACGTTTCAAGCAGTAGGCGCATCGCGCCGCGGAACCAGAAGATTCTAGAAATGTTTTGCTTGGCCTTCGCGAGATACGCCATTGCGGCGGTCTCGGCATACGCGATGGCTGCATCGAATTCTTCTTCGCGCAAAGAGATTTCTGCCATAAGTTTGTTATAGTATCCGTTGTCCGGATCTGAGGCGTTCGAGAACCGCAAAGACTTCTGCAGGTTCGTCTTTGCGGTTTTCAAGTAGCCGGCTTCCATGCAATGGTGTGCGAATTCAACATAGACGGTTTCGAGAGCGTCTCGAACCTGTTCGGATTCATGTGCCCGAATCTCGTTGCTAAGTATCGTGATCGCCTCCGTGCAGTGCCGAAATCCGGCTGACGGCCTGCCGGCGGAACAGTAAGAGCCAGCAAGATTAGTCAATGCGATTGCGAGCTCGGTGCGGCGATGTGGCTTGCGTTGAACTACTTCCCGCCAAAGGCGGACGGCTCTCTCGCCAGCATCAACCGCTATTTCGTTGGATTCCATGTTTCGCTGATAGAGTCCCGCCCGACTGAGGCATATGGCGAGTTGGTCGGCATCATCGATGTCGTCATTGGCTATATAGAGTGCTCTGTAAATCGAAGCGCTTTCGGCGATATCATTGACAGCTTCTCCCCAAGACCCAACGTTCGACCTTGCTTCGGCACTGTCCATCAGTGCGCCTCCAAGATTGCGGAAGCGTTCGCTCAGTAGGTCATCTGAGCCGAGGTTTGCGACATCTGATACGAGTCCAGGTGTTCGTTTCCGATGCCACTGGGCGCGAAGGACCGCAATTTCCGACGTGAGAAACGCAAGTCGATCATTTCGGCGTGGCAACTTCGCCCAAACAAGATCCGTAGCTTTCGATAGTCTGTGCGAGCTTTCAGCCGACGAAAGCGCTGTGTGCAGCGAGTCAATTACGTCATCTTGTTGATCAGAGACGGCGGCTTCGATCAACCCCTCTAGATTCGCAATAAGGAAATCAGCAAAAATTTCCTTAATTCGGACGGAGTCCTCCGCAGATATCGTAAGAATGTGAAGCGCGCGAACCCGCTGATCAGTGGTTAACCCGCCCCAATCCAGTAACCCCATAAGTAGCGATCTAAGATCTGCTGTGTCTGCTAGAAGCTTCCCAATAAGAAGATCTGGCCCCAGTGCTCCCAGGCTCCCTGCGTTGTCATCGAACAGGTCCTCGAGCCAGTTTGCAATCCGCGAGCGGAGAGAGGGTGCGCCGAAGTCCGAGATGGCCTCAATCATCGTCTCAATTTGAGACAGTGCGGGACGTGTGAGCGCAACAAGTGCTACCGCCCGCTGAGACTGTATTGAGCTTAGCTCCGTCAATTCGTGTATGTATCTGGCCTCCTCCCAGCGTTCACGTTCGCGATCAAGAAGTCGAGTTAAGATAACGTCTTTGGGAGAGCGGGAAGAAACCGTTGCTTCTCCTGTCCGGCATAGGAGAAGGGCGTTCATGTGAATTAGCAGCGGCGTATCTAACCTCGAATATCCAGCTTCGTCAATTTTTGGTAGATCTATCCCAAATATTCTGCTATATGCAGTCAAAGCGTGCTGAGCATGGGAATTCCGCTCTGAATCGCTGATATCTGCTGATGTTAGAGAGAGCTTTAAGTCGCAGATTTCCTCAGCCACCCGCTTGGTCGCACGATTTAAGTTCTCCCACCAGAATCCCATACGGCGATCTAAGAGGAGTATCTTGACGGGCTGATGTAAAGCCATGCTATTTAAGTGAATGAGCAACTTACTCAGAGAGCTCTGATGACGGCTGGCGTAGTCAACTATAAGAAGAGTTGGATATGGAAGGCTATTGAATGACCATCGTTCAGAGTCCTCAGATGACAGAAGTCCGGCATCCCAGCCCTTCATTGCGAAATGCTGGGCCAGTTCGATAGCAAGCCGGGTTTTTCCGCTCCCGCCAGAGCCGATAACAATGGCCACGCTCAAGTTTGTGTTCTCTGCCGCCCAGCCCTTTAGCTGTTCCAGCTCGGTCGATCGCCCAACGAAGTCAACGACCGCGTACTGCGGATCCAGGAGCCACGAATCCGGATAGCGTTGAGGGAGGCGTTTAGCTATAGGACGTAGAAGAACCCCATCTTCGCCGACCGTCTTGAGACTGATATTGCCTACTAAGGATGAAAAATCCGGGCTAGATATCACTTGCGTTATCGGCGTAGCCTCTAGGCGGTTGCTTCCAAAATTCTTCGGAGAGTGAGTAACAATTCCAATTAGATAGGCATCGGGTGAGGAGAAAAGCGCTGCTCCTGACATTCCGCCCCAGGCGTCCGGCGATCCCTCAGTCGGTGTCTTTGTAGGTCCGCCATAGGGTGATGCGACGACTATCCGATTGCTCTTTTGAGATGCCAGAGGAAGCGTTGAACCGGCAATCGTGTCAGTATCTCTGGTTCCATTTATCTTGGCTTGAGACGCCGGAAAACCGGTTGCCCGACAGAGTACGGATTGACTCGGCGATAGGCGACCCCAGTCAATCGGTTGGAGAGCCAGCGATTCCTGAAAGAGCGGTTCTTCAACCTTAAGAAGCGCTGCATCGAGGCTTGGTGTGCCAGCCCAAACCACTGATGCGCTGGTCCAATCGGGTAATCCTAGCGGGCGTATGCTGACCGGCTTATCGTTCGTGTCACCTATGACGACATGCCGTGCTGTCAGGATAAGGTCAGGTGCAATGGCATAGCCCGTCCCGAGCCTTGATCCGTAAACTTCTACTATTAGTTCTTCCCTCACTGTCTGATACATTCTCGGATTATTGCGGTCGCTCTGAGACCTCGTCTCCAATTAGGGTTTCATCGGGAGATCCCTCTTGACGTGGTTTCAGAACCAGCTTGACCTTATGGGTTGCGGCGTTCGCATGTTCGATCGATCCCTTAAGGGTGACAACTTGCCAGATGCTCGCCCGTGCTTCTGCCTTCCCCGTAGTCGTGGCAACAACCTGAAATTCGACTTCGATCTGTTCCAGAGCGAAGCGGAGGTCTTCGCCCTTCGCGTTTTTGACGGCCGCAATAATTTCAGTGCGAAGTTCGCCAACTGCCTGCGAGAGAGGGATGTATGCCGGTTCCACCAAAATCTCCTTTTTAAGGTTTAGATAACTACTGATTTGTTAGGACGACCTCGCCCCTTATGTCCCGGTATCCGGTACCTATCTGCTCGCCCGTCCTGAGATAGTCTCGCCGGTCTTGGCGGCGAGCTTACTGCTTACAGCAAGGCGACTTTGCCGAGTTTGATCTCGCCATCAAGGCCTCGCGCGCGAGCGCGGCGCGGGTCGGCGGCGCTCGGCCTGCTGGCGTCCTCCGTCCGGCATCGGCCAGCGCGTCGACGAGCCTTCGGCCGGATCTCCCAGGTACGGCGACGAGTGTTCGATCTGCCCCTCCGTTCAATGCGGCTCGGTGCGAGACAGCACCTACGATGGGACTTGATGGACGCGAACCCAGGGCCGCCGGATGACGTGTTGTGGAGGCGGTACGAGGAATCAGTGCATGATCTACTCAAGCAGCTGGACCCCGGCGCGAAGATCGTCCATAACGAGAAAGTCAGAGGACGACTCAGCCAGACCGACAGACAGATCGATGTCTGGGTCGTCGGCACGGTCCTGGAAACGATCGAGGTTCACGTAGCGATCGAGTGCAAGCGCTACCGGCGGCCAGTGTCTATCGAAGTGGTTGACCAGTTCGTCGGCAAGCTACTTGACGTTGGCGCCGGTATCGGTGTTTTGTACTCCTACTCAGGTTTTACGAACAGCGCTGTCGCCCGTGCCGAGGCTGCTACGAACCCCAGGGTGCTGACAGTCGCTGTGCAGACTCCTGCCGTAGTCCTCCGGAACACGGGTGTGCCCGGGTATCCCGCATCTCTGCTGGTGCAAGCCGTTCCACCCCTGTGGGTGGAGGATCTTGCAGCAGACGGCTTCACGTCTTTTGTAGTCAGCGGTGAGTGGCCGCGATCGTGGCTTTGAGGAAGACAGCCCGATCGGACGCATCCGGCGGCGATCTTTAGCTTTTGGGATGGGGTGGCTATTCAGGCCACCGTCGACCCAGGCATAGCCGAACAGGCCGGTGCCGGGCGCCAGCGTCCAAAATCATCTCTATGAAGTGATCAGTGGCGGCACCGTTGCCTGTCTGCTTCCTGGGTCGTCGGCGGACGGATAGCGGTGAGGGAGGCTCTCTGCGCGTTCCCGTAGTCGCCCTTCTGCGACCGGATCTTGCCGGACTCGCTGGATCACAACGAGAACGGCCCCAATCAGCGTTCCATCGGTACCAGGGCCTCTCCTCTAGCTTGTGGCGGGTAGGAATCCGAACTTCTGTAGCTTTGCGACGGATTTACAGTTTGCTCCTGCGGTCGCGATGACCCGCAGGGTCAGGCTGGTCAGCGTTGCCGGCGGCCGCCGGGGTGTTGGCGAGGGCGAGCCGTACGTTGGCTACCTGTCCGCCGAGGTTCAAGTAGGCGGCCACTACCTCCACTTCAAGATCAAATGATGCCCCGGCCAATCGGCCGGGGCATCATTTCGTTTGTGAGCGTCGGCTGGGGAGAGTGAAGAGCGAATCGGTAGCTCCGTGAGGCCGGAACACCAGGCGCAAGGGCCTTCCGGGCGTCGTGCGATTCAGGCATATGGGCCTGGCGTCTGGGAAGTGGTCAGATTTGTCCGCGAGATCGACGAACGCGGACCCGCCGCACTGGTCCGGGCATTGGACGCCTGGTCGAGGCAGGTCCTCCGGAGCTTCGATCATCGAGGACTGGTTCCGACCCCTCTGACGGCGGCGGCCAGTCGATCACGTTAAGGCGCCCGGTTCCGATCCATCGTGCTTATCGATCGGCTCATCCCGCACCGGCCCTGCATCGTCACGTCCTGTGGTTGGTCACGGGGTTTGTGGGTCGTTGATGCTGCGGGGGTCTGGTGTTGGGGCTTGCTCTTGGTGCTGGGCCGGGCTGACGGCGGGGGGTGGGGGGTTCAGGGCCTTGCCTAGTTCGGCGGCCAGGGCTGTCAGCTCGGGGCCGGACAGGTTCTTCACCCGCTGGGCCTGCAGGTCCAACTTCGTGCCGTCGGCTCGGGTGATGGTGACCTGGGTGCTGCCTGTTCGGTGGCGTAGCCAGGCGATCACCAGGCCGGCGAAGGTGCCCAGGACGGTGGGGCCGAGGTCGATGATGATCATGGCGACCGACTGGCTGATGCCTCCGGCCTGCTGGCCGTCGCCGATGAGCTGAACGCGGCCCCGGAGTTGCGGCTGCTGATCGAGGAAGGCTGCCAGGGCGCCCTCTTGCCGGTCCGGATCGCGGTGGTCGCTTGCCCGCACGGTGATTCGCACCGCGTCGCCCCCTCGTGTCTGCGGAAAAACGGTGGATCGGGGCCGGCTGCCGTCCTGTCGGATGGTGGTCCGAAACGGGGAAGCACGAAGCGGCCCGGTTGCACAATACTCACTGCCATCACTATTCAAGAGCGTGATTCTCGGGGGGATCGGTGGCGGAGGAAACCCAGGACGGCGGCCAGATCAGCACCGCGACGACACCGCCGGTGACAGCCGTCCCGGACCGGCCCGTTCCGAGCGGTGAGATTGCGAGCCGGTTCACCGTCGGGCGCCCTGCGGAGTTCGTGAGTGTCACGTCGTGGCTCCGGGCCGGCATTCTGCGGAACGCGCGCGGTGTCGTCGCGGCGTTCATCGCGGCCTGGCTCTACGTGCCCGGTGCGCTGTTCGCGGCCGCGGTTTTCGCCGTTTTCAGTGGGATCGGGGCCTATTTCTACAGCGGGCTGCGCGGTGAGCGAACTCTTCCGGAATCGGCGCGGTCGGTGCCGTTTCTCGGCGACGCCATGGAGAACCTGCTGAACAAGTCCAGCGGTGTCCAGGCCGCGGTCCTCGCGGTGCTGCTCGGCGCGCTGATCGGTTTCCTGCTCGGGATGATCTGGGTATTCCTCGGGCCGTTCCAGGAGGGTGTCGTCGACGGGGTGGCGACCGTCGTGGGCGCGATCATCATCGGGTTCGTGGTCGGCCTGCTCTACACGCTCTATCGGGTGCTGTTCGAGCACCGCATCCTCGTCGTCACCGGGGCACGGCGGTTGAGCCGCCGGGAGGCCGACTTGCTGCTGCCGTTGGTCCGCAGTGCCGCGGATCGGCTAGGACTCCGGAACCACCCGGTGGTGCTGACCCACGACAGTGCCGAGGCGGCCGCCTACGCCCACACCCGGCACATCGTCATTCACAAGGGCATGATCGACAGCTTCATCCACACCCCCGATGCGATTGCCGCGACCATCGCCCACGAGCTCGTTCACTGGCGAAACGGCGACGCGATCTCCACTGCCTTCGTACGCGGTGTGGCTCTTCCGCTCTATGTCGTGCAGGCAGGCGGCGGATGGTTGCGTGACCGGACCCAGAACGGCTTCCTGCGATTCCTGATCTGGCTGGCGCTCTGGCCGGTCTTCATCACCGTGCAGTATTTCGTGGCGCCGATGCAGGCCTCGGATTCACGTCGGGCGGAGTTCCGTGCCGACGAGGGCGCCGTACTGGCCGGATACCGGGCCGGCATGCGGAAGGTTCTGAACCGGCTCCGTTCCTTCGAAGGCGGCCGCAACGGCTGGAACGCCGCCATCTGCGCCACCCACCCGGCCAACGAGCTGCGGCTGGAGGCCATCGAGGAACCGGGCAAGGACTACCCGCTGCCGGACGAGGACGCCCCGGCCTTCCCGTTCCCCGTCATCGTCACCGAACCCGGCGTCTGAACGGGTGGTGGATCGCATGGTCGTGACAGCCGCGTGCCCGCACTGCCGGACTGCCCTGCTGCCAGGATTCGACGAGTGTCTGCGCTGCGGACATCCGGTCGATGCCCCGGTGCAGGCCTGTACGGAGTGCGCGCACCTCAACACCGTGGTGGCCCGCTTCTGCTCGCACTGCGGGCATCGTCTGGGAACGTCGGCCGCCCCGCCGGAGTCACCGGGTGACCCCGCAGCCGCCGCAGCCGCCGCAGCGAACGAGATCTTCGTCAGTACCACGTCGCGGACTCCCCGGCCGCTGATCGTCGCGGCCGTCGTGCTCGGGGTGCTGTTTCTGGGTGTGTCCGCTGTCAAAGCCGTGCAGAGTGTCTTCTTCGACCCTGCGAACACCGTCGAGGCGTACTTCTCCGCGCTCGCTGACCGGGACGCCGCCGAGGTCATGAACACGCTCGTGCCGGGCGCCGCGGGCGAGGTCAGCCTGCTGACCTCCCAGGTGCTCGGTTCCTCCGGGTACGAGCCGCCCATCGACGTCAAGGTGCTGGAGTCGACCATGCCGGAAGGCGGTGCGGCCCCCTCCGAGGATCCCTATTACGACACCCCGGTGGAGATGGCGACGGTCCGTGTCGAGTTCAGGCTGGGCGGGGAACGTGCGGAGAAGATCTTCTACCTGCGACAGGATGAGGCGACCTCAGCGGGGATCTTCCAACGCTGGCGGATCATGAACGGGGTCGAGACCCTCGCCGTGTCCGCGCCGGGCATCGACATGGTCATCGTGGCGGGTACCACGCTGACGCCGGATCCCGAGCAGGGCTGGATCGGGCTGGGTGCCTATCCCGGGACGTACCGGGTCGGCCTCGCTGAGCATCCGCTGTGGTCGGCTGACGAGGTCGTCACACGGGTGGGCGGTCAGCCCGCACCGGAGGGCGGTGGCGAGGTCGTGGCGGTGCTCCAGCCGACCCTGAAGGAGAGCGCGCGCTCAGTCGTCGACG
This sequence comes from Actinoplanes hulinensis, assembly GCF_019429605.1. Classification (NCBI taxonomy): domain Bacteria; kingdom Bacillati; phylum Actinomycetota; class Actinomycetes; order Micromonosporales; family Micromonosporaceae; genus Actinoplanes; species Actinoplanes hulinensis. The sequence goes on along the minus strand of NZ_JAHXZI010000001.1, from coordinate 280,525 downwards.
AGCGGATCCGCGCTTATCTGGACGGCTGTGCCAAGTCGACCACCACCAGCCCGCCCGGGTGTCCATTCTCCTCCTACAGCTGGCAGGAGGTACGGAACGCACGCTGGACGATCGACGAGTACCCGCAGCACATCCTGGTGGAGGAGGGCGGGAGCCTGCGCGTCCGCACCGAGGAGCCGGGCAAGGCGAGCGTCACCGGGACCGAGGTGCCGAGCTGGTCGGGCCAGACGTCCCCGTACAGCGACGATGTGACCTTCTATCTCACCGGAACGGTGTCGGCTGCCGGAGGCCAGATCTCGTTCGTACCCCAGTGAGATCGAGCCCGATGAGAATGGAGAACTGGATGCCGCCGATGGACGGGGTCTCTGACTCGCCGTCGGGCGGCGCTCGTGTGCTGGCTGGCTACGAGGTCAAAACGGCGGCGTAACTGGGCGCGCGTTCGCGACGCTGTCCGGCTCGCGTCGCTTCGTGAACCAACTTTGACGGTTCGGCTTACCCGCCGAGGAAGCTCCGCAGCGTTATCACCTGCTCGGCGAGGTTCAAGTAGGCGGTCAACACCTCCACTGGTCAGGTCCGGGGAGTCTCTGACTCCCCGGACTCAGGTCCTCAGCGCCTCGCCCGAGTCTCTTCCGCACTGCTGACACCCACTTGTTGTCAGTCGGGACGACGAGTGGGTGCCGGCTACGGGGTCGGGGACGATCAGGCAGCACAGGCCGAAGACCTGCAGTTCGCCGGGGCGCTGGCGACCCGGCTGAGCACGTCGGCGAGCAGCATCACGTTGAGGCGAGCAACATCGAGTACGGCAGGATCCACCGGTAGCCGGGCCCGCACAGGAACCGGGCTAGGTGCGGCAGGACCAGACCGATGAATACGATCGGCCCGCATGCGGCGATGGCGGCCTCGGCCAGCAGCGCCTCGACGTTGATCTTACGCTTCACAGCGTTTGCATAGGCCGGGCTGGGGTTCAGCCGGCCGGGACCACCGCACCAGCCCGGCGGCGGGCGACGATCCGGCGCCGGGACGACCCCCCCAGTGCCACATGGAGGGGTAGGTCGTACCATCGAAAAGGTTTTATGATCTTGAAGTGCCGGAGAACAACGAGGCGCTGGGCCGCCTGATCGCCAACGAGAACAGTGCCAGTGATCTGCTGGCGTTTCTGTTCGAGCGGGATCCGGCGCCGCTGGTCCGGGTGCTGGGGCTGCCGGACGGGGAGTACCGAGTCCGGCGTGAGGGCAAGGCCGCGCGGAGCCGGTTCGACCTGGTCGTGTTTCAGGGGAACCATCCGGTGGCGGTGCTCGAGTTGAAGGGCGCGTCGACCGAGCACGGAGATCAGCTCGACCGGTATCAGGCGTGGGCGGCGAAACATCAGGCGGCTCTCTTCTACTGCACTCTGGATCGTGGCGATGTGCCGCCGGATCCGTGGCGGGCGGTCGGGCTCGTCGAGCTCTACGGGGCCTGGCGCGACAGCACCGATCCGCACGCCGCCTGGCTCGGCGGGGAGATCGCCGGGCTGTTCGCGAGCTGGGACCAGCAGGCGGAGGGCGTCATCGGCGAGTCCCGGGGCTGGTATGTGCCCGACCTCGTCACCCGCCGTGTCGCGCTCGACCTCGATCGGGTACTGCGGAAGCGGGACGGACAGGCCGAGGCGACCCGCTCGAACCCCGGCAACCCGATGTTCCTGGCCTGGCGGCGGCACCCGAACGGCGACCCGGACGCGTGGATCGGTGTGGACGTGCGCTCCGAGGGCCGCAAGACCCCGGCGGCCCGGTGGCTGTTCCGGCCGTGTGTGCAGGTCGACGTGGGCGACGGGACCGCGGTCGAGGCCCGGCGGGAGGCGCACGACCTGGCCGTGGCGCTGCTGCCGGCCCTGGTGCTGCCGGCGATCCAGCGGATGCTCACCGAGCGGGGCCGGCCGGAGCTAGGCCAGGCGCTGTCCGCGAACGAGCACGGTGGCCTGGCCCGGCCCGCTGACGCCGACGTGCTGGACGAGTTCCGCAACGGCGACCTCAGCGGCTTGCATCCGGTGTTCCGCAACGACTGGAACCGGCGGCTCGCGACCCAGCTGACCCTGGACGTCACGAGGGTGGACCGGTTCCAGCTGGCCGATCTCACCCTCGCGGTGCTGGATCACCTGGTGGCGTCAGCCCGGGAGCTTGTCGCCGATGAGGGCTAGGCACTGGATGGCGGCCAGGCCGTACTGGGCCGAGGCGTTGGCGGAGAACCCGGCCCCTTGGCCGTTGTATCCGGAAGACACAAGCTTTCCGTGGAAGACATCTTCCGGTGGCCGGGGAGCCGAAAGTGGAAGACACAGGCCCGGAAGACACCGACTTTCTGACAGTTGGTTCCAGGCATTGCGGCCCCTTGTTCGCGGAAGGCGCGAACCGGGGGCCGTTTCGGTATTCCGCTCCGGGGGCCGAGCCCCGGAACCCCCGCATCACGGTGGGCGCGGCGGGTGGTGGCGTTGCGGTGACGCCGCATCGCGGTGGGCGAGTCAGACGGGTAGGACGGACACGTCGTATTTGTGGATGTGCGCGTCACGCGTGACCAGGGTCAGGTGTTCTACCTTGGCCTGAGCTATGAGCATCCGATCGAATGGGTCTCGGTGGATCAGCGGGAGCCGTCCGGCGACGATGCCGTGTTCGACGGTGATGTTCAGGTGCCGGAAGCCGCTGTCGCGGATGCGCTCAGCGAGATCGGCCGGCTTCTCCAGCTTGCCGAGCGACTGCTTGATCGCTACTTCCCAGATCGTTGCCGGGCTGATGTAGACGTCCGGTTCATGATCGAGCCGTTCCTTGATCTCGGCGGCAAGCGTGGAGTCGTCAGTGAGCCACCACAGCACGACGTGAGTGTCGAGGAGCAGGCTCATGCGAGGCCGAAATCCCGTGCGATCGACTCGTTCACCTCGGCGGAGTCCCAGTCGTCCGCTACGACGAGTTGACCGGCGAGGGAGCCTCTGCCGACCCTGTCAACCCTGCGATTGAGCGGGATCACCTTGGCGACGGGTGTGCCGGCCCGGCTGATGATGATCTCTTCGCCGTGCTCGACGCGGTCGATGATCCGCGAGAGGTTCGTTTTCGCGTCGTGGATATTGAACTGCGCGGCTGCTTCAGGCATGACGGCCTCCTTAGCTAAGAGGTTAGCCCGGCCTTGGAGTGCTCGGTGGGGTCCAGTCGGTTATCTGTCGACGGCCGTCCGCAGCTGTTCGACCCGCTCGCCGAGGTTCAAGTAAGCGGTCATCAGCTCCACTGAAAGATCATCGGCCGCCCTGCCATCGCCTAGGTGGGGCGGCCGATGTCGTTGCTTGACCGTTCTACCGCAGGAAGTCGGAGACCTGTTCCAGGTACAGCTCTACCGCTTCGCGGAGGTTCGCCAGGGCCTCGTCCAGTGACTCGCCTTGACTGGCCACGTCGAGTTCCAGGCAGCGGGCAACGAACCAGTCGTCTTCCTGGTGAACCGCGGCTGTCAGTGTTCGCGTCATTGCTGTCTCCCGCAGGTTGCGCCCGGCATCCTCATCCCAGGCGATTGTCAACGATGGTCGGCTGCCCGAACGCGTCTCGTAACCGCCGCCGTTATACGGCCAGGATGTCGACGTCGTACTTCTGGATCTCGGCGGCGCGGGTCAATAAGGTCAAATGCTCTACCTTGGCCTGGGCGATGAGCATCCGATCGAACGGGTCTCGGTGGATGAGCGGAGGCCGTCCCGCGACGATGCCGTGCTCGGCGCCGGGTGCCGGGTGATACTGGCCGCCTTGTCAGATCCGCTCCGCGGAGCCGTGCCGCAGGTGGCAGAACGTCCGCGCGGGCGTGTTTCCCGGATACCGGCACACCACACGCCGAGTTCCATGAATGGGCGGTCGCGGCGTGGAGGGGCCAGGCTTCCGAGTAATCGCTGCTCTTTCGAGCCCATCGGGCGAGGGCATGGGTAGGCTCGGCGGAGCGATCCGGGCGGTGTGCCAGTATGAGCCACCGGGTCATTTATAAGATCACCGGACTGTCCGCGTAGCCGACAATCGTCCTGATGTTCATCTTTCCGAAGGTGATTGCGGGCCGGCGGCGACAGATTGACGTGGATCTGCAGGCGCCGAATCGGGCGTAGCGGTCACGTTTGCCGTTTTCACCTAACTGCGCGGGGCCACTGCATTCGTGGCGGGACGGCAGAGTGTCCAGCAATTCCGCAATTTCCAACGCATATAGTGAATGGGAGGATCCCATGTTCAGGTTGGGGCGGATGATGGCGGCCGCGGTCGCCGGAGTGTCGCTGATCGTGCCGCTGATGCCCTCGACGGCGCTGGCGCTGGCGCGGCTGGTGGACCCCGCCGTCACGCTGGAGGTCAAGGCTGTCAAAGGCAGCGGTTGCCTGCACGATTCGAGCGTCACCACCGACGTGCCGGACAAGACGGCGTTCTCCGTGAGTTTCAGCCAGTTCAAGGCGACTGGGCCTGGCTTCAAGAACTGCAATGTCCAGATCAAAGTCGGTATTCCTGCGGGCTGGACGTATTCGGTGTACGAGGCTTTCAATCGGGGCTATGCCGTTCTCGATAGAGGCGCGTCCGGCCGAATTATGATGAACTCGTGGTTCACCGGTTTCCCGTGGACCCTGCGCGCGGACCAGACGTTCAAGGGGCCGTACGACGACTTCTGGCAGACGGACAGCGCCGCCAATTCGCTGATCTTCGCCCCCTGTGGCGCGTCGGCCAACTTGATTCTCAACACCACGCTGCGGGTCGCCGGGCCCGAGACGAGTTCGATGGAATTGTTCGCTCAGGACGTCCGAGTATCGACCAAATTCCTTCTGAAGTGGAAGGAATGCTGATTCCGGAAACACCACTGTTAAAAGGAGTTCTCATGTTCCGTACGAAGAAGAAGGCGGCGGCAATCCTCGCGGGGGCGCTGCTCGGGCCGCTTCTCCCGGCGGCGGCTCAGGCGGCGCCGACACCGGCGCCGGTGATCACCCTCAAGGTCCTGGGTGCCTTCGGCAGCGGCTGCCCCGCGGGCACCACCTCCGCTCAGTCCACCGCGGACAACACCGCGTTCAGTCTGTCCTACAGCGCGTTCCGCGTGTACGGCAACGACTACAAGAACTGCAAGGTGTCGATCCGGGTGTCCGTACCCCAGGGCTGGACCTATGCGATCACCTCGGTGATCAACCGGGTGACGCCTGACCTGGGCGCGCAGTCGTCGGCCAGGTTGCAGATGAACTCGTGGTTCACCGGAAGCCCGTGGAACGCGTCGGCCGACAATTCGATCAGCGGCCCGGATACCAACCTCTGGACCACGACCAGCGCCGCCCACAACCTCATCTACGCGCCGTGCAATGACTCGCTCGACCTGAACGTCAACAACACGCTGCGGGTGAAGGGGAAGACCTCGAGTTCCGCCGAGCTCATCGACACCGACTCGAAGGCGTCGACGATCTTCAACCTGTCCTGGAAGCAGTGCTGACATGCGAACACCGACCGGCCGGCGACGGGGCTCCCCGTGGCCGGCCGGCCACTCGCCGCCAAGGTCTCCGTTGTGGATGGTGAGCCGTGAAACAACCGAGGGGTTCCCGTGTTCGGATTGAAGATCATCGTGATGGCGCTCGTCGGCACTTCCCTGCTCGTGCCGGCGGCCTCGGCAAGTCCCTTACCACCGCGGACACAACCGCAACTCACCGTGAAGCTGCTCAACGCGAACGGTAGCGGCTGTCGCCGCAGCGCCACCACCAAGCCGCCCGTCGATGCGTTGGTGCTGCCGTCCGGGGCGGTCACGGTGCGGTATCGCGGTTTTTCGGTCTCGGGCAACGACTACAAGAGCTGTGTCCTCTTCGTGAGCGTGGCGGCTCCGGCCGGGTGGACCTATCTGATTCCCTCGGTGGCCAATCAGGCCACCGTCACTCTCGACGGGGCCGCGACCGCGACCCTTTCGACTGCTATGTGGTTCACCGGCATCGAGTGGACCGTAATCGGCACCAGGAAGGTGGCGGGCCCGCGAACCGGTACTTGGAACACCAGCGTTGTCCCACACCAGGCGGCGTGGGCCCCGTGCGGCACCTCGGTGAACCTGTCCATCGCTGAGACGATGCGCGTCGCCGGAGGCTCGGCGAGCACCGCCGGCCTGGTGGCGACGACCTTCGGATCCCCGAAGTGGCGGCGATGCTGAGCCGAGGACCGGGTGCGTCAGGTTCGCCGAGAAACAGAGCGGCCCGCGAATTGCGGGCCGCTCTCGTCATCTCTAGTAGGAGCCGGCGTCCTGGAAGTGGTTCCAGGCGCCGCATGGGGAGTCGTAGCGGCCCTTGACGTAGCCGAGGCCCCACTTGATCTGGGTGGCCGGGTTGATTTTCCAGTCGTCGGCGATCGAGGACATCTTGCTGCCCGGGTAGGCCTGCGGGATGCCGTAGGCGCCCGACGACGGGTTGGTGGCCCGGTAGTTCCAGCCGCTCTCGTGGTCCCACAGCTTGTTCAGGCAGGAGAATTCGCTGAACTCGAAGCCCGCCTCGATCATCAGGGCGCAGCCGACCTCGCGGCTGCCGCTGAGGCTCCGGCACGCCGCCGGGATCGTGCCGGTGTAGGGCACCGGGCCCACCTCGGCGGCCCGCTTGGCGGCGGCAGCCTTCTCCGCCTCCACCTTCTTCCGGGCGGTCTCCAGCGCCCGGGCGTCGGCGACGGCGGTCTTCACCACGGCGCTCGCCTTCTGCTCGGCGAGTCGTTTCGCCTCGTCGCGGACGGCCCGCGCCGCGGCGTGCTGCCGCTCGCGCTCGGCCAGCAGGCGCTGGGTCTCGGCAGCGCCGGCGGCGTTCGGGCCGGAGTCCGGTCGCTGTGCCAGATGGACGCCACCGGCCAGGGCGGCCAGCAGCAGTGCCGCCGCGGCGGCGCGCGCGCCGACGGTTCGGATGATGTGCGGTCGAGTCACCGGGGGTCCCCTTCGACGGCCGTGGGTCGTCGCTGTGCGTGAAATCCGACGGATCATACGCCCCCGCTCCCCGCTCGCGCGGCTCCTGGGACGGCCCTGGTGCGGTCACGGCCGAAGATAAATACTGGTCGATGCTTAGGGTGCTCCCCACACCGAAGCGTCCCCGTTCCCACCCCGAGTGCGAGGAATCCCCGATGCGAAAGAGACTCAAGCTCCTGCTCGCCGCACTGGTCACCGCGACCATGGCGGCACTGGGCGCGGTCGCCCTTCCCGGGCCCGCATCCGCGGCCGCGCTGACCGAGGTCACCGGCTTCGGCACCAATCCGAGCAACCTGCGGATGTACCTCTACGTGCCCGACAACCTGGCGCCCCGGCCGGGTCTGCTCGTGGCCGTCCACTACTGCACCGGCACCGGGCCGGCCTTCTACAGCGGATCCCAATTCGCCGCGCTCGCCGACCGGTACGGCTACATCGTCATCTACCCGTCGGTGACCCGCAGCAGCCAGTGCTTCGACGTCGCCTCCCCGCAGGCGCTCACCCGCGGTGGCGGAAGTGACCCGGTCGGCATCAAGTCGATGATCGATTACGTACGGGCGCGGTACCCGGTCGACGCCGACCGGATCGTGGCCACCGGCGTCTCCAGCGGGGCGATGATGACGAACGTCCTGCTGGGTCTCTACCCCGACGTGTTCAGCGCGGGCTCGGCGTTCGCCGGCGTGCCGTTCGGGTGCTTCGCCACCACCAACGGCTCGGAGTGGAACAGCGACTGCGCCAACGGCCTCGTCACCAAGACCCCGCAGCAGTGGGGTGACCTGGTCCGTAACGCCTACCCGGGCTACAGCGGGCGCCGCCCGCGCATGCAGACGTGGCACGGCACGAACGACGAGATCCTGCGCTACCCCAACTTCGGCGAGCAGATCGACCAGTGGACGAACGTGCACGGTCTCACCCAGACTCCGTCGTTCACCGACACCCCGCAGAGCGGAAACACCCGGACCCGGTACGGCGGCACCGGTGACACCGCGCCGGTGGAGGCGATCAGCATGAACGGGGTCAGCCACAACCTGCCCGTCGACGCGGCCGCCGCCGTCCACTTCCTCGGGCTCGACACCACCACGCCGTCGTCGCCCAGCCCGTCGTCGCCCAGCCCGTCGTCGCCCAGCCCGTCGTCACCGAGCCCCTCGGCGCCGAGTCCCTCCGCGTCCAGCCCGTCGCCGGCCGGTGGCTGCCGGGTCGGCTACACGGTGAACGCCTGGAACACCGGGTTCACCGCGTCCATCACCATCACCAACACCGGCACCGCGGCGGTCAACGGCTGGACCCTCCGGTTCACCCTGCCCACCGGGCAGACCGTGACGAACGCCTGGAACGCCACCGTCAGCCCCACCAGCGGGGCCGTCGCCGCCACCAACGTCTCCTACAACGGCACGCTCACCGCCGGCGGATCCCAGACCTTCGGCTTCCAGGGCACCCACACCGGCAGCACCGCCGAACCCGGCGCCTTCACCCTCAACAACGCCACCTGCGCGGTCGTCTGACCCGTCGCCGCGGCGCCGGGTCCCCGACTCGGCGCCGCGTACGGTCGTACAGATCAGGGAAGTTGAATCGGCAGTTTGATGCCCGCCAGGGCGTCCTTGCACGCACAGGTCCGCTCGGCGGGCAGCTTGACCACCGCGTCGAGCAGGACGTCCCGCAGCCGGGCGGTGTTGTCGGCGAAGACCTGGAAGACCTCCTCCTGGGTCACGCCGTGCTCGCCCTCGACGCCCGCGTCCAGATCGGTGACCAGGGCGATCGCCGTGTAGCAGAGGGCCAGTTCGCGTGCCAGGACGGCCTCCGGATGGCCGGTCATGTTGACGATCGTGCCGCCGATCGAGGTGAACCAGCGGGACTCGGCCCGGCTGGAGAAGCGCGGGCCCTCGACCACGACCATGGTGCCGCCGTCCACCGCCTTCACCCGCTCGGCGGAATCCAGCACCGTCGACCGGCCGACCGGACAGTACGGATCCGCGAACGACACGTGCACCGCGCCGGAGTCGTAGAACGTCTGCTCACGGCCGCTGGTCCGGTCGATCAGCTGGTCCGGCACCACGAACGTGCCCGGACCCAGCTCCGGGCGCAGGCCACCGACCGCGCACGGGGCGACGATCTGCCGGACACCCAGTGAACGCAGCGCCCACAGATTCGCCCGATAGGGGATCTTGTGCGGGGGAAAACGGTGGTCACGGCCGTGGCGGGGCAGGAACGCCACCCGGCGGCGGCCACCCACCTCGGCCACGGTGATCCGGTCCGACGGCGGGCCGTACGGGGTGTCGACCTCGTGCTCGGTGGCGTTGTCGAGAAGCGCGTACAGCCCCGATCCGCCGATGACGCCGATCTCTGCTGCCGTAGGTGGCGGGTTCATGTCCAGACCTTATCGGTGGCCGGAAAGCCAAGCTAATGTGCTGACATGGCTACGTCGACTGGACGGCGGTAATCAGGTGTTCGGTGAGCAGCAGCGGATCGGAGGCCGGTCGGTGGAGTCGATGACCGGTCGGCTGCTCGTCGCCACGCCCACCCTCAAGGACCCCAACTTCGACCGTACGGTCGTGCTGCTGGTGGCCCACGAGACGGGCGGCGCGCTCGGGGTCGTGCTCAACCGCGCGACCGAGGTTCCGGTGGCCGAGGTCCTCGGCACCTGGGGTGAGCTGGCCGGTGACCCGGCGGTCCTCTTCGAGGGCGGCCCGGTGCAGCCGGAGTCGGCCATCTGCCTCGCCCGGACCCGGCCCGAGGTGAAGAAGCGGCTGTCCGGCTTCCACCCGGTCAGCGGGGCGCTCGGCACGCTCGACCTCTCCGCCGACCCGGAGCGGATGCGGGAGAACGTCACCGGCATCCGGGTCTTCGCCGGCTACTCGGGATGGTCCGCGGGCCAGCTCGAGGAGGAGATCGCCGCCGGCTCCTGGTTCGTCTTCGACGCGCTGCCCGGCGACCCGTTCGTCGAGCGCCCGGACGATCTCTGGGCCATGGTCCTGCGCCGGCAGGGCGACATCCTCGCCGCGGTCGCCCACTTCCCGCCGGACGTCTCCCTCAACTGAGGGGGGTGCCGCAAGGGTCGTCGCGGAGGTGTGTAGTATTTCCAGCGTGCCCGGGGGAAACGCCGGGGACAGGCAAGATCATGCAAGGGGCTGTGGCGCAGCTGGTAGCGCACCACACTGGCAGTGTGGGGGTCAGGGGTTCGAGTCCCCTCAGCTCCACCCTTGTTTACGCCCGGGCTTCGGTCCGGGCGTTTTTTGTCGGTCCGCGCCGGTTCAGAAGCGGAACCGGCTGATCATGGCATCGAGTTCTTCGGTGAGGTCGGCCAGCTGGGCCGTGGCCTGCTGGCTGTCCTCGACGCCGCGGGCGGTGGCCTGGGCGGAGTCGGCGAGGCCGTCGACGCTGCCGGCGATCGTGGCGCCACCGGCGGCGGCGTAACCCACGCTGCGGTTCATTTCGCTGGTGGTGGCGCTCTGTTCCTCGACCGCCGACGCGATCGTGGCCTGCAGGCCGTTGACCCGGCTGATGATCTCACTGATCTCGGTGATCGCGGCGATCGCGCGTTCGGTGTCGGCCTGGATCGCCTGCACCCGCTGTGAGATGTCCTCGGTCGCCTTGGCGGTCTCCTGGGCGAGGTCCTTGACCTCTCCCGCGACCACGGCGAAGCCCTTGCCGGATTCGCCCGCCCGGGCGGCCTCGATGGTGGCGTTCAGCGCGAGCAGATTGGTCTGCTCGGCGATCGAGGTGATCGTGGCGATCACGCTGCCGATCTCGGCGGACGACGTGCCCAGGCTGGCAATCGTCCGGCCGGCCGAGTCCGCCATCTCCACCGCCTGGGCGGCGACCCGGGCACCCTCGACGGCGCTGGAGGCGATCTCGCGGATCGAGGCGCCCATCTCCTCGCCGCCGGCGGCGACCACTTGCAGGTTGCGGGAAACCTCGTCGGCGGTCTCCGCGACGGTGGCGGCCTGGGCGGATCCCTCCCGCGAGAGCTCCCGGATCGACGCGCCGGTCTCGGACAGCGTGCCGGCGTGGGCGGCGACACCGCGGACGCTGGTGGAGATGGTGGCCATGGCTGAGCGCAGGGCCTCGGAGGCGCGCTGCATCGCGGCGGCCATCTGGCCGAGTTCGTCGCTGCTGCGCGCCTGCGGCGAGTGGGTGTAGTCGCCTTCGGCGGTGGCCTGCAGGGCGGCGGCCACCTCGTGCAGCTGGCGGACGATGGGGCGGGCGATCAGCAGGGACAGCACCAGGCCGAGTACCAGCGCGCTCACGGTCAGGGCGATGGTGACGGCCAGTGCGGTGCGGTATTGGCTACGGCCCTCGTCGGCGGCGGCGTCCGCGCTGGCGCGTTCGCTGGCCATCAGGGCGCTGAGGGCGTCGCCCATCTGGTCGGCGGTCTGCCGTAGCTGCAGGATCACCGACGGGCCGGGCGTGCCGCTCGCCCCGATCACCCAGGTGTCGCGCACCTTCTGGTAGTCCGCCCAAGCCTGGCTGAACTTGGCGATCTCCGCCTGACGCGGGTCGTCGGCGCTGATGCCGGCGCGATACACGTCCAGTGCCTGGTCCAGGGCGGCCCCGTCCTCCTTGGCCTGCTCGACGACCTGCGCCTTGGCGTCGATGCCGCGGGCGGCCAGATACGCCGCGAGGTTGCCGTTGGCGAGCTGAACGCCCTCGCGGACGGTGTCCAGGCGCTCCTGGCCCGCCACGTTGACCGAGCGCATCTGGTCCAGGCTGTCGCTCAGCTTGGCCATGCGGGTCATCGCGAAGACGCAGGCGACCAGGGCGGTCAGCGCCACCGAGCCCACCGTGATCATGATTTTGGTTGCCAGGCGACGGTTGGCGAACCAGGCGACGGGGGAGCGGGTGGGTTTGCGGCCCGGCAGCCCGCTGTGACTGGTGGCTTCGGCCTTCATCGGCGAGTCCCTCCCATGGCAGCTCACCGAGTTCCGGCTGGCTGAATGTCTGGCTGGTCTGGTCGGCCGGATGAGTGGCCCGGCCGCGGCGTCCGCGCATTCGGCGTGGGCGTCATCTCCATTGGCCACACGGACCCGCAGAGTAATTGGATCACCACGGAGTGTAGTAGCTCACAGTGCTGGCGGGCTTGTCATGTCGGGGCTGCCAGGGCCGATGCAACGCGATACCGGGATCGGAATGCCGGCCCCGGCGAGGGCTATTCGACCTGAAGGGTTGGTGGATACCGTGGGTCGTGCAGGACTGACGGCGGTCGCCGCTGTAGGTGCGCTCACTCTCACGCTCACCGCTTGCGGTGATGGTGGGACTGGTGGTGTCCAGCCCGCCGGGGGGCGTACCGCCGGGATTTCGGGCACCGTGACCTACTGGGACACCGCCGACCCCAAGACGGAGGGGCCGGTCTACGAGCAGTTGATCTCTTCCTTCGAGGACAGGTACCCCGATGTGAAGGTGGATCACGTCTACGTTGCCTTCGGTGACGCGCAGTCGAAGTTCAGTGCGGCGGCCGAGGCCGGTAAGGACGTTCCGGATGTGCTGCGCATCGACGGCGGCGCCATCCCGGCGCTCGCCGCGGCCGGTGCCATCGCGCCCCTGGACGGCACCCCCGCCCTCGACGACGCGCCTGACTTCCTTCCCGGTCCGCTGGACACCGCCGTCGTCAAGGACCACGTCTACGGCGCCCCGCAGGTCACCGACACCCTCGGCCTGCTCTACAACAAGGCGCTGCTGAAGAAGGCCGGCGTCACGAAGCCGCCGCAGACCTGGAGCGAGCTGAAGGCGGCCGGCCGCGCGGTGAAGGCCAAGACCGGCGCCGACGGCCTCTACCTCAACACCGGCGCCTACTTCTTCCTGCCTTTCCTGTACGGCGAGGGCACCGACTGGGTCGACGCCGACAACAAGAAGATCACCGTGACCTCGTCGAAGGTCGCCACCGCGATCCGTACCGCTCAGGATCTGATCTCCTCCGGGGCGGCCGTGGCGCCGAACTTCGCCGATCTGTACGGCGGCATGCAGTCGGCGTTCAAGGAGGGACGTGTCGCCATGGTGATCAACGGGCCGTGGTCCGTGCCGGACGCCACCTCCGGGCCGGCGTTCAAGAACGCGGCCAACCTCGGCATCGCCCCCGTTCCGGCCGGAGGTTCAGGCGCCGCGGCCGCGCCGACCGGTGGCCAGAACCTCGTGGTGTCCGCGGACTCGCCGAACGCGGCCGCCGCGCACGCGTTCATCCAGTTCATCAACTCGGCCGAGAGCCAGGCTCAGGTCGCGGTCAAGAACAACACCATGCCCACCCGGGTCTCGGCGTATACCGCGGAAGTGAAGAAGAACAGCACTATCGCCGGGTTCCAGCCGGCACTGCAGATCGCCCGGGCCCGGCCCGCGGTCGCCAAGGGCGGCGAGTTGTACACACCGTTCGAGACCGCGCTCGGCCGCATCCTGCAAGGCAAGGTCAGCGTGCAGGGCGGCATGAGCGAGACCGCCCGGCAGTACCAGCAGATCCTCACCGACTACACCGGCTGATGCTCTCTTCGCCCCGTTTGTGAACGCCCGGACTTCGGTCCGGGCGTTCCTGGCTTCGCTGTCTCTTGTGGTGACACGGTGTCGGCCGTATCTTGGGAGCGCTCCCACTCGGCATCCCTCATCCCCAGGAGTGGCCCGTGTTCCCCACCCGTCCCCGTTTCCGTTCTCGTTCCAAGATCCTGGCTACCACCGTGGTCTGTGCCACGGTGGGCGCCGGCCTCTGGGCGGCCACCGGCGCCGCCTCGGCCGGGACCATCAGTGGCACGCTCTACCGTGACCCGGACAGCGCCGTGGCGCGCTGGGTGCAGGCCAATCCGAACGACTCGCGCACCACGGTGATCCGTAACCGGGTCGCCAGCCAGCCCGCCTCGCGCTGGTTCGCCTCGTTCAACGTCTCCACCATCCGCAGCGAGGTGTCGGCGTATGTCGGCGCCGCCAACGCGGCCGGGCAGATTCCGGTCCTCACGCTCTACGGCATCACCAATCGTGACTGCGGTGGCGCCAGTTCGGGTGGTGCGCCCGACCTGACGCAGTACCAGACCTGGATCAACGGGGCGGCGCAGGGACTCGGCGGCCAGACGGCCGTCGTGGTACTCGAGCCCGACTCGATCGCGCTGCTCACCTGTCTGAACAGCACCGAGATCGCGGCCCGCAACCAGGCGCTGCGTACCGCCACCCAGACGCTGAAGGCGGCCAACCCGAACGCCAAGGTCTACCTCGACGCGGGCCACTCCGCCTGGAACAGCGCCGCCGACCAGGCGTCCCGGCTGGCGGCCGCCGGTGTCGCCGCCGCCGACGGCTTCTACACCAACGTGTCCAACTTCAACGGGACCTCCGCCGAGTCGGCGTACGGGCGGTCGATCATCAGCGCGCTCAACGGCCAGGGCATCACCGGCAAGCGGCAGGTGATCGACACCAGCCGTAACGGTGGGGCCAGCGGTGACTGGTGCGGCGACGACAACACCGACCGGCGGATCGGGCAGTACCCGACCACGAACACCGGCGACGCGAACATCGACGGATACCTGTGGGTCAAGCCGCCGGGCGAGGCGGATGGATGCCGTTACGCGGCCGGGTCGTTCCAGCCGGACCTCGCGTACAGCCTGGCGAGCTCGGCGCCGGACCCGTCGACCTCACCGAGCGTGACGCCGTCCACCGCGTCACCGTCACCCTCGACCTCGGCGTCGCCGTCCACCTCGCCCTCGACATCGCCGTCACCGTCCGGATCGCCGTCGACGGGCGGGTCGTGCACGGCCACCTTCCGGACGACGAGTTCCTGGCAGGGTGGTTTCCAGGGTGAGGTCACCGTCGCCGCGGGCAGTGGCACGCCGAACGGCTGGGCCGTCACCTGGACCCTGGCCTCCGGTCAGTCGATCAGTCAGGTCTGGGGCGGAGTGCTCAGCGTGTCGGGCTCGACCGTCACGGTCCGCAACGCGGCCTGGAACGGGACTCTGCCGGCCGGCGGGAGCGCCCAGTTCGGGCTCATCGGATCGGGAAGCTCCGGAACGCCGGTGCTGACCTGCGCCAAGGTTTGATCCGGGGGTAACCCCGGCGAACCGGGATGGCCCGTGCCGCTACGGGGGGAGCGGCACGGGCCGAGCGTAACGATATCCGTCGTTTCGGGAGAATGCGAGAGTTTGGCGACCATGCATAGGAATTCCACAGGAATTCCCGGTTCTTTCAGGAAGCCGCGCCGACGTAGCGGCGGCTGATCAGGGACTGCAGCTCAGCCACCAGATGGCGCGGCGACAGCGGCTTCGACAGGTAGCCGTCGGCGCCGGCGCCGAGGCCCGCGTCCACGTCGTACGTGTGGCTGTTGCCGGACACCATGAGGATCGCCATGTCGCGCAGCTCCGGGTTGTTGCGGGCCAGGCGGCACAGCTCCATCCCGTTCATGTCCGGCATGCGTACGTCGGTGATCAGGCCGACCGGTTTGGCGCGCGTCATGATGCGGGCCGCGGTGGTGCCGTCCTTCGCGGCGAGAACCTGGTAACCGGCCTCCTCCAGCGTCACGGTCAGCATGTCGCGCACGTCGCTGTCGTCGTCGGCGATCAGGATCAGGTTCTGGTTCATCGGCAGCTCCTCCTCGGTGACGTCTGGCTCTTCGGCGAGGAAGGCCGGTCGAGGAGAGCTAACCGGTTGCGAGCCGGTTGCAGCGGTCACTCATGAGCCGACCGTGATCGTCTCGGTGGTGGTGACGAAGGCGCTCAGGGTCAGGTTGACCTCCCAGCCGTCCTTGTCGTTGCCGCTGAGCTTGGCGTTCTGGATCAGCACGGCGCGCGGCTGCACGCTCTGCAGGTGCTTGACGAACTTGAGGATCTCGTCGACCTTCTCGCCCTCGATGTTGAGGGTGATCGGCAGCCGCTTCACCGTCGGGGTGGTCTCGGACTCCTCCGGCGCCGAGGCGCTGTAGCCGCTGGCGTCGACGCCGTACTTGGTGCCGAGGGTCTGGAGCTGCTTCAGGAACTCGGGGATCTTGTTGGTGTTCTCCCCGTACGGCAGCGCCTGCTGCGCCTCGACCAGGGTGGCCTTGTAGGTGTCGACCTTCTTGAGCTGGGCCGTGAGCTCGGCCAGCCTCTTCCGTTCCTTGATGAGCTGGATCTGGGTGTCGGCGGTGTCGGCCTGCACGCTGTCCCGGTTGGTGTACTGCGGCTTGATCAGCAGGAACCAGCCACCCGCCGCCAGCAGGACGGTCAGGGCCAGGCCGCCGAAGAGCCAGATATGGTCGATACGGCGTGCGGTCATCACTTGCCTCCACTCGGGCAGTCGGAAGTGAACCGGCCGCACAGGGCCTTGTCGGTGATGGAGACCGAGACGCTGAAGGTGAACTCGCCGTCGGTCTCCTTCGCCACGCTGGTGACGAACGGGTTCGCCACGTGCTTGAGGGCGCCGAGCCGGTTCACGTAGTCGGCGACCAGGCGCTTGTCCTCAGCGGCGCCGGTGACGGTCAGGGTGCCGACGACGCCGTCGGAGGCCTCGGCGCTCTCCTCCTCGACCAGGCCGCCGGTGATCTCATCGATCGTCACGCCCTTCTGGGCCTTGTTCCGCAGCAGGTTCATCATGTTGGTCCAGGAGAGGTCGTTCGCCAGCACCGCTTTCAGCTCGGTGTCCAGCGCCTCGCCGCCCTCCTGGTACTCGACCAGGGCCTCGAGCTTCTTGGTCTTCTGGTCGGACCGGGCGTCGGTGAGCGACTGGAAGGTCTCGTTGTACTCGTCGTCCGCGGCCTGCTTCGCCAGCCCGGCCTGCCAGTACCAGGTGCCCAGGCCGGCCAGCGTGACCAGCACCAGCACGATGACCAGCGAGCGGGTGCGCCGGGCCCGGCGGCCGTCCCGGATCTCCGGGGGCAGCAGGTCGGCGCGGATCGTCAGGACCCGGGCCGCCTGCTGCGGCGAGACCGTGGGGTCCACGGGCATCAGTGCGGTGGGGGTCATCAGGCCGCTCCGAGGGTGAGGCCGATCGACACCGCCGCCGACGGCACGAAACTGTCGAAACCACGCTCGCGCGCCTTGCGGGTGTCGCGCAGCCGGGCCGCGCTGTCCGCGTACCTGACCGCGACGCCGAGCTGCTCCTGGAGGTGCTCGGCGAGGCCGGGCATGAGCGCGCTGCCACCGCACAGCGAGATCCGGGTGACCTGCTTCTGCCGCTCACCGGAGGCCAGGTAGGTGAACGAGCTGCGCAGCTCGCTGGAGAGCGGGCGGACCGCGTCGACCAGGGCTGCCACCGCGTCCGGGTTGCCGTTGCCGTGCATGCCGTACCGGCACTTGAGCGCCTCGGCCTCGGCCGTCTCCAGGCCCAGGCGGCCGGCGATGCTCTCGGTGATCTCGGCGCCGCCCCGGGGCAGGGTACGCACGAACAGCGGCTCACCGTCGGCGTGCACCACCACGCTGGTGATGTTCGCGCCGATGTCGACGATCGCCTCCACCTGGGCGTCCAGCCGGGAGGCGGCGCGCAGCATGGCGAACGAGGCGAGGTCGACGCCCTTGACCTTGAGGCCGGCCTTCTGGACCGCCTGGACCAGGGTGACCACGGCCTCCTTGGGCACGGCGATCAGCAGTCCGCGTACGGTCGGGTTGTCCCCGGGCTGCTCCAGCGGATAGAAGTCGAGCAGTGAGCGCTCGACCGCCAGCGGCAGCTGCTCCTTGACCTGGAAGGGCAGGGCCTGGCGCATCTGGCCGGCCGGCAGGTTGGCGATCGACGTCTCGCGGACCACCAGCTGCGGGTTGGTGACCGCCAGGGTGACCCGCTTGGTGCCGAACTTGCAGGCGGCCCAGAGCTGCTTGAGCGCCGCGGTGACCGCGCCCGGGTTCTGGATCACGCCGGCCGAGACGGTGCCCGGCTCCAGCGGGAACTGGCCGAAGTTGACCAGGGAGTAGTCGTCCTTGCTGCGCCGGACCTCGACGGCCCGGATGGAGGACGAGCCGATGTCGAGCCCGATCGGCGGTGCGCCAGCCATCGGTCTTCCTTCCTTCTCAGCGGTATTCGGATTCAGGCGGAGGGGAGCAACAGGGTGGTGGTGTACCAGTCGGCGAGCGGCGCCGCGGCGAAGACCGCCAGGAAGGCGCCGGCCAGCATGTACGGGCCGAAGGGCACCCGGCTCTTGCGGCTGACCAGCTTGAGGGCCAGCAGGACGCCGCCGACAAGGCCACCGAGCAGGAACGCGGCGAAGGCGCCGACCGTGACCGCGTTCCAGCCGAGCCAGCCGAGGTAGAAGCCGAGCAGCGGGGCCAGCTTCACGTCGCCGCCGCCCATGCCCCAGATCGCGAGCACCCGGTAGACCAGGTAGAGCAGGACCGCGGCGAGGGCGCCGCGGAGCAGGTCGCCGGGGGAGCCGGCGGCCAGCGAGACCGGCGCCAGGAGTGCGACGGCCACGCCGTACGAGGGAAGGACGATCTTGTTGGGCAGCCGCATGACGTCCAGGTCGATCATCGCCAGGGCGATCGCGACGGCGGCCAGGTAGAGGTAGGCGGGCAGTTCCCAGGACCAGCCGAAGCGGGCCGCGACCGCCGCGAAGAGGACGGCCGTGCCGGCCTCGACCAGCGGATAGCGGGCGCTGATCCGGGTGCCGCAGTCGGCGCACCGGCCGCGCAGCACGAGCCAGCCGAGCACCGGCACGTTGTGCCGGGCCCGGACCGGGTTGCCGCACTCGGGGCAGTGTGATCCGGGGCGGACCAGCGACTCGTCGCGGGGCACCCGGTGGATCACGACGTTCAGGAAGGATCCGACGGCGAGCCCGAGGAGGGCCACGATGCCGATCAGCAGGGTCTGGGGCACGGCGGTCCTCCTCGGGTTCGTCAGGGGATGGGAACGGGGCCGGGTGGCGCCGGAGTCGGCGCCACCCGGGAGTGGTGCGTCAGGCGACGCAGGATGCGATCTTCACGGCGGCGTCCTTGACCGAGCCGCCCTTCTCGCTGTCGTACAGGTAGACCTTGCCGCTGCCGCCGGAGTTGGTCGCGCAGATCTTGTAGGTGCCGGCCTTCGTGCCGACGACGTAGGTGAGCTCGGTCTTGTCGGACAGGGTGATCACCTTGGCGTCAGTGGCGGTCGACATCTTCAGGGTCGGCTTCTGGCCATCCGCGTTGTTCTCGTGGAGCGTGGTCGTCGGGTACGAGTTGTTGTTCTCGGTGTAGAACTGCTCGACCGCGCTGATCGCGCCGCGCACGTCCGACTGAGCCGACTTGTCGGCAGCGCCCTGCCGGTAGTTCAGGTACACCGGCACGGCGATCGCGACCAGCACACCGATGATGACCACCACGACCAGGAGCTCGATCAGGGTGAAGCCCTCGTCGTTCTTCTTGCCGGCGCGGAGTCGGGCGATGATGTCCTGCATTAGGGGTGCCTCCATGGGCGTGGGGTGGTTGGGGAAGGGCCGGGCTCGGGCGCCCGGAAGGGTGTTGCTGTCGGCCGTCGGGAGTCGGCCGGGAGAACGGCGGTGGCGTCGTTGCCGGGCCGTCAGCCCTGGATGTTCTGGTAGATCGTGAACATCGGCAGGTAGAGGCAGATGACCATGCCGCCGACCACGGTGCCCATGACGAGCACCATGATGGGTTCGATGGACGCGGTCAGTGACTCGGCCGCGGCGTCGACCTCGCGGTCGTAGAAATCGGCAACCTTGTCGAGCATCTGACTGATCTGACCGCTCTCTTCGCCGACCTCGATCATCTGGGTGACCATGGCCGGGAAGATCGGGTGATTCCGTAGTGCCGAGGACATCGGGTTGCCGTCCCGGACGGTCGCCTGGACGTCCTTCATCGCGGCGTTGATGACTTCGTTGCCGGTGGTCTCGCCGACCACCGTCAGCGCCTGCATGACCGGAACGCCGACGTTCAGGAGCAGGCCCAGGTTGCGGGAGAAGCGGCTCATGGCGAGCTTCTGTAGCAGCGGCCCGAAGACCGGCATCC
The DNA here is from genome assembly GCF_019429605.1 of Actinoplanes hulinensis. Lineage (NCBI taxonomy): Bacteria > Bacillati > Actinomycetota > Actinomycetes > Micromonosporales > Micromonosporaceae > Actinoplanes > Actinoplanes hulinensis. The sequence goes on along the minus strand of NZ_JAHXZI010000001.1, from coordinate 260,738 downwards.
GAACCTTGATCTTGTCGACCCTGAGGCGGAACTCCTCGCTGGCGCGCATCCGGCGTTTGTAGAGGACGCTTCCACCGATCATCGAGCCCAGCGCGAGCGGCCCGATCCAGCCCATGTTGTGGCTGGTGGTGACCAGGAACTGGGTGATCGCCGGCAGCTCGCCGCCGAGGTTTCGGAACATCTCCTCGAAGATCGGGACGATGAAGATCAGTACGCCGGCGATCATGACGAAGGTGAATGCCAGCACGATCGCCGGATAGGTCAGCGCGCCCTTGATCTTGCCGCGGAGCGCGGTGTCCTTCTCCAGGCTCTCGGCGATCTGCTCGAGGGCCTGGTCGATCATGCCGCCCGTCTCACCGGCCCGGATCATGGCGATCATCAGGCGCGGGAAGACGCGGTCGTGTTTGGCCATCGACGCCGAGAGCCCGGCGCCTCCGGCCACATCGGTGCTCACCTCGGCGATCGCCTTCTTCAACGCCGGCGCGGAGGTCTGCTCCTCGAGGATCGCCAGCGACCGCAGCAGCGACATGCCGGACGCGGTCATCGTGGCGAACTGCCGTGCGAACACGGCGAGATCCTTCAGCTTGACGCCGCTGCCCAGGCCGGGGATCTTGATCTCCATCTGGAGACCCTTGCCGGACTCGGTGACGCCGAGCGGCACGTCACCGCGCTGGCGCAGCATGTGGGTGGCGGCGGCCTCGTTGGGCGCCTCGATGGTGCCCTTGGCCTTCTTTCCGGTGGCGTCGATCGCCTCGTACCGGAAGGTCTTGGTTGACGGCATCGGATCACACCCGTCCCACGAGGCGCTTGAGCTCCTCGGCGGAATGGCAGATCTCCAGCGCGGCCGGCATGGTGACCAGGCCCTCCCGGACCTTCTCGGCCAGGTGCTGGTCGAAGGCGAGCATGCCCTCGCTGCCGCCGGCCTGCATGAAGGACGGGATCTGGTGCGTCTTGCCCTCCCGGATCAGGCTCCGGATGGCCGGCGTGCAGGTCAGGATCTCGCAGATCACCAGGCGTCCCTTTCCGTCGGCGGTCGGCGCCAGCGCCTGCGTGACCACGCCCTGAAGGCTGGCCGCCAACTGGGCGCGGATCTGGAGCTGCTGGTGCGGGGGGAAGATGTCGATGATCCGGTCGATGGTCTGGGTGGCGCTCTGCGTGTGCAGGGTCGCCATCACCAGGTGACCGGTCTCCGCGGCGGTCAGCGCCGTCGCGGTGGTCTCCAGGTCACGGAGCTCGCCGACCAGGATGATGTCGGGGTCCTGCCGCAGCGCGTGCTTGAGCGCGGTGGCGAAGGTGTCGGTGTCGGCGCCGACCTCCCGCTGGTTCACCACACACCGCTTGTGCGGGTGCAGGAACTCGATCGGGTCCTCGATCGTGATGATGTGGTCGGCCCGGCTGCGGTTGGCCAGGTCGAGCAGGGACGCCAGGGTGGTGGTCTTGCCGGAACCGGTCGGGCCGGTCACCAGGACGAGACCGCGGGGCAGATGGGCGAAGCGGGCGACCGACTCCGGCATGCCCAGCTCGTCCAGCGGCTTGATCTTGTGCGGGATGGCCCGGAAGACCGCGCCGTACGAGGCCCGCTGGCGGTACAGGTTGCCGCGGAACCGGGAGACGCCGACGATGCTGTGCGCGAAGTCCATCTCCTGCACCCGCATGAAGATGTCCCACTGCTCCGGGGTGACCGCCGCGCGGGCCAGCAGCTCGGTGTCGGAGGTGTTGAGCCTGCCGTAACCGGGCACCGGCCGCAGCGAGCCGTTCACCCGCATCATCGGCGGGGAGCCGACGGTCAGGTGGAGGTCGGAGCCGTTCGCCTCGACCAGGGTGATGAGCAGATGGTTGAGCACGTCCAGGTCGTTCGGGGAGGCGCCGGCGCCGGGCCGTGCCTCGTGCTGGAGCGTGCTCATCTGTTCCCCCGGGTCCCGCTCGGTGTTTCCAACACCTGTTGATTCGGCACCGGGGAAGTCCGGTTTAGGAGCGCTCGGGTGCGGTGCGGGTACAGCTCTGCAACCGTTCAGACGGCCACCCGGGAGATCTCGCGGATCGAGGTCAGGCCGCCCGCCGCCTTGGCCAGGCCGTCGGCGCGCAGGTCGTACATGCCCTGGGCCACGGCGACCTCGCGGATCTCGCCGGCCGCGGCCCGCCGGATGCACAGTGACTCGATCTCCGGGCTGACCGGCATCACCTCGTGCACCGCGATCCGGCCCTTGTACCCGGTGTTCGCGCAGTTCCGGCAGCCCACCGGCCGGTACAGCACCTCCGGGAAGGCCAGATCCGCCAGCGGCCAGTGGGCGCCGACGATCTCCTCCTCGGTCGGGGCGTACGGCTCCTTGCACCAGTCGCAGATCCGCCGTGCCAGACGCTGGGCCAGCACGCAGTCGAGTGACGAGCCGACCAGGAACGGCTCGATGCCCATCTCGGTGAGCCGGGTGACCGCGCCCGGGGCGTCGTTGGTGTGCAGCGTGGAGAGCAGCAGGTGGCCGGTGAGTGCGGCCTCGACGGCGATCTGTGCGGTGGCGCCGTCCCGGATCTCACCGATCAGGACCACGTCCGGGTCGGTACGCAGGATCGCCGGCAGCACCGCCGCGAAGGTCAGCCCGGCCTTGGCGTTGACCTGTACCTGGTTGATGCCGCGCAGCCGGTACTCGACCGGGTCCTCGACCGTGATCACGTTGATCTCCGGCCGGCTGATCTTGCCGAGGGTGGCGTACAGGGTGGTCGACTTGCCGGAGCCGGTCGGGCCGGTGACCAGCACCATCCCGTGCGGCTTGCTGAACGATGCGGAGAATCGCTCCAGGTTGTGCTGGGTGAAGCCGAGTTTCGCCAGGTCCAGGTCGATGCCGCCGCCGGTGTCCAGGACCCGGAGCACGATCTTCTCGCCCCAGACCGTGGGCAGCGTGGCGGTACGCAGGTCGACCGTGCGGTCCCGGATCAGGGCGGTGATCCGGCCGTTCTGCGGGATCCGCTTCTCGGTGATGTCGACCCCGGACATGATCTTGATGCGGGAGATCAGGGCCGACATCACGCCGCGGGGCACGATGTCCACCTCGTGCAGCACGCCGTCGATCCGGTAGCGGACCCGCATGTCGTCCTCGGTCGGCTCCAGATGCAGGTCGGAGGCGCGGTTCATGACGGCCTGCTCGATCAGGCTGTTCACGTACCGGACGATCGGGGCGTCGTCGGTGCTGGTGGCCTGCGCCGCCATGCCGGCCTGGTCGTCCTGCCCCTCGTCGGCCAGGTCGGCCAGGTCGGCGCCCTCACGCTGGAGCCGCTCGATGTAGCGGCGGACCTCGCTGCGTGCCACCACCACCGGGCGGATGGTCATGCCGGTGGAGGCCCGTACGTCGTCCAGCGCCACCACGTCGGCCGGGTCGGTGACGCCGACCACCAGCTCGTTGTTGTTGATCGCCAGGCCGAGCACCCGGTGCCGGAGCACCACCGGCAGCGGGATCCGCTTCAGCGCGGCCGGCTCCGGAGTGAACCCGACCAGGTCCAGCGTCTTGATCCCGAACGCCGCGGCGGCCGCCTCGGTGAGCTGCTCCTCGGTGACCACCTGATCGTTGATCAGTACCGCGCGCACCGACCGGCCGCTGCGCTGGGCCTCCGCGGCGGCACGGTCGACCGCGGCGGGGTCCACGCCGATCTGTTTCAGGGCGTCGAGCAGCGGGCGGAAGGTCTGATCCATGCGTACCTCGGAGCGGCGGAGGGAAAGAGTGCTCATTGCCCCATCGGAAGGTATCGCCCGGAACTGAGGGCGCGAAGATCAGGCCGGAAGGTCCGCCGGTACGCCGACGGCGCCACCCCGATCGTGGCGTGCATGTGCTGCCGGAGCGCGGTGGCGCTGCCCAGCCCGGCCCGGCGGGCCACCGACTCCACCGCCAGGTCGGTCGACTCCAGCAGGATGCGGGCGTGCTCGACCCGCTGACGGAGCAGCCACTGCCGCGGGCTGAGCCCGGTTTCGTCACGGAACCGGCGGGTGAACGTCCGTACGCTCATCCGGGCGTGCCCGGCCATCTCCTCCAGGGTGACCGGCTCGGCCAGCCGGTCCAGCACCCACGCCCGGGTCGGCTCGGTGCCCGAACCGTGCGCGTCCGGCACCGGCCGCTCGATGAACTGCGCCTGCCCGCCGTCCCGCCAGGGCGGCACCACGCAGCGGCGGGCCGTCCGGTTGGCCACCGCGGCGCCGTGGTCGCTGCGGACGATGTGCAGGCACAGGTCCACCCCGGCGCCCACGCCGGCCGAGGTGAGCACGTCCCCGTCGTCGACGAAGAGCACGTCGAAGTCCCACCGCACCCGCGGGTACAGCCCGCCGATCCGCTCGGCCCAGGCCCAGTGGGTGGCGGCCGGGCGGCCGTCCAGCAGGCCGGCGGCGGCCAGCACCGACGCCCCGGTGCAGATGGAGACGATCCGGGCGCCCCGGGCCGCGGCGGCGACCAGCGCCTCCCGCACGTCGTCCGGCAGGGTCCCGTCGGTCACCGGGCCGCCCTTGTGGATCCCCGGGACGATCACCGTGTCCGCGTGGGCCAGTTCGGAGAGGTCGTAGTCGGGGACGACGGTGAAGCCGGCCTCCGAGCGCACCGGGCCGCTGCCGCAGACCCGGACGCGGTACAGCCGGCGGAGAGAGTCGTCGCGCGCCGACAGGAACACCTGTGTGGGCGTGCCGAGGTCGAAGGGGACGAGACCCTCCAGGATCAGGACGGCAATGAGATGTTCTTCAATCCGATCTGAGGGCGGTGGGTGGGGCGGTTGGATGGGCTTCATGGCCCGATTCTTGCGCATGATGGCTCCCCGGCCACTCGTCTGTGACCTACCCACACAGCAGGATCGATGCCGTGAGACGTATCCATCCCGCCTGGTCCGTCGCAGCGGTGACCTTCGTGGCACTGCTCGGCGCGGCCGGCTTCCGCGCCACCCCGTCCGTCATGCTCCAGCCGCTGCACGAGGAGTTCGGCTGGTCGCTCGGCACCATCTCGGCCGCCGTCTCGGTGAACCTGCTGCTCTACGGCCTGACCGCGCCGTTCGCCGCGGCCCTGATGAACCGGTTCGGCGTCCGCCGGATCGCGATGGCCGCGCTGCTGCTGGTCTCCGCGGGCTCCGGCCTGACCCTGTGGATGACCCAGAGCTGGCAACTGGTGCTCTGCTGGGGCGTGCTGGTCGGCCTCGGCACCGGCTCGCTCGCCCTCGGTTTCGTCGCCACCATCACCGGGCGCTGGTTCGTCCGGCACCGAGGTCTGGTCACCGGCGTGCTCACCGCGGCCGGCGCGACCGGCAACCTGATCTTCCTGCCGGTGCTGTCCCGGATCGTCGAGTCGGACGGATGGCGTACGGCGGCGGTCACCGTGTCGATCGCGGCGCTCGCCGTCGTACCCCTGCTCGGTTGGAGGCTGCGGGACCACCCGGCGGAGGTGGGCGTCCCGGCGCTCGGGGCCACCGAGATCGAGACGCCGGTGAAACCGGCCGGAGGGGCCGCGGGGAACGCGTTGCGGGCCCTCCGCGACGCTGCCCGGACCAGGGCGTTCTGGCTGCTCGCGGGCGGGTTCGCGATCTGTGGGGCGACCACCAACGGACTGGTCGGCACGCACTTCATCCCGGCCGCGCACGACCACGGGATGCCGCAGACCACCGCCGCGACGCTGCTCGCGCTGGTCGGCGTCTTCGACGTGGTGGGGACCATCGCGTCCGGCTGGCTGACCGACCGGGTGGACAGCCGGATCCTGCTCGGCGCCTACTACGCGCTGCGCGGGCTGTCCCTGCTGGTGCTGCCGTCGCTGTTCGCGGCCACCGCGCACCCCAGCATGCTGATCTTCGTCCTCTTCTACGGGCTGGACTGGGTGGCCACCGTGCCGCCGACCGTGACGCTCTGCCGGGAGTACTTCGGCGCGGCCGGGCCGATCGTCTTCGGCTGGGTCTTCGCCTCCCACCAGTTCGGCGCGGCGGCCGCCGCCACCGCGGCCGGGCTGGCCCGCGACCGGTTCGGCGACTACACGACGGCCTGGTACGTGGCCGGTGGCCTGGCGATCCTCGGCGCGGTCCTGAGCCTGATGCTCTACGCCGGGAAGCGGCTCCCCGTCATCGAGGAACTGCGCGTCCCGGCGTGACCGGCCCTCCTTTTCTGTGGCCAGGGATCCACGTACGGTAATCGGCATGCCGAACCGTGGTGGTCTGCCGCCGCGCAACCCCCGCTTCGTGGGCCGCGATGACCTGCTGACCCGGGTCCGCGGCCTGCTCGGCAACGGTCCGGTGGTGCTGCTGCCGAGTCCGGAGCAGGAGCTCGGCGGCACCGGGCGCACCCAGCTCGCCATCGAGTACGCCCACCGCCACGCCGACGCGTACGACCTCATCTGGTGGATCCCGGCCGAGCAGACCGCCGGGACACGGGCGTCACTGGCCGGGCTGGCCCAGCGGCTCGGGGTGCCGGAGGCCCGCGACCTCAACCGGACACTCGGCGCGGTGCGTGACGCGCTCAGCCGGGGCGAGCCGTACAGGAACTGGCTGATCGTCTTCGAGAACGCCAACCGGCCCGAGGACATCACGCCGTACCTGCCCAGCGGCGCCGGGCACGTGCTGGTGACCAGCCGCGACCCACGATGGACGGCCGAGGTGGCGCAGGCCCTGCCGGTGCCGGTGTTCTCCCGGGCGGACAGTGTGGACCTGCTGCGGTCGCGGGCGCCGGAGTTGTCCGCGGCCGACGCCGACCGGATCGCCGCCCGCCTCGACGACGTGCCGATGGCCCTCGACCTGGCCGCCGCCGTCCGCGACGCCACCGGCCGCAGCGCCTCCGCCTACCTGTCCGACTACGATCGCCGCGCCGCCGAAGCCACCCCGATCCGGGTGGCCTGGGGGCTGGCCGCCGAGGCGCTCGGCGCCGGTGTCCCGGGCGACCGGATGCTGCTGGAGCTGTGCACCTTCCTGGCCAGCGCGCCGATCTCCTGGCGGCTGCTGTGGGCCGCCCGCACCCTGCCGCTGGAGCCGGAGCTGGCCGGCATCGTCCGGGTGGAGCGCCGGCTGCGGGCCGCGATGCGCCGGATCAGCCGGTACGGCCTGGCCGAGCTCGACCCGGCCGGGGAGCGGCTCACCGTGCATCCGCTGATCCGGGGCATGTTCAGTCGGGAGCTCAGCCCGGAGCGGCACGCGGCGCTCCGGCGTACGGTCCGGGGGATGCTGGCGGCCGCCGATCCGGGCGACCCCGACGACCCGGCGGGCTGGTACCGGTACGCCGAGCTGGCCCCGCACCTGATCCAGTCCGACCTGCTCGGCGGCGACGCCGAGGAGGTCCGCCAGCTGGTGGTCAACTGCATCCGGTACCACTTCGCCCGCGGCGACTACGACTCCAGCCGGGATCTGGCCGGCTCGGCCGCGACCCGCTGGCGCGACGTGCTGGGCGAGTCCGCCGAGCAGACCCTGCTGGCCTCGTTCCACCTGGCCAACGCGCTGCGGGCGGTCGGGCGCACGGCCGACGCGCGGAACCTGAACCTGCAGACCCTGCGTACCCAGCGGGAGGTGGCCGGCGCCGACGACGAGGTCACCCTGACCACCGCCAACAGCGTCGGCGGCGACCTGCGGATCCAGGGCCACTTCGGGCAGGCCCGGCAGCTGGACGCGGACAATCTGGTCCGCTACCGCCGGCTGTTCGGCGAGGGCTACCCGACCGCGCTGCGCTGCGCCAACAACCTCGCCGCCGACCTGCGGCTGCTCGGCGACTTCCGGGGCGCCCGGGTGCTGGACGAGCAGGTGCTGCGGCACCGCCAGGCGATCTTCGTGGACGGCCATCCGGAGATCGTGGCGACCCGGGCCGGGCTGGCCTTCGACCTGTTCGGCCTCGGCGACTACGCGGGCGCCGCCGAGGTGCTGGCCGCCCGTGGCGCGGACCTGCCGGAGGACCACATCTTCGCACTGTGGGCCGGCCGGGCCGCCGCGATGGTCGCCCGCCGCCGGGGCGACCCGTCGGCCCGCGCCCTGGCCGAGGCCAACCTCCGGGTCTGCCGGCAGCGGTTCGGTGAGTTGAGCGTCGACACCCTGGCCGCCGCCGTGTCGGCGGCACACTGCGCCCGCGCCGACGGCGACCTCGATCATGCCCACGAGCTGCTGGAACGCGCCGTCACCCGATATCACGCCGTGCTCGGCGACGAACATCCGTTCACGCTCGCCGCGTCGGCCGGGCTGGCCGGGATGATCCGGGCCGCGGGCCGGCACGCCGAGGCGCGGACCATCGGCGAGGAGGTTCTCGGCGGGCTGCGGCGCAGTGTCGGGGCCGATCATCCGTTCGCGCTGGGCTGCGCCAACGGGCTGGCCGCCGATCTCGCGGCGGTGGGCCGGGCGCAGCAGGCCCGGGAGCTGGCCGCCGACACGCTGCGCCGCTCCCGGGCGGTCCGCGGGCCGGATCATCCGGACACCGTGGCCTGCTCGTGGAACCTGGCGCTCACCGGCGGCGACGACGCGGCGCGGCAGCAGGCGCTCGACGGGTTCACCAAGGCGTACGGCGACGGCCACCCGGTGTTCCGGGTGACCGCCGCCGGTCATGCTGTGGAGACGGAGATCGATCTGCCGCCGCTATAGGATCTCCGCCGACTGCTTGTCGAGCAGGTTCGTCACCTCGACGGCCGGCATCGGCCGGGCGAAGTGGAAGCCCTGGGCCCGGCCGCAGGCCAGCTCGCGCAGCCGCTCCGCCTGCCCGGCGTCCTCCACACCCTCGGCCACCGGGTCCAGGTTGAAGGTCCGCGCGATGTGCAGCACCGCCTCGGCCACCGACGCCCCACCGGTCTCGGGCATGGCCTGCACGAACGAGCGGTCGATCTTGACCACGTCCACCGGCAGGGTGCTGAGGTGGCTGAGCGACGAGAAGCCGGTGCCGAAGTCGTCCAGCGCGATCCGTACGCCGAGCGCCTTGAGCGCGCTGAGCACCCGGGCCGACTCGACCAGGTCGGTGAGCGCCACCGACTCGGTCAGCTCCAGCACCAGGTCCTTCGGGGGCAGACCGGTACGGGTGAGCACCTCCCGCACCTCGTCCACGAGCCGCGGATCGGTCAGCTGGGACGCCGACAGGTTGACGTTCATCTCGAAACCGGGGAACTGGTTCTGCCAGTTCATCGCCTGCCGGCAGGCCTCCTCCAGAACCCAGCCGCCGAGCCGGGGCACCTGCCCGAGCTGCTCGGCCAGCTCCAGGAAGAGCGCGGGCGGGACCAGGCCCTTCTCCGGGTGCCGCCAGCGGACCAGGGCCTCCACACCGACGGTCATGCCGCCGGCGTTCAGGTCCACGATCGGCTGGTAGTGCACCTCGAACTCGCCGGCCTCCAGACCGCGCATCAGATCCTGCTCGGCCAGCCGCCGCTGCTCCGCCTTCGCGAACAGCACCGGGTCGAACCGCCGGGCCACCCCACCGCCGTCCCGTTTGGCCCGGATCAGGGCCTGGTCGGCGCGGCGCAGCACACCGTCCAGCCCGTCGCCGCCGTCGGAGACGGCGACACCCGCGCTGGCCCGGATGCTGATCGCCAGCCCGTTCAGCTGCAACGGGCGGTGCAGTTCGGTGAGGACACGCTCGGCCACCCCGACGGCGGCGTGCTCGTCCTCCAGGCCGGACAACAGCACCACGAACTCGTCGCCGTCCAGACGGGCCACGGTGTCGTTGGCGCGCACGTTCTCGGCGAGCCGCTCGGCCGCGGCGCGCAGCAGGTCGTCGCCGACCGCGTGCCCGAACATCTCGTTGACGTCCTTCATGCCGTCCAGGTCCACCACGATCACCGCGGTCTTGGTGCGGGCCGGCTCGGCCAGGACGTCCTCGGCGAACTCGACGAACATCCGCCGGTTGCCGAGCCCGGTGAGCGGGTCGCGGAACGCCTGCTGCGCCAGCAGCGTCTGCTGCCGGTTCCGGTCCGGGTCGGCCCGGTGGCTGAGGAACTGCCGCAGCAGCCCGGCCGCCGCGAGCAGCAGCAGCAACCAGACCGCGCCCGGGTGCAACCCGCCGGTGAGATGCCGGATGCCTACCGTGGTGAGCGCTGCGGCCACCGTGGCATACCGCAGAAGACCGCGCCGGGTGTCCAGCAGCAGCACGGCCGTGCCCAGGCAGAGCGCCGCGAGCAGCGGCACGATCCGGCCGCTCAGCCCACCGGGCTGCGCGGGATCGGCCGCCGGCCAGGCCAGCAGAACCAGCGACGCGAGCACCACGGCGTCGTCGACGACGATCCGCACCCGATCCCACAGAGCGTTGCGACCCATTTTGCACCTCCGGCGAGGAACATCGGTACCGGCCGGGCCTGCTTGAGTCATCCGCGGCGGGGTTTCCCGAGCCAGTCGGCGAGCACCGCGATCGAGGCCTCCGGGACGGCCTGGGCGACGGCGCGCATCACCTCGGGCCGGGCACGCACGGCCGGGTGCGGGGAGACCAGGGCGAGGCCCGCCCAGGCCGCGTCGTTCCCACGATCAACTTCAAGATCTATTTCGTACGCTCGTCGCGCGCTGCCGTGGGCACCCCGCAAGCAGGCGGCATCCGCGCCATTGCCGCGACCGCCGGGCGGAGCTGCCGGGTCACCCTTCAGCAGCGCCTTCACCAGCCGCAACCGGGAACCGTCCGCCAGTTCCCGCCCCGACCACGGCACTTGAACCGGCGTCACCTCCGGCGCGTCCCGCCCGGACCGCCAGGCCGCCGCGAGCCGGGCCGTGTCCACCGGGCCGACGCGCAGGTTCCGTAGCCGCCAGCGCAGCCGGTGGTCGGCGTTGGCCATGCCGGCCAGGCGTTCCACCTCGGGGTCCACCGGTTCGGCCAGCCACGGGCGCACCTCGTCGAGCAGGGCGGACACGAACCTGTCCCCGGCCGGGGTGAGCGCGCCACCGTCCCGCAGCTCGGACGCGGCCTCCGCGACGGCCGTGCGCCAGCGGGCGAACTCGAACCCGGCGTTCCGGTCCCGCCGCGCCCGCTCTCGCCAGAATCTGGTCACGGCCAGATACGCGTAGGCGCCGTGCAACACCCCGAAGGCCGGGCGCGGATCGTCCCGCCACGGCGAGTAGCCCCTCGTGCCGTCCGGTTCGACCAGGTCGAAGAGCAGGCCCGCGGCGTTCAGGACGCTGTGCTGGGTCTCGTGCAGCAGGCCCACGGCCAGAGCCACCGGATCCGGCGGCACCGACATGGCCACCGCGCCGAAGGCCTCCGCCGAGGTGGCGCTGATCCCGTCGGCGGTCGGGTCCGGCCGCACCGGGACGATCACCCGCAGCACCCCGGCCAGGGTGGTGGCGGCCGCGCGGTGCTCGCCGGCCAGCAGCGTCCAGGCCTGTTCCAGGCAGGACCGCCAGTGCGCCAGCTCCTCGGGGGTGACCGGCGCGGACGGGACCAGGCCCAGGTGGGCGCGGACCGGATCGGCGTCCTCCAGGCGCACCGACAGGGTCAGGCCGTCGTGGGAGGCGGTGAGCGGGTGACCGTCGCGGGGAGCGGGGGCGGGCATCGCCGACGGGCCACGGCGCAGCGCCTCGGCCGCCCACAGGCCGGTCATCGGGTCGGCGATCCAGTCCCGGGCGGAACCGGAGTCGCCGGCCGCGCTTTCCGCGTACCAGACAGGGGTTGACGGAAGGCCGCGCCGCACCTCGCGGAGGAGAAGCAGATGGCGGCTGAACTCCGCGCGGCGCAACGCGCCGAGGGTGTCGCCGGAGGGACGCCCGGCGCCCAGCGCGGCGAAGGCGGCGTCGCTGAGCCGGAAGGGTTGTACGGTCATGGGCGGACCGGCGCTCACAGTGCGGAGTTGAACCCGGCGATCGGCTCGCCGGACCGGCCGTCCCCGGTGACCCGGCGTAACGCCCGGGCGAGGGCCGAGTCTTCCTGCCCGGTCAGCTCGACCAAGTCCGCGAGGGAGGAATCGGAGAGGTCGATCATCACGGAGCGCCACTCCGCCGGCCCGCCGTCGTCCTGCCCCTCGTGCACTGTCTTCTCCTCCGCGAGCCGCTTGTGGCGATCGATGCGTTGTTTGAAAGGTTACGGCGGTCGCCGGGTCGGGTGAGGGGTGGGCGTCATCGCGGCGGGTGCTCGCGGGGTTTGTACGGCCGTGATCTCATGGGACATCACCGCAGTAATCAGGTAACGGAGGGCAAAGTGCTGGGTTTCGATGAGGCCGCCGCGCGGACCGGCGAAGAGCCGGAGCCGGCCGGGTTCGTGGCCGACGTCGATGAGCCGGTGATGCCGGTTCCGGAGTTCCCGACCTTCCACCACACCCCCACGCTGCCGCACCAGTTGCCGGGCAACGGGTTCGAGAGCGGGCGGGACAGCCGTGCACGGTGAACCCGGGGCGTCCCTGCCGCGGCGCGGGCCGGCGCCGGCCGTCGACCGGATGAGCAACGCCGAGCTGGCCCGGATGATCGAGTCCGAGCACCCCTACCGGGGGAGGGCCCTCTTCGAGCTCTGCGACCGGGTCGCGCTCGACGACGACGCGGCGACCAAGGTGGCGATGCTGTCGCGGCTCACGTCCCTGCGCCGGGCGCGGCTCTTCGACCGGGTGTCGCTGGCCTGGTCGGCGATCATCGCGCTGCTGGCGGCGGAGACCACGCACGCGCGGGAGGAGGCGTACGCGGCGTTCTTCGCGCTGGAGCCCGAGGGGCAGCGTGACCTGCTCGACTATCTGGAGGTCGGGAAGATCGAGGAGGCCCACCCCCGTATCACGTGAGCGGGCCTCCGAGGGTGGGTTCAGGCCTCTACGCGGACGTCTCTACGGAACGCCACCCGGTCGCGGACCGCCGAGGCATCCGGTTTCGGATCCGGGAAGAACCACGCGGCGTCCGGCGCGACCTCGCCGTCCGCCCGGAGCGAGTAGTAGGACGCCCGGCCCTTCCAGGGGCAGACGGTGTGCGTGTCCGACGGGACGAGCACGTCCTCACGAACGCTGGCGAGAGGGAAATAGTGGTTGCCCTCGAGTACCACCGTGTCGTCGCTCTCGGCGATCACTTCGTCGTTCCAGATGGCCTTCGGCATGTCCCGAACGTAGCGCGCTCGCGGCTTTGTGTCTGATATGTGCGATTTATTCACCTCCCGTGGGTGAATTGCCGCTTCGATTCCGACGTTCTAGAGTCGAGTTTCCGATCTTCAGGAACGGATCCGATGTCTCGTCTCGACCAGCTGCGCGGCTCCGGGCGGGCCAAGCGCCACAACGCCCGGACCATCGCCGCGCTCACCGGCAACCCCGGCTGCAACCGCCGGGCCGTCCTCGACGCGGCCGGCATCGACAAACTCAAGCTCGCCGAACGGGTCGGCTTCCCCGGCGGCTTCGGCCAGTCGCGGTTCGCCCTGACCCGCGGCAACGCCTTCGAGGCCATGCTCAAAGCCGACGACTGCGCGCTGCTGCGGTCCGTGCTGGAGGTCGACCTCGGCGTCGGCTACCAGGACCTGGGTGCGGACGACGACGACACCCTCGGGTCCCGGCACGACCGGACCGCCGGCCTGCTCGCCGGCGCCACGGCCGCCCTCATCGACCATCCGCTGCTCACCCTCGACGTCGCCGGGCAGACCGTCTACCTCGAACCGGACCTGATCGCGTACGCCCACCAGGGCCGCCTCCAGGTCGTCGAGATCAAGTCGTTCGCGATCCTCGACGGGCAGGCGGAGAGCGCCAAGGTGTCCGGCGCCGCCGTACAGGCCGCCGTCTACGTGCTCGCCCTGCGCGCCCTGCTGGAGCGGCTCGGCCTCGACCCGTCGCTGGTCAGCCACGAGGTCGTGCTCGTCTGCCCGGAGAACTTCTCGCTCCGGCCCGTCGCGGTCGTCCTCGACGTGCGCAAACAGCTCTCCACCCTGCGCCGCCAGCTCTCCCGGCTGGCCTCCGTCGACGCGCTGGCCGCCGCCCTCCCCGACGACCTCAGCTTCGACCTGGCCCTCGACCCGGCGATGCTGGTGACCGCTCTCGGGCACATCGAGCCGCGGTACGCGCCCGAGTGCCTCTCCGCCTGCGAACTCTCCGTCTTCTGCCGCAGCGAGGCGGCGGGCAGCACGGCGGCGCTCGGCCGGTCGGTCCGGGAGTCACTCGGCGGCATCGAGAGCGTCGAGGAGGTGCTGGCGCTGGCCTCCGGTGAGCGCGAGCCCACCGAGGAGCAGGCCGAGGCGGCGGCGATGCTGCGGGCCGCCCTCCGCCTCCGCACCGAGGTCCTGCCTTGACCCACCTTCTTTTCGCCGTGCTTCCGGTGGTGTTTCGGTGAGTACGCTTACCGCGCTCGCGCGGGCGCTGGCCGTCGCGGAAGGGCGGGCGCAGCCCATCGCGACCGTCCGCCACCTGCATGTGCACGACCATCCGCTGATCCTGATCCCGCTGGCCATGGCGGGCGAGGCGAACGCGCCCCTCGCCGCACTGGTCGGCACCGACCCGGCACGGCCCCGGCTGCTGACCGTCGCGCAGCCGCGGAACCGGGACGACCGGTTCGGCTTCGCCGCGGAACTCGCCGGAGTGCTGGTCCCGTACCTCGACTCGTTCACGGACCAGACCGAGGACGTCCCGGTCGACCGCGGTAAGGACGTCCGCCGGCGCTACGTCGACGCCCCGCAGCTCTGGGTGCCCAACCCGGGCGGCATCGACTTCCTGCGGCTCTTCGGGCGATCCACCCGCTTCCGTACGGTCGACGGCGAGAACCCGGTTCCGGCCGCCGTACCGCTGCTCGGCCGATGGCTCACCTTCTTCACCAACACCGCCGAGGTGCCCGGCTCATCGCTGCTGGTCAACGCGGTACAGGCGCTCGGCCTGCACTGGGCGACCGGGCAGAGCGGCGCCGAGGACGCCCAGTTCGGCGCCCAGCTGGCGTGGATCGAGTCCGGCGCGGCGGCCGCCCGGGAAGCCGAGAACGGCCCGGTCGCGGGCCCCGCCACCGACCCCGACTTCGACAACCGGGTGCTGGCCCCGCTCATCGAACGGTCCGCCCCGGAACTCCCGGGCGTACTCCGCGACCTGCTGCTCCCCACCTGGGAGCGGATGTGGCGCACGCTCACCCTGCTCCGCCGGCTCCCGGCCGGAGAACGGGTCCGGCTCCGCTGGGACACCGACCGCGACGCCTTCACCGCCTTCACCCAGCACCTGGCCGAAGGCGGTCCACCCCAGCCCCGCCGCGACGGGGCGGTCGCCGCCGCGGCCCGGTTGCAGCGCCTCGAGAACGCCGCCACCCGTTACGCGGTCCAGCGCGCCTTCGACGACCCGCTGGTCCTGGCCGAATACCGCCTCACCGGGGCCGCCTTCGCCGGGATCGTCACCCTGGCCAAGGCCGACCGCATCGACGACAGCGGCAAACGGCCCGTCCTCCGCCCGCGCATCATGGTCCACACCACCGAGCCGGTACGGGTGGAACCCGGCACCTCCCTGACCTCGCCCACCCGCCCGTCCCAGAAGGCCCGGGTCGTCTCGGTGACCCCGGCGGCCCCCGAAGGCCACGACGTCCTCCTGGAACTCTCCGGCGGGATGGGCCGCAAGCTGGTGGCCGAGCCGGGTTCGGTCCCCGCCGTCGGCGAACACCTCATACTCACCACCCTGAGCGAGGCCTACCGCCCGAGCGGAGCCCTGCCCGACCCCGCCGAAACCCCATGGACACACGGCGGCCCGCCAACCCCCGCCGACCAGACCCCCACCCCCACACAAATCCCAACTCCCACCCCCACACCACAACCCACGTCCGCCCCCGTTCCCCACCCGAACACCGCCCCCGGCACACCGAGCGACTCCAATCCAGCCCCCGCCGTCGCCGACGCACCCCTCGCTGCCGATCCCGACGCACCCCCCGCCGTCGCCGCCGCCCGGAACGCCGATCACCGCAGCTGACAACTCCCAGGCGCCCCCGCCGTTGATCTTGTCCGGCTGGCTCTCCGGGCTGTTTGAGACCCCTTGAGACATCTCGGAGAGCCAGCCGCGAAGATCCATTCCCGCGGAACTCGTCCCAGCCACGGAACGGTCACCCTGAGCGGTACGGCGGTGCACTCGACGTCCCCCGCAAAACGCCGCCGGTGTCGAGGCAAGTGATCTGCCGACGCCAGCGGGTTTTGCTGGCGGCGGGAGATCACCTGCCTCGACACCGGTTACAAGGCGTTTTGCCGCGGAGCGAAGCGGAGCCATCAGGCCCAGCGTTTTGCCGCGGAGCGAAGCGGAGCCATCAGGCCCAGCGGAGCAACTCAGCTCAGCCCAACCGGACCAGCAGTAGGGCTATGTCGTCGCTGCGGTGGGGGGCGACCTCCAGGAGTCGGGTGCACAGTTCGTCGCCGGGGCTGCCGGCGTAGGTGCGCAGGACCGCGGACAGGCGGTCGATGCCGTCGTCGAGAAACTGGTCGCGATCCTCGACGAGGCCGTCGGTGTAGAGGAGCAGCGTCGAGCCCGGTGGCACGTCGCGATGGTCGGTGCTGCGCGGTTCGCGTGGCGGCAGGCCGAGCAGCGGCTCCGGTGGCACCCACCAGACCTGGACCGAGCCGTCCGGCAGGAGCAGCAGCGGTGGTGGGTGGCCGGCGTTGCCGAAGCCGATCGCGTAACCGGTCGCCGACTTGCGGACCCGGGCCAGCACCATGGTCGCGGAGGCCGGGACCCGCAGGCCGTGCAGCGTGTTGTCGAGCGCGGTGAGCAGGGCGCCGGGCTCCTCGTCCCGCCCGTACGCATCTCCCCGGACCAGATTGCGCAGCTGCCCCATGGTCGCGGCGGCCTCGATGTCGTGCCCCGAGACGTCCCCGACCGCGACGATGACGCTGCCGTCGGGCTGGACGAAGGCGTCATACCAGTCGCCACCGACCGCCGCGCCGTCCTGCGCGGGAAGATACCGGGCGTGCAGCTCGACGCCGGGGATTTCCGGCAGATCGGTGAGCATGCTGCGCTGGAGCACCTCGGCGACGTGCCGCTGCTCCCGGTAGAGACGGCTGTTCTCCACGGCGAGCCCGGCCCGGCGGCCGATCTCGGCGGCGGTCCACTCCTCGGCGGCCGTGAAGCCCCGCCGCTCGGGGTGGTTGACGAGAAGCACCGCACCGAGCGCACGCCGCCGCACCGGTGAGCTGATCGGGACGATCAGCGACGCCCCGAACCCGGCCCGGGTGGTGATCTCGGCCAGTTCGGTGTCGGCGATCCGGCTCCGCAGGTCGGCCGCTCCGTCGCCGCTGCGGAACGGCCGCCCGCCCCGCCGGACGGCGAGCAGCATCGAGCGCAGATCGTCGCGGGCGAAGTCGGCCAGTGCGGCGAGGCGGCCCATGTCGGTGGCGCGCTCCGGATCGCGGTGCGTGGCGACGACGGATGCCGGGCCGCCCGGATCGTCGGCGATCGCGACCACGCACCAGTCGGCGAGCCGGCTCGTGACGATGCCACCGAGGCGGCGCATGGCCTCCTCCACGTCCATGGTGGCGGCCAGCGACTCGGTCAGCTCGGCCAGCAGCTCCAGTTGTTGATGCGCCGACTCGGCGGTCCGCCGGGCCTCGTCCGCGGCGGCCCGGGCGATCCGCAGGCACACCTCCGAGGAGCAGACCGCGGCCAGCTCGCTGAGCAGGGCGATCTCACTCGGGGTCCAGACGCGGGGTTCGTGGTCGACGGCGCAGAGGGTGCCGACGATCAGCCCGTCCGGGTCGGTGATGGGCGCTCCCGCGT
The DNA here is from genome assembly GCF_019429605.1 of Actinoplanes hulinensis. Taxonomy (NCBI): domain Bacteria; kingdom Bacillati; phylum Actinomycetota; class Actinomycetes; order Micromonosporales; family Micromonosporaceae; genus Actinoplanes; species Actinoplanes hulinensis. The sequence continues at coordinate 243,189 of NZ_JAHXZI010000001.1, read as the reverse complement.
ACGCGATGGCGCCGATCTCGGCGATGGCGGGGTTGTCCCGCATCCGCGGGTCGGAGCGCACATCCGACACGACCTGCATCTCTCCGGCGGTCACGACGTGGCGGCTGAAGGAGTGGGTGAGCGGCATCTCGCGGGTCGAGGCCAGCGGGTCCGGAACACCGACCTGACCGGCCAGCACCTGACGGTCCAGGTCGACCAGGCAGACCACGCCCATCGGGGCGTCGACCAGCTTGCGGACCAGCATTGCCACCCGGTCGAAGGCCTCGTCGGGCAGCGGGCCACCGATCAGCCGGCGAACCGACCTGAGGCGTAGCGGATCAGCGAGCACTCTCCGCTCGGCTTCGCCGATCAGGTCCCACTGAAGCACCATCGCCCCCCGGCCGGTCCGCTGCCAGGCTACCGGCGGGAGGTGGGGAGCCGCCGCTCCAGCCCTGACCCGATCATCCGTTTCGCCTCGTCCGAACGGATGACCCGACCCCGTAGCCGGGACGTATCCGCCGGTCAGGCCGCAGACGGTGGACCGTGCTCTAACGGGTGGCGCCGGCCGGCGGTCAGGCCGGACCGGAGCGTGCCGCGAATTTCCGCCCGGCCGAGCCCGGCGTGCCGCGCGGCCGCGGTCAACTCCCAGCACACCGTCGACTCCGCCAGCAGCCCGGCTCCGACCAGCCGCCCGAGGGCGAAGGCGGCCCGGTTGAGCGTGTCGTTCCGTGAACCGGCGGGGGCGCGCGCGACCCGGCCGGTCTCCGCCTCCAGAGCCGCTTCCGCATATCGGCCGGGATGCGTGACCGGACGCTCCCGCACGGGTGGCGGAGGGCCCGCGATCAGCGCCAGCAGCGTCGCCGGCCCGATGGGCAGGGCCACGGCCGGGCGCCGGATCCAGCGGTAGTCGCCGCCGGTGGCGTGCCTCGACGGCGGGGCCAGGACGTAACCGCCCGCCCCGCGCCAGTCGAGTCCGGGCAGCAGGCGGACGCGATTGCCACAGCCGGTCGGGCGGAACCACAGATGACGGCCGCCCCCGCCGGTGCGCACCTGGGGGCCGGGTGGGAGGTCGCCGCCGAGGAGGTGACGCAGCCCGTGCCAGCCCTCGGCGGAGTCGACGTCGGCCACGTCCATCACCACCCCGGTCCGCAGGCCCACGTTGGCGCGTGGCCAGAACGTCCACCACAGCCTGATCTGATGGGGATCGGTGGACGCCTCGCTGAGGCCGTGCCGGAGACGGGGGTGCTTGCCGGGACTGTCGCATCGCGCTCCTCTGTGGCAGGAACAGACGCCACCCTGGTCAGGCGTGTGCACCGGCAGGACGGGGATGCCGTGCCGTGCGTACGCGAGGGCAGCCGTGAGCGACATTAGAACAACCGTACGACACTTCAGTGCCCCGGCAGAGTCCGCAGAACGTGCGCGATGTGGTGCGAGGTGCTCCACGCGATCCAGCTGGCCGAGCTGCCGGCGCCCCGCGCGGTCCGGGCCCGTTTGGCGATCTCGGCATCGCCCCAGGAGAAGCGCGCGCCCGCCGCCGGCCACTGCGGTGAGGTCACCAGCGTGCGGCAGAGGTCGTGGCACCGGTCGTCGCTCCGGCCGCCGCGCCGGGCCCAGCGGTAGATCCACCAATCCGCCTCGGTGGTGTAGCGCAGTGTCGGCAGCTGCCGGTGATGCTGGACTCCGCGGCGCCGGACCGGTGAGGTGACGCCGTAGTCCGCGTACCCCACGCCGGGCTCGCCGAGCCGGGCCCAGACCCGGGCGTCCAGGCGGCCCACCGCGACCGGCCGGTCGGTCGGCAGATCGTCGAGGTTGGGCGGCATGGCGCCGGAGGCCACGCTGATCGACCGCCACGGTGTCGCCCGGGCCCAGCGCAGCACCCGGCGGGCACGGTCCTCCACCTCGCTGGCGTGTGCCGAGCAGGCCGTCTCGGCCAGGTCGATGAGCAGGTGCACGTCGTCCGGATCGAGGGTGGAGGCACGCAGCAGCCGTTCGGTGACGGCGTCGGCCTCGGCCGGGTTGCCGGCGTCGGCGTGCGGCCGTAGCCGGAGCACGGCCCGGCGCCGGTGCATCCGCGCGGCCCGGCCGTGTGCGGCCAGGCGCGGGCCGCTCTCGTCCGGCCGCAGCACCGGGATCAGGCCGAGGCCGAGGTCGGCCAGCCGCCCGGCGAGGTGCTCCGGGGCGTCGATCTCGGGCAACTGCCCGAAGTCGACGGCGATCGTCCCGGTACGCGGGCGGAGCTCCCGGAGCATGGCGAGCAGTCCGCTGTCCGGCTCCAGCTCGACGACCGGGATCACCCGGGCGGCCTCCTCCGCGGAGAGGTGCGCCAGCGCGGTCAGCTCACCCCGGCGTGGTCGCAGGATGGGGAGGTAGGCCCCGTCGAACGGCATGCTCCCACGGTAGACGTATCGATGGTTACCGTTGGGTTACGTTCGGTGCAAATGGGCCAGCATCGACTGATTCGCCTCCCATCCGTCCGGGAACTTGACCGGCACGTTGAGATGGACCGGCTCGGTCGACGGGTGTGCGTCGAGCAGTTCGGCGATCCCGGCGCGGGCCACCAGCACGCAGGCGTGCCGGTGCCGTGAGGTCAGCACGCACAGCCGCCCCGACTCCAGGTGGAAGGCGGTGGCGTCGCGCCGGCCGGAGAGCGGGTGCAGCACGACGGTCAGGTCGTACTCCCTGCCCTGTAGACGGTTCGCCGTGTCCACGGTGACCTCGGCTGCCTCCGGTGGCAGCAGGGACCGGATCGCCGCCACCTGGTCGCGGTGGGCCGCGCCGATCGCGATCCGCTCCGGCGTGAGCCGCCCGCTCCCGGCCTCGGAGACGGCGATCCCCTCCCGGGTCAGGGCCCGTGCGGCCAGCTCGGCACATGCAGCGGCGGCCTCCGCATCGGTACGCACGGTGAAGCGCTCCGGCAACTCGTGCAGCCCCCAGCCGGTGGCCGCCGCGGTGTCCAGCACCGTGTCGAGCGTGTCCCGCGCGGGCTGCTCGAAAGTGAGCGTGCGATCGCCCGGCCCCGTGCCCGAGCGGAAGCCGGTGAACGGGTAGAAGGCCCGGGCCACCACCGGCGCCGCCGACGCGGGCAGTCGCCAGGAGACCGGCAGCCGGTGCACCGGAAGCTCCGGATTGTGCCGCAGCAGGACGGCCACCGCGCTCTGCATCGGGTCCCAGGAGAGGCCGATCCACCGGTCCACCTCGACGGTCGAGAACGGGTCGAGCTGTCCGGGGTCGCCGACGAACAGGGCCCGCTCGAACCGTGGCGCGACCCGCAACAACGCGTCCGAGCGCATCTGGTAGGCCTCGTCGACGATCGCCCACGGCCACCTGCCCTCGGTCACGGTGGCCCATTTCGCCGCCGTGCCGATGGTGACCGGTGGTGAGCCCAGATCGGCCACCTTGGCCGCCACCCGGCACCGCGGATGTGCCCGCACCCGGGCGGTCGGCTCGTAGTCGACCGCGGACAGCCGGCCCACCCCGATCTCCGGCGACCGGGTGCCGAGACGGTCGATCAGATCATCCACCTGCTCGTTGGTCTGCGCCACGATCATCAGTGGCGCGCCGGTGGCGGCCAGCTCGCCGGCCGCCCGGACCACCAGGGTCGATTTGCCGGCGCCCGGTGGGGAGTCGACCACCACCCCACGGTGGGCGCCGCTGAGCAGATCGCCCAGAACGGCGGCGATGACGGTGGCGGCCTCCTCGGCCGGCGTGACGAGTGCGTGCGAACTCACCCCGGCACGGTATCGCCCGTCCCCGACAGAACCACGGCTATCCACAGACCACGGTTGTCCACAGGCCCGTCCCCGGGCTCGCGCCGATCTCGCTACCGTCTGCCGCGAAGTCGTCACGCTGGATGAGGAGGCGCCATGTTCGACGGCCGGGATCTGCACGAGGCCGAGCGGTGGATCGACGAGTGGCGGTGCGCCATCGACGAGCGGGCGGATCGGGCCCGCACCCTCTCCGTCCGCCTGGCACAGCTCGCCGAGACCGCCCGTAGCCCCGACGGCCTGGTCACCGTGACGGTCGGTGCGGGCGGCGACCTGACGGCGCTCGACCTCGGTGAGGGCATCCGCCGGCGGCCCGCGGGCGACACCGCGCGGGAGATCATGGCGACCCTGCGGGCCGCCCGGAGCCGGCTGCTCACGGCCGTGACGGCGGTTACCCACGAAACGGTGGGCGCGGATTCCGCGACCGGTCGCGCGGTTATCGAGACCTATGCGGCCGGGGTGAACCGAACCGATTAAGCACGGAGCGGGCCGGCCGCACTCCGAAATGGCGGGCGAATGGCATTCGCCGACTCGATATCCGAGGTACTTTCCGGCGCAATTTTCCGGTACGAAATCAATCTACCCCTCGGTAGGGAAGGATCTTGCCTGCTGGGGCGCGGGTGGGGGTGATCGACAGAAAAGGGGAATGGGCGAAAGAAACGGCACGCAGGCGGTGCGGAAATGCCGCGACCGGTCCCGGGTTCGGGTGCGGTGGAAAGCGCTGCAACGTTTCCGCTGGTGACGACCCGTGAAGGACGGTTCCCGGGCGGCTTGGGTTGCGGTAGGGAAAACGTCCCGTGGGTGCGGCCCTCGCGTCCGTGGGAGGGGCTGGCTGTGAGCAACATGACAGGTGCCGCGCGTCCGGGTGGAGTGGCGCCCGAGGGCGCAACACGTGATCGGCTGGGCGTGACCAGCCTCCTGGCGGAGAGCGTTTCCCGGTCCGCCCGCTCGCTTCATGAGCGAAGTGACGGGTATCCGACAGTTGACCCCGTCCGGTTGACGGTGCCGCCCGGCGAGGGTCCACGCGGGTCGCGGTCCGTCGGGCCGGGTGGTGAAAAGGGACGCGCGTACTGCAACGCATTTCACCGCTTCGGGGGTGCGCCGGCCGGGCTGCCGAGTGATCGATCAACTCGTGCTGTCGCAGGTCACACGGTATTTGATCACGTCTTGTGAAACGATGTTTGCCTGTGTGTCACCACTCGGAAATAACTCTCGGCTTCACTGGCAAGTGTCGGTGAATAGTGAAGCGGGCGTGGGGGGGGGGCGGGGCCCCCCAACCCCCACCGGCGCCGGGAGCGGGGGGAGCCCCCCCCC
>NZ_JAHXZI010000001.1:0-238122 GCF_019429605.1 Actinoplanes hulinensis | reverse complement strand
GGGCCTGTGTGTCACCACACGTAAAAAACTCTCGGCTTCACTGGCAAGTGTCGGTGAATAGTGAAGCGGGCGTGCAACTTGCGCGCTCCCTTCATCGCGCAAGTTGCACGTTTCGCGGTTCGCCGCGCCGCCGCTCCATCGTTGTGGCAAAGCGTTGATCGACATGTTCGATTTCATTCAAGGTTGTTTTTGTGATCTCGCCGTTGCCCCTTCCAGTCGATCATTGGAAGTGCAACTCTTCTAGCCAGCAGTGACGTCGGCATCACGGACGGTGGTGGTGGAGAATGCGTCCAGACGTTCTCGTCGGTCCGAGCGATTGGCTGATCGAGCAGTTCGGCGACAAGGTCGCCGACGAGCTGTGGACCCGGGTGCCGGAGGCCTTGAGCACGGCGATCGACCGCGAGGTCCACGCTCACCCAGCCATGACGCAGACCATGGAGCGTGTGCTCGCCAATCCCCGTTGGCCTCTTCCGTACGAGGAGTTGGTCCTCTTCCTGGGCACACTGCCCGGAGCGGAGATCATCAGCGTGCCGCGCTCGGTCTATCAGCTGGTCCTGATCAACGGGCATGTGGTCGTGCCGTGGTGCTACGGCCAGTCCGCCCGGATCTCCATGCGGGACGCCGAGGTGGGCCGCTCGTTCGGCCGCCTCGCCCGCGAACTCCTGCGCCGCTTCGGCCCGCCGTGGCGCCGCTCCCCGGTCGAGGCCCCGCTACCACTCGACGCCGTCGACGAGCGCGAGGTCGCCAAGATCTGCGCGGCGATCGCCGGCATCGAGCCCAAACCCGAGGTGATCATCGCCGGATACGCGGGAGCCCCCAACCTGGGTCTGCTCCGCGCCTGCCTCGGCGAGATCAAGTCCACCGACAACGGCACTCTCAACTGGAGCCACCTCGACGATCTGCCGCTCCCGCCGCCGGTGATCCCCCGGCCGCGCCGCATGCAGTTCCCCTGACGGTAGGCAGAAGAAGGCCGCGGGCCGCCCCGGACGGGAGCGGCCCGCGGCCTTTGTGACGGCCAAAAAGCGGCCCCGCGGGTAGGAAGGCTGCGGGCCGGCCCGCGTAGCCCCCGGGGCCGCGGGGTGGCGTGGGCCGCGGGCCGCAGGGCCGCGGGATGGGCGACGGAGGAATCAGGCGGCGGGTTGCTCGGCCTGCGGCGTGAGGTAAGCGGTGGAGAACGGCTCCCGGCGCGCCCGCATGTCCGCATAGGCGGTGACCAGCAGCGGTGTGATGTAGATGCCGGCGACCAGGTAGTACAGGCCACTCCACAGGCTGGACACGACCGCACCGGGCGTTCCGCCGATGGTCAGCTCCAGCGCGGTCCCGATCCCGGCCAGCACCAACGAGGCGCCGATGGTGACCGCCCAGATGCTGCCGATCCGGGCCAGGCTGGCGCCGATGTCGGCGTGGAAGAGGGAGAAGCTGCGCCCGATCCCCACACCCCGCTCGATGGTGACCACCACCGGGAGGATCATGAGCGCCGCGCCGACGTACAGGATCGGCAGGAAGCAGGCGAGGAGCGCCAGGACGCTGAGGAAGCCGCCGAGGATCTGCCATCCGATCACCGCCGGGCCGCGGCGCAGCGCGGTGCGGAGCGCCTCGCGCAGGCTGACCGGCTGCCCGGTGGCGGCGAGGACGACGAGCCGTACGGTGGCCGAGGTGACCACCGCGGACACCAGCGTGGCGACCAGGGTGGCGGCCAGGAGCCAGCCGATCGCCGTCATGAACCCGCTCAGCATCGAGACGTCCGGCGGATCGGTCTGGTTGAGCGCCGCCGCCTGGATCTCCCGCTGCTCGGTCGTCAACAGGACGTTGGCGGGCACGGTCAGCGCCAGCAGCGGCAGGAGGGCGACCGCGTTCAGCTTCAGCGCCGGCTTCCAGATCTTCTTCGCCAGTGCTCCGGCCCGCGCCCACCAGCCCTCATAGCTCGGGCTGACCAGCGGGTCATCCGGCATGGCGTAGTACGACGGAGGAATCGCCGGCGGCTGCGCCGGCCAATAGTGACCGTTGCCGTCCAACTCCGCCCACCCCTGATTCACGTGTATCCCCAAGACCATCGATGCAAGATCAGCGGGCGTCACCTTAGCGGTTCCTCATGCTGTGTGCCGCCCCCGAAACGGGCTGGTACGCACACTCACAGGATCAATCTCACGCCCTAGACTCCCGAGGATGGCCGAGCAGCGCGAATCGCCCGCAACGATCCGGGATCGGGCCGTTGCGGTCGCCGACTATCTGCTCGCCGTCCGGGCCCAGATGGACCGTCCGGCGCGCACCGTTCCGGGCGACGCGCACTGGCTGCACTCGCTGCCCCAGCACCCGGAGTGCCAGATCGGCCCGGGTGCCGACGGCTCCTCCTGGCTCCGCGTCGGCCGTCCCGAACTGCCCGCCCCGGTGGCGGTCCCGGCCGCGCTGCGTCGGCGCCTGCGTGGTGAGGTGCTCGCGGGTGCGGAGCCGACCGCGGAGGACGCCGGCGACGATTTCGAGACCTGGCGCGACGAGGTCTGGCGTCCCTGGTCGCTGCTCACCGCAACCGCCGAGCAGACCCGTGAGCTGCACCGCCGCCTCTTCGACCGGATGCATCAGCTGGACATGGCGATCGCCACCACCGAGTTGGTCTGGGGCCACGGCATCGTGGAGACCGTGATCGACGGCGCGCGGGTCCGCTATCCGCTGGTCGCCACCCCGGTCCTGATCGAGTACGACGCCGACCGCGCCCTGGTCACCGTCTCCCCGGCCGGACCGTCCCGCCTCCAGGTGGAGGCTCTCGCCGGGCTGGACGACCGCTACCTGGCCCAGCTGACCGCACTGACCGGTCCGGGCGGCACCGTCGAGGTCGACATGTGGAACGACGTCGACCGCCGCGAGCTGTTCGAACGCGCCCTCTCCCGGCTCGGTTTCGACCGGGCGATCGTGAACGGCCCGGACAACGGCCCGGAGAAGCCGCTGGAGAAGGAACCGACGAAGGGGGCGTTCATCCGGGACGTCGCCGTGCTCTTCGCCCGGCCCCGCCAGCGCCACCTACGCGGCTTTCTGGAGAACCTGCGCGACGGCCTGACCGGCGGCGACACGCACCGGGTCGGTGCACTGGCCGCGGTGGTGGCGCACGAGCCGAGCCGCCTGCTGATGCCGGACGACCGCCCGGAGACCTGGGAGCGGGTGGGGGAGCGGCTGCTCATGCCGCTGCCGACGAACGAGGCGCAGGAGTCGATCGCGCGCCGTCTCGCCCACCACCGCAACGTCGCGGTGCAGGGCCCGCCCGGCACCGGCAAGACGCACACGATCCGCAATCTGATCTGCCATCTCATGGCGAACGGCAAGCGGGTGCTGGTGGTCGCGCAGAAGGAGGAGCCGCTGCGGGTGCTCCGCGACGGCCTTCCCGAGGAGGTGCAGCCGCTCTGCCTCGCCGTTCTCGGGCGGACCACGGACCAGCTGGTGCAGTTGCAGCTGGCGGCACGCGAGTTGTCCGATCGGGCCGCCACTCTGGACAAGGAGGCCGAGGGCCGCCGGGTGGACCTGCTGACCCGGAACCTGGAGGAGGCGGAACGGGAGCTGGCGGCGGCCATGGCCGGGTTGCGGCTGATCGCCGAGAGCGAGGCTCAGACGTACCAGATCGGTGGGGTTGCACTGATGCCCGCCGAGGTGGGCGCGTGGCTGCGTGAGCGCGCCGCCGCGCACGGCGGCATCCCGGATCCGGTCTCCGGTCCGCCGCCGCTGACCATCGAGGAGTTCGCCACACTGCTGAAGCTGGCCGCCCGGCTGACGCCGGAGGATCGCGCGGCCGCGATGCGCCCGCTTCCGGAGATCTCGGATCTTCCGGACGCGGCTTCCGCGGCTGCCGCCCGGGCGGAGACGGCGGAGACCGAGGAACGCATGTCGCTCCTGGCGGATCAGGGCGTCGACATGACAGCGGTACGCGGTGAGCGCCGGACCGGCATGTCGGACCTGCTGGCCGACCTGCGCGAGGCGGTGTCCTGGCTGAAGCGCCGCGAGGGCACCTGGACCGACCGTCTCGGCCGGCTGCTGGACGACCCGCACTGGCGCATCCTGTGGAACGACCAGGTGGTGACGACCGAGACCCTCTTCGCGGAGCTGGCCACGCTGGCCCGGGAGGTGACCGGGCACCGGATCGCGATCCCGGGCCCGATCCTGGCGGAGCCGAAGCTGCTGCTGTCCCGGCTGGCCGAGGTGCGTCAGCGGTTCGCCGCCGGGAGGAGCCTGAGCCGGCTGCTCCAGCCCGGTCTGTTCCGGCTGGCCGACGAGGTCCGGGTCGACGGGGAGCCGCTGCGTACGGTGGCCGACGTCGATCTGGCGACCGCCGGGGTACGCCGTGAGCAGGCCCGCCGCCGTCTGGGCGACGCCTGGTCGGAGTGGGTGGACCGGTTGCAGGTCCCGGAGCCGCCGGGCGGCTGGGGCGACCCGGAGGTGTGGGCCGGCACGCTGCTCGCCGAGGCGAACCAGTCCCTCGACTTCGATCTGAACCGCTGGCCGCCGCTGGCCCGGCGGATCGCCCCGCTGATGCCGCAGCGGGAGCTGGTCGTGGACGCCGCCGGCCTGGCCGAGGTGGCCGACGCGTGCGAGGCGGCGGCCGAGGTGTTCGGCCTGGAGCAGGCGCGGGCCGTGGAGAAGGCGGTCGCCGAGCGGGTGGCGGCCTGGCCGGAGCTGGCCGAGTCGTGGCGCACCCTGGAGGACTGGGACTCCTCGATCGGCGAGGTGCGCCGGCTGGTGCTGCTCCAGCCGGACGTGATGCGGTTCGACGCCGCCTTCCACCGGTTGGTGGCGGCCGCGCCGGAGTGGGCCGCGATGATCGCCGGCGGCGATCACCCGGTGCTCTCCGGTCAGGCGGTGCTGTCGGCGTGGGAGTGGCGGCGCGCCCAGACCTGGTTCGACGGGGTGGTCGGCGAGGTCGATCCGGCGGTGCTGTCCCGCCGGGTGGAGCGGGCCCGGTCCCGGATCCGGAGCCTGACCGCCGAGCTGGTGGTGGCGTCGGCGTGGCTGGAGGTGTCCCGGGCGCTGGACGACCGGCGCCGGGCCGCGCTGGCCGACTGGGCCACCGCGTTGCGCAAGATCGGCAAGGGCACCGGGCGGGGCGCCGCGGCCTGGCAGGCGCACGCTCAGCGGGCCATGGAGTCGGCCGTGTCGGCGGTGCCGGTCTGGGTCATGTCGGTGGACCGGGCGATCGAGCAGTTCGCCGGCGGCGCCCGGTTCGACGTGGTGATCGTCGACGAGGCGTCCCAGGCCGACCTCTTCTCCCTGCCGGTGCTCACGCTCGCCGAGCGGGCCGTGGTGGTCGGCGACGACCAGCAGATCGGCCCGCAGCTCGGGTTCGTCGGCCCGGTCACCGGTCTGATCCGGCGGCATCTGGACGGGGTGCCCTCGGCCGAGCACTTCGACCCCGAGTCCTCCCTGTACGACCACGCGGTCCGCCGCTCGCCGGAGCGGATCCTGCTGACCGAGCATTTCCGCTGTGTCCCGCAGATCATCGAGTTCTCGTCGCGGCACTACTACGACGGCAGGATCCGGCCGTTGCGGGCGGACCGTCCGTCCCTGCCCCCGATCCAGACGGTGTTCTGCGAGAGCGGGGAGCGCCGGCCGCTGGCCGGGTACGGCGATGTGAACCTCGAGGAGGCCACCGCGCTGGTCGACCGGGTCACCAAGATCGTGGCCGATCCGCGGTACGACGGCCGTACCCTCGGCGTGATCAGCCTGCTCTCCAGCAGTGGGCAGGCCGCCTACCTGCTGGAGCAGCTGCGCGAGGCGATCGGCGAGGACGAGATCCAGGCACGGCGGCTGCGGGTCGGTGACGCGTACACGTTCCAGGGCGACGAGCGTGACGTGGTGCTGATCTCCGCCGTGGTGTCGGAGCGGGACCCCAAGATCGCGGCGTTCACCAAGCGCGACTACCACCGGCGGATCAACGTGGCCGCCTCCCGGGCGCGGGACCAGCTCTGGATCTTCCACTCGGTGCGGCCCGGGTCACTGCTCGCCGACGACGCCCGGGGACGGCTCCTGTCGTACGCCGTCGACCTGCCCGTGGAGGCCGCGGCGGCCGATCCGGCCGTGCACTGCGAGACCGATTTCGAGAGGGACGTGCTCAAGCTCCTGGTGGGCCGCGGGTACCGGCCGATTCCGCAGTTCCGGATCGGGGACTACCGGATCGACTTCGTGCTGAACGCGCCGGACGGACGGCGGCTGGCGATCGAGTGCGACGGCGACGCCTACCGGGGGCCGGAGCAGTGGGAGAGCGACATGCGGCGGCAGTCCGTGCTGGAACGGGTGGGGAATTGCGTCTTCGTCCGCGTCCGTGGCAGTGTCTTCGCGCGCGAGCCGGAGGTGGCGATCCGTCCGGTCTGGCAGCGGATCAATGAGCTGGAGATCACCACAGTCGACGGCGACTGATCCGTCACGCACCGCGCGTTCGCCGTCGCACTGGGTGCACGTTCGGGCCCGGATTCGGGTAGGGAAATGCGGAAGGTTCCACGGCAAGTACACGTAGTGACTGTCTGTCATGGAGTGGGCGAGGCCATTTCGGTGGAATTGTACGGGAACGAGGTCGTCCATTCGGTTGTTTCGTTACTCTGGATGGGCGATAATTCCCTGCTCATGGCCTTGCTCGCGGATACGTCAAAACTTTGACGCTTGCGTCCACTGTTACTACGACCCGGTGACAGGTCGTAATAGGTGAGGGGTCTTGGTGGCTGCGGGAACAGCCGTGCACAGGGGGGGAGGTGGCGGCATATGACGGTGCCCGAAGAACGGGAGCTCTGGACTCCCGCGCCGCCGCACACCCTCCCGGAGCCGCGGCAGCCCGTCGACGACCGGGCCGCGTGGTTCACGTACACCGCCGCCGGTGACCAGATCGTCTGGTCCGCGGCGCTCTCCGCGATGGTCGGCCGTGCCCCCACCGAGAAGGGGATGACCCGGCAGATCCTCGCCCGCCACGTCCACCGCGACGACCACGCCAAGGCCCTTGGCGCCATCACCGAAGCCTGGACCAGCCAGAACACCGTGCTCATCACGGTCCGGCTGATGCGCGCCGACGGCGGCTGGTTCGACGTCGACTGCACCCTCGAACCGATGGCCGGGCCGGACGGCACGGTGCGCGGCATCCGCGGCACGATCCGCGACGTCTCGGCCCGCGAGCGGGCCCGCCGCGAGTCGGCCCGCCTCACCCGGCGCGGCGAGACCGTCCAGGCCTCGCTCATCGAGCCGGATCCGGCCACCGGTCTGCTCACCCGGGCCCGGTTCGCCGACGAGGTCGACCGCGCCCTGCGCGGAGCCGGTGGCGCGCTCCTGGTGCTCCGGGTCCAGGCCGGGGAAACCGATGGGGTACGCCCGGAGCACAACGCCGATCTGCTGCACCGCACCGCCCGGCTGCTCGAGGACCAGGTCCGCCCGGAGCACCTGCTCGGGCGGGTCGGCCCCAACGAGATCGCCGTGCTGTTCGCCCGGACCCCCTGGCGGGCCGCCCGTGAGCAGGCCCGGGTGCTGGTCGAGGCGCTGCGCGAGGCGGCGTGCGTCTGGGGTGGCCTGGTCCGGTTCGAGCAGGACGCCGAGGCCGGCAGTCACGGCCTGCTGATCGACGCCGAACAGGCCTGGCGGCAGTCCCGGGAGGCGGACCGCCCGCTGACCCTGGTGGCGCACCCGGTCCCGGTCCGCGACCGGCAGGGCTCCTACCGCTCCCGGGTCGCCGACGCGCTCGGCACCGACCGGTTCACCCTCTACTCGCAGCCGATCCTGGAGTTGCAGACCAACCGGGTGACCCGGCACGAGCTGCTGCTGCGGGTGATCGACGAGAGCGACGGCCCGCAGTCGCCGATCCAGGTGCTGGACGCCGCCGAGCGGCTCGACGCGGTCTTCGACATCGACCTCTGGGTGGTGGAGCGGGCCATGCGGCTCGCCGCCGAGCAGCCCGGCCTGTGCCTGCAGGTCAACCTGTCCGGCCGGTCGGTCGGCGATCCGCGGCTGACCAACGAGGTGGAGAAGCTGCTGGAGCGCTACCGGGTGGATCCGGCGCAGCTCACCTTCGAGATCACCGAGACGGCGCTGATCGGCAACCTGAGCGAGGCCCGCCGGTTCGCCGACCGGGTCCGCGACCTGGGCTGCGGTCTGGCGCTGGACGACTTCGGCTCCGGCTACGCCTCGTTCCGCTACCTGCGGCTCTTCCCGATCGACCTCGTCAAGATCGACGGCGAGTACGTGGTGGACCTGGTCGACAACCCGCAGGACCAGGTGCTGGTCCGGGCCCTGGTGCAGGTCTGCCAGGCGTACGGCATCCACACCGTCGCCGAGTTCGTGCAGGACGAGGCCACCCTGCGGATGCTGCGGGAGCTCGGCGTCGACTACGTGCAGGGCTACCTCATCGGCCGTCCGGCGCCGGTCCTCCCAGGCCGATTGCGGAGGGCCTGACCCGGGTAACGTCCGGACATGGAGCACTTCACGATTGCCACTGTCGCTGAGCAGAGCCCCGATTTCCGCCGTGTGCTCTGGACCGGGAAGCACACCCAGCTCGTGATCATGACGGTCCCGCCGGGAGGCGAGATCGGCGAGGAGATCCACGAGGTGGACCAGATCCTGACTTTCGTGAGCGGGATCGGCAAGGCCGTCGTCGGCGGCCGGACCCGCAAGGTCGAGCAGGGAGACCTGGTCGTGGTGCCCGCCGGGACGAAGCACAACTTCCTCAACGACGGCCCGAACCCGCTTGTCCTCTACACCGTCTACGGCCCGCCGGAGCACGCCGACGGGGCTGTGCACAAGACCAAGGAAGAGGCTGACGCGGCCGAGGAGGCCGGCAAGGACGAGCCGCCCGCCGCATAGGAACCCTTGGGCACACGGCGCCGGAACCGGCCGAGGCCCCCCAGCCAGCCGGTTCCGGCGCCGTGTCGGGGTGAAAGTCCCCGGACAGCGTACCCGCCAAGGTTCACGTAAGTCGATCGAATCCAGGGCCGATCCGTAACGCCTTCTGTGGATCTCGGCTGTCCGGCCACTTCCGTAGCCGTCGATCGCCACTAACCTGCCAGCATGGACGAGCCTCGCTGGTTGACCGATGAGCAACAGCAAGCCTGGCGGCAGGTGATCGAAGTCCTCGTCCGGGTGCCGGCGGCGCTGGAGGCCCAACTCCAGCGGGACGCCGGGCTGACCCACATGGGCTACCTGGTCCTGATGACCCTCTCCGAGCGGTCCGACCGCCGTCTGTCGATGAGCAACCTGGCGAAACGGGCCAGCGCCTCGCTGTCCCGGCTCTCCCACGTGGTGGCCCGGCTGGAGGAGAAGGGCTGGGTCCGGCGGGAACGCGACGCCGCGGACGGCCGGGTCCAGATCGCCGTGCTCACCGACGCCGGCTGGGAGAAGGTGGTGGAGTCGGCGCCCGGGCACGCGGAGGCCGTACAGCAACTGATCTTCGATCGGCTCACCCCCGGGCAGGCCCGCCAGCTGGCCAAGGTCGCCGAGGCGCTGCTGGAGACGCCAGTGGAGGTTCGTTCCCGTCCCGTTTCCCGGTGAGATCTGCGAGGCTGTCCTGATCGGACCAGCCACCGGTGAAGGGTCGTGGGAAGCATGGGTCAGCGGGTGCGGGGCGTGATCGCCCGGGAGAAGGGCAAGCCGGTCGAGGTGGCCACCATCGTGGTGCCCGACCCAGGGCCGGGCGAGGCGGTGGTGAAGATCCAGGCCTGCGGGGTCTGCCACACCGACCTGCATTATCGCGAGGGCGGGATCAACGACGAGTTCCCGTTCCTGCTCGGCCACGAGGCGGCCGGGGTGGTCGAGGCGGTCGGCGCCGGGGTCACCGATGTGGCGCCGGGCGACTTCGTGGTGCTCAACTGGCGGGCCGTCTGCGGCAACTGCCGGGCCTGTCACAGAGGCAAGCCGTGGTACTGCTTCGCCACCCACAACGCGGCCCAGAGGATGACGCTGGAGGACGGCACCGAGCTGTCCCCGGCCCTGGGTATCGGCGCGTTCGTGGAGAAGACGCTGGTGCACGCCGGCCAGTGCACCAAGGTCGACCCGTCGGCCCGGGCCGCTGCGGTCGGCCTGCTCGGCTGCGGCGTGATGGCCGGCATCGGCGCGGCCATCAACACCGGCGGCGTGACCCGTGGCGACTCGGTCGCGGTGATCGGCTGCGGCGGGGTCGGCGACGGCGCGGTGGCCGGGGCGGCCCTGGCCGGCGCGACCACGATCATCGCGATCGACACCGACGACCGGAAACTGGAGTGGGCCCGCGGGTTCGGGGCGACCCACACGATCAACGCGCGCGAGCACGACGTGGTGGAGAAGGTGCGCGAGCTGACCGGCGGGTTCGGCGCCGACGTGGTGGTCGAGGCGGTGGGCCGGCCGGAGACGTACCGGCAGGCCTTCTACGCCCGCGACCTGGCCGGGACCGTGGTGCTGGTCGGCGTGCCCACCCCGGAGATGACCATCGAGCTGCCGCTGCTCGACGTCTTCGGCCGGGGCGGCGCCCTCAAGTCCAGCTGGTACGGCGACTGCCTGCCCACCCGCGACTTCCCGCTGCTCACCGAGCTCTACCGGCAGGGCCGGCTCGACCTGGACGCCTTCGTGACCGAGGAGATCGCGCTGGACGAGGTCGAGCAGGCCTTCGCGAAGATGCACACCGGCGACGTACTCCGCTCGGTGGTGATCTTCTAAGCGGCGCGGGCGTAGGCCGGGGCGGACCGGTCGGCCAGCAGGTCCAGGCAGAGGGCGGCGGTGCGGCTGAAGGCGGAGGTGCCGAGGCCACCGCCCTCCTCCGGGTGGAAGTACTCGAAGTGGCCGTTGCGGTGCGCCAACCGGACCAGGCGGCGGCGCAGTTCCTCCGCGTCGTCCCGCCGCCCATGCACCAGCAGGCCCCGGCGCAGCAGCCAGTTCACGTCGATCCAGACCGGGCCGCGCCAGTAGCGCCGGCCGTCGACCTCACGCGCGGTCCGGTCGTGGCTGGGCGCCGGCAGGCCGAACCGTTCCGACCGCAGCTCGGCCAGGATCCCGTCGACCCGGTCCGGCTCCAGATCCGGCAGCATGAGCGGCAGCAGCCCGGAGACGCAGTGTGCCGGGCTGAGCCGCCCGGTCCGGACGTCACGCGCGTGGAAGGTGCGGGTCTCCGGGTTCCACAGCCGCCGCCCGATGGCCGCCGTGACGTCGCGCGCCCGCTCCCGGTGCCGGCGCGCCTCGGACGGGTGGCCCAGCACCCCGGCGATCTGCGCGAGAGCCAGCTCGGCGGTGGCCGTCACGGCGTTGAAGCCGGGACATTCGACGACGAAGGCGTGCCGCTCGGCGAGGCCGGTGTCGGAGTAGCCCCCGTCCTGGTAGTCCAGAACGAGACCGGCGTACCGGGCATGATCCGTGTCGGCCGGAGGGTGAGTCGCGCCGGAGACCGCGCGGGCCGGCGGACCGGGGTTCGCCGGCACGGCGGCCAGCGCCTCGTCCCAGGCCGGGCTGTCGTCCAGCCCGGACTCCCACGGGTGCACGATGGACGCCAGCCCGCCGCCGCCCGCGTCCCGCCGGTCGCCGAGGTACTCCTGCTGCGCCACCAGCCGTGGGTAGAGCCGGTCGAGTTCGGTCCGGGCCTGCTGGACGGCGTCCGCGCCGTGCGCCGCGGCATGCCGGTAGACCTCCCACGCGGCGAGCGCGTGCAGCGGCGGCTGGACCAGCCCGGTGCTGCTCAGGGCGGGCCGCCCGGCGTAGGCGGGCACGTTCCAGAACCGGGGCCCGGGGAAGTGGGCGTCCTCCGGGGTGTCCGGGTCGAAGGCGATGTGCGGCACCCGGCCGTCCGGCCACTGGGCCGCGAAGAGGCTGCCCAGATCGCGCCAGGCGCGTGGCTGGTTCACGTAGGCCAGCCCGATCGCGGTGAACGCCGTGTCCCAGCTCCGCTGATGCGGGTGGAGCGTGCGCGACGGCACCGTGTGGTCACCCGCCCAGTTGGCGTCGAGCACCCGGACCGCGGAGGTCCACAGCTCCGCGCACACCTCCGGGATCACCGGCAGGGACGGGGACAGGTCGGGGTGCATCAGACAATTGACCTTCCGCTGGGCCGCCCGGTGAGACCCACTCATCGGCCGTCAGCGACCGGCCCGCAGGGAAATGGGAGCACGCATTCCTGGCGTCGCCGGCCCTTTTCGGTCAAGCGCTGATGTGCCGCCACAACCGGCTGCGACGGCCGGGCAGATAGGGGGAGTCCAGGCGCTTCGCGACGACTCCCGGCAGGCCCTGATCGCGTGCCGCCTCCCGGGCGAACTCGCCGCCGCCCGGGAAGTACGGCGGCGTCTGCCAGTGGTCGCCGGCCAGGGACAGGCCCTCCAGCAGTTCGCGGCGCTCGGCGTACCGGACCACCTCGATCGTCGCGTGCCCCTCCAGCCACAGCAGGTCGTAGAGCAGCAGATGCGCGGGCGTGCGCTCGGCCGCCCGGCGCGCCGCCGCGGAGTCCTTCGGCGCCTCGCGCCTGGCGAGCAGCGCGGGATCGGGCCGGGCGCCGTCGAACGTGACGATCTCCCCGTCCAGCACGGCCTCTACCGGCGCGAGCGCCGGGCCCAACGGCCGGATCTCCGGAAACCACGAGGTCACATCATCGCCGCCGGCCTCGGTGAGACGCACTCTTCCCCCGGAGACGTACGCGAGGACGCGCCGCCCGCCCCACGCCATCTCATAACCCCAGTCCGGGTCGTCGGACGGGAGCCCGGCGGCCGGGGTGGTCAGCATCGGCCGCAGTGCCTCGGGCATCGGCTCCCAGCCCGGCTCGGCGGGATCCATCCGGCGCACCATCCAGTCCCGGTCGCCGGTCCGGAAGAAGACGTAACGCCCGCTCGTGCGCTCCCCGTGGAAGGTGACACCGATCTCGTCGTCGCGCCACTTGTCGGCCTCGTAGGTGCCGCGGTCGAAGATCGTCATCCGGCCGCCGCCGTACTGGCCGGCCGGGATCTCACCGGCGAAGTCCAGGTATTCCAGCGGGTGGTCCTCGGTGTGCCTGGCCAGGTTGTTGCGGGCCCGGTCGCGGGGCAGCCCGCGCGGCACGGCGAACGAGACCAGCACGCCGTCCCGTTCCAGCCGGACGTCCCAGTGCAGACCGCGGGCATGGTGCTGCTGGATGACGAACCGGCGCCGGCCGCTCGGTTCGGGGCGGGAGCGGGGCACCGGCTCGGGAGTGCGCCGGGCGTCCCGCTTGCGGCGGTACTCGTCGAGGCGGTCCGTCATACCCGGATTGTCTGCCCCTACCCGGAGCGAAATACACCGGTGTAACTCGATCGGCGGGCGAAACTGTCGTACCCCGGTGGTTTGCTCTCGTCATGCACACCTCACTGCACCGTCACTACCGGCACCGCCGGGCCGTGGCCCTGGCCCGTGCGGGCCGCGCGTTCGCGGTTCTGACCGCAGTGGACGGTCCAGACCGGACGGACAGTGCGGACTGTCCAAGTAGCTTGACTCTGCGTGGCGTGCAACCTCAGGTGCTGTACAAATCGGACCAGATGCTGACCGAGGGTGTTCCCCACGTCGGTCGCTGCCGGTAGTGTTCTGGCTCCGACGCGTATCCATCGACAAGAAGGCGTTGGTGCGATGACCTTGCGCATCCTCGTGGTGGGCGCCGGCATCGCCGGCCTGGCCGCGGCCCGTGGGCTGCGAGTCGCCGGCTTCCGGCCGGAGGTGGTGGAGGCTCTGCCCGCCACCGTCGTCCCGGGCGCCGGCATCTACCTACCAGGCAATGCCTCCCGCGCGTTGCGCCTGCTCGGTCTCGACGTTCCGTTACGCCCGCTCGGTGACCTGATCTTCCGGCAGGTCTTCCTCGACCAGCGCGGCCGCCAACTGTTCGAGATGGACGTCGCGGGTCTCTGGGCCGGGGTCGGCGAGTCCCGCGCGCTCTCCCGCGCCGACCTCCAGCAGGTCCTGCTCACCGGGGTCGGCGGCGAGGTGCGTTTCGAGACCGAGGTGCGCGACCTGCAGGTCGTCGACGGCGCCGCCAAGGTGGAGTTCTCCAACGGCGGCATCTCGGAGTACGACCTGGTCGTCGGCGCCGACGGCCGGCGGTCGATGATCCGGGACCGGGTGGGCCTGGGCGGCCCGGCCGTGCCGACCGGGCAGATCGTCTACCGCGCCGTGGTCAGCGGCGGCCCACCGCTCACCGACTGGACGGCGGTGCTCGGCCGGCGGTCGCAGTTCGTGGCCGTGCCGATGGGTGGGCGGCGGCTCTACTGCTACGCCGACGAGACCGCGCCGGACACCCCCAACCCGGACGACCCGCGGGCCCGCCTGCGTGACCTCTTCGAGGGGTGGGGCGGACCGGTCCCGGCCATCCTCGACAAGATCGAGAAGGTGCAGGTCGCCCGCACCGACGAGGTGGTCCTGCCGGCCTGGTCCAAAGGGCCGGTCGTGCTGGTCGGCGACGCGGCGCACGCCACCGCGCCGACCCTGGCCCAGGGCGCCGCGATGTCCTTCGAGGACGGTTACGTGCTCGGGCAGGAGCTGCGGTCGGCCGGCGGCGACATTCCCAAGGCCCTCCGGGCGTACGAGGACCGCCGCCGCCCGCGCTGCGCCGAGGTTCGCGAGCGGACCCGCGAGCGCGACCGGACCCGGGATGTGCCGCCCGCCCTGCGCGACCCGATGCTGCGGCGTCGCGGGGTCCGGATCTTCACCGACCACTGCCGGGCGCTGGTGGCTCCGGTCTGACCGGGCGGCGCGGCCGCCGTGTCCTTTGGTCACCCCGCGAAGGCCGAAAGTAGGTGGGGGACTATTCTGCCACCGGAGTACGCCCGATCATCGGGATATCCCGAGAGGGACGAACGAGACAACGGAGGCAATTCGTGACGACCGTTGCGCCGTCGCCGATCGCGACCCGACCGTATCCGGTGCGGCGGCCGGTCAAGGGCTCGGCGTTTGCTCGGATCCTGCGCACGACGGACGCGAAGCAGATCGGGATCATGTACATGATCACGGCCTTCGTGTTCTTCCTGCTGGGTGGCCTGATGGCCCTTCTGATGCGCGCCGAACTGGCCCGGCCCGGCATGCAGGTGCTCTCGCCGGAGCAGTTCAACCAGCTCTTCACCATGCACGGCACGATCATGCTGCTGTTCTTCGCGACGCCGATCGTGTTCGCGTTCGGCAACTACGTGGTGCCGATCCAGATCGGCGCGCCGGACGTGTCGTTCCCGCGGCTGAACGCCTTCGCCTACTGGCTGTACCTGTTCGGCGGCCTGATCACCATCGGCGGGTTCCTCACGCCGGGTGGCGCCGCCGACTTCGGCTGGTTCGCGTACACGCCGCTGAGCAACTCGCTGCACTCGCCGGGCGTGGGCGGCAACATGTGGGTGGTCGGCCTGGCCATCTCGGGTCTGGGCACGATCCTCGGCTCGGTCAACCTGATCACCACGATCCTGACCCTGCGCGCCCCGGGCATGACCATGTTCCGGATGCCGATCATGACGTGGAACATGCTGGTCACCGCGCTCCTCGCGGTCATGGTGTTCCCGTTCCTGGCGGCCGCGCTCTTCGCTCTCGCCGCCGACCGCGTGCTCGGCGCCCACGTCTTCGACGTGGAGACCGGCGGGCCGATGCTCTGGCAGCACCTCTTCTGGTTCTTCGGCCACCCCGAGGTGTACATCATCGCGCTGCCGTTCTTCGGCATCATCACCGAGGTCATCCCGGTGTTCAGCCGCAAGCCGGTGTTCGGTTACAAGGGCCTGGTCGCGGCCACCCTGCTGATCGGCGCGCTGTCGATGTCGGTGTGGGCGCACCACATGTTCGCCACCGGCCAGGTGCTGCTGCCGTTCTTCTCGTTCCTGAGCTTCCTGATCGCGGTGCCGACCGGCATGAAGTTCTTCGTCTGGATCGGCACCATGTGGCGCGGCCAGATCAGCTTCGAGTCGCCGATGCTCTTCGCGATCGGCTTCCTGGTGACGTTCCTCTTCGGTGGTCTGTCCGGCGTCCTGCTGGCCTCGCCGCCGATCGACTTCCACGTCTCCGACTCGTACTTCGTGATCGCCCACTTCCACTACGTGCTCTTCGGCACGATCGTGTTCGCGGTGTTCGCCGGCATCTATTTCTGGTTCCCGAAGATGTTCGGCCGGATGCTGGACGAGAAGCTCGCCCGGATCCACTTCTGGCTCACCATGATCGGCTTCCACGGCACGTTCCTGGTGCAGCACTGGCTCGGCACCCAGGGCATGCCCCGCCGGTACGCCGACTACCTGCCGGACGACGGGTTCACCTTCCTCAACACGTTCTCCACGATCGGCTCCTTCATCCTGGGCCTGTCGACCCTGCCGTTCATCTACAACGTGTGGAAGTCGTACAAGGTCGGCAAGCTCGTGACGGCCGACGACCCGTGGGGCCACGGCAACTCGCTCGAGTGGGCCACCAGCACCCCGCCGCCGCTGCGCAACTTCGACCGCATGCCGCGGATCCGCTCCGAGCGGCCCGCCTTCGACCTGAAGTTTCCGCACCTGGCCGCCGGCGAGCAATCCCTCGCCGGCCCGCCGGAGGGCGGCGCCCGGCCGCTCACCAGCGAGTCCGACGGTGGCGCGACCTACCAGGAAGACGTGAGCACCGACCGCGATCGCTGATCGCCCGGCGTTCCCCGAACGGCCCGCACTCCCCGGAGTGTGGGCCGTTCGACGTTTCTGCGGCGCTCGTCACAGCCCCCGCTGGAGGGCCGGTAACGCGTTGGATTTGTGTCGTACCCCCACGGCAGGATGGGCGGCGGAGGTCAGGATCCGACATGCTGCTCACGCCTTACCGCGAAACACTCGCGCTGCCGAAGATCACGTCCCTGCTGGTCGTCGCCACGCTGGCCCGCGTGCCGATCGCGGCGGGCACGGTGGTGCTCACCCTGCATGTGGTTCAGGGCCTCGGCATGAAATATGTGGCGGCCGGGCTGGTCGGTGCGGCGTCGACGATCGGCGGCTCGATCGGAGCGCCGATGATCGGGCGGCTCATCGACCGCTGGGGGCTGCGGCCGATCCTGCTCCTGACGACGGTCGCCGAGGTGATCTACTGGCTCGTCGCGCCGTCCCTGCCCTATGCGGCGCTGCTGCCGGTCGCCGCGGTCGGTGGGTTCCTGGCCCTGCCCGCCTTCTCGGTGGCCCGGCAGGCGATCGCGGCGCTCACCCCCGAGTCGCACCGGCTGCCCGCGTTCGCGCTCGACTCGATGACCACCGAGCTGTCCTTCATGGCCGGTCCCGCGCTCGGCGTGCTGATCGTGACGACCGCCGGCTCGCATGCCGCGATGCTCTCCCTGGCCGTCGGCATCCTGCTGGCCGGTATCGGCCTGTGGCTGCTGAATCCGCCGGTCCGGGCCGCTCACGAGGCCCCGGTGGCGAGCGGTGAGCGGCCACCGCGGCGCAGCTGGCTCAAGCCCCGGTTCGTCGCCGTCCTGGCCGTCACGATGGCGGCCACCCTGGTCCTCTCCGGCACCGACGTGGCGGTGGTCGCCACGCTCCGGGCCTCCGGCGAGGTGGAGTGGGCCGGCCTGGTGCTCTCCCTGTGGGCCTTCTTCTCCCTGGTGGGCGGCTTCCTCTACGGCACCGTCCGGCGTGGCCTGCCCACTCTGGTGATCTTCGCCCCGATGGCCGTGCTGACCATCCCGGTCGGCCTCGGCGGCGACCACTGGTGGCTGCTGGCCCTCCTCCTGATCCCGGCGGGCGCCCTCTGCGCCCCCACCATCACGGCGAGTTCCGACGCCATCAGCCGGATGATTCCGGCCGCGGCGCGCGGCGAGGCCATGGGCATGCACAACTCGGCCCTGACCGTCGGCGTCGCACTCGGCGCCCCGCTGGCCGGCCTCGCCATCGACCACCGCGGCCCGGCCTGGGGCTTCGTCGCGGTCGGCGCGGTCGGCGTCCTGGTCGCCCTCCTGGTCCTGCCCACCGAGTTCCGCCGCCGCCGAACCCCGGAGACCCCTGACCCGGCCGCGCCCGCCGGCTTCGCACCCGTCCCCGATGCGGCGCGCTCCACTGACTCCCTGCCAACCCCGGACCTGCCAACCCCGGACCTGCCAACCCCGGACCTGCCAACCCCGGACCTGGCGGCCCCGGACCTGCCAACCCCGGACCTGCCAACCCCGGACCTGGCGGCCCCGGACCTGCCAACCCCGGACCTGGCGGCCCCGGAGCCCTTCGCGGGCCCGGTAGCCTCCACCGGCTCCGTGCCGGTCTCCGGCAGCCGACCCGTCGGGTCCGCGTAGCCGGGTCGTCCGAGCCGTCAGCGGCCACTTGGCCCGGGGCGACCTCTGCGCGGGTGAGGCTCGGCGGTGACGGTGCGGGCCGCCGAAGGGAATCCGGAGCGGCACCCTGACCGCCGGGCGGGGGCCGGAGGCGCGGACGGCGGTGTGCGCGTCAGGCTCGGTCGAATTCCTGCCGGCGAGCCCAGCCGAGGGCGTAGCGGCACAGTGCCGTCCCGAACGGCCGGATCTCAGGCCGCGACGACGGGCTTGCCGGTCATGGCGATCGAGGCGGCACGGAACTGTTCCAGGGCGGCGTCGGTGGTGCCGCGGGCCACGCCGGCGGTGAGTTCCAGCAGCACGGTGGTGGTGAAGCCCTCCGCCGCGGCGTCCAGCGCGGTCGCGCGTACGCAATGGTCTGTCGCGATGCCCACGACCTCGACCTCGGTGACGCCCCGGCCCCGCAGCCAGCCGGCGAGGGTTTCGCCGTCCTCGCTCTTCCCCTCGAAGCCGGAATAGGCCGCCTGGTGGGCGCCCTTGTGGAAGATCGCCTCGATCCGGTCGGTGACCAGTTCGGGGTGGAACTCGGACCCGGTGGTGCCGACCACGCAGTGCGCCGGCCAGGTGTCCACGTAGTCGGGGTGCTCGCTGAAGTGCGCCCCCGGGTCGACGTGGTAGTCCTTGGTGGCGACCACGTGCTCCCAGCGGTCACCGGCCCGGTCGAGCACCAGCGAGATGCCCTTGGCGACCGCGGCGCCCCCGGTGACCGGGAGCGAGCCGCCCTCGCAGAAGTCGTTCTGTACGTCCACGATGATCAATGCGCGTGACATGGTGCCCCCTAGGCGGTGGGAACGATGACGACGGGGATCGCGGGGTCACCCGCGGAGAGTTTGAGGCCCTCCCACGGGATCGAGATCAGATTCTGCCGCAGGTGTTCCCGGGACTCCTGGAGGCTCGGCGTGTGGAGCACCTCGCCGTCGGCGATCCAGGTGAGCTGGAGCAGCCGGTCGTTGGTCTGATGGTCGGGCACGCCCTGGGAGAAGACGATCTCCTCGGTGGCGGTGCCGGTGGGCTTGTGCCGCCGGATCGCGGTCTTGCGGCCGCCGACGGTCGCCTTGTTCTCCGAGCGCTTGACCACCGGGCGGCCCTCGACCTCGACCAGTTTGTAGACCAGGCCGGCGGTGGGCGCGCCGGATCCGGTGACCACGGCGGTGCCGGCGCCGTACATGTCGACGGGCTCGGCGGCGAGGGTGGCGATGGAGTACTCGTCCATGTCGCCGGAGACGATGATCTTGGTTTCGGTGGCGCCGAGCGAGTCCAGCAGCTCCCGGGACTGCTGGGCCAGAACGGACAGGTCGCCCGAGTCGATGCGGATGGCCCGCAGGTCCGGCCCGGCGACCGCGATGGCGTTCCGGATGCCCTGGCTGATGTCGTACGTGTCGACCAGCAACGTCGTGTTCTTGCCCAGGGCGGCCACCTGCGACCCGAACGCGGTCGGCTCGTCGTCGTGCAGAAGGGTGAACGCGTGCGCCGACGTGCCGGTGGTGGGGATGCCGTACGCCCGGCCCGCCGCGAGGTTGGACGTGGACGCGAACCCGGCCAGGTAGGCGGCCCGGGCGGCGGCGACCGCGGCCTGCTCGTGGGTGCGCCGGGACCCCATCTCGATGATCGGGCGCCCGCGGGCCGCGGTGACCATCCGGGCGGCGGCGGCCGCGATGGCGCTGTCGTGGTTGAGCACGGAGAGGATGAGGGTCTCCAGCACCACGCATTCGGCGAAGGTGCCGGAAACGGTCAGGATCGGTGAGCCGGGGAAGAACAGCTCGCCCTCCGCGTACCCCTCGATCTCGCCGGTGAAGCGGTACTCCGAGAGCCATTTGGCGCAGGTCTCGTCGACGATCCCGGCCGAGCGCAGGAACTCGACCTCGCCCGGGGTGAAGCGGAAGTCGCGGATCATCTCGACCAGGCGGCCGGTGCCCGCCACCACGCCGTAGCGCCGTCCGGTGGGCAGCCGCCGGGCGAACACCTCGAAGACGCAGTGGCGGTCGGCGGTGCCGTCCCGCAGTGCGGCGCTGACCATGGTCAGCTCGTACTGATCGGTCATGAGGGCCGGCGCGATGGTCTCCACGGGCAACACCCTATTGCGCTCGCCGCCGCAGCGTCGCCCGTGGGGCTCGACGCGGCTGTTGACCTGCGGTTCGACGCTCCGGTTCACCGGTTCGCCGAATCCGGTGGCAACATGGGGGCATGGCGTTGCCTCAGGTTGTTCCCGTCGAGACGCCGGAGATCGAGGAAGTACCGGCCGGGGACCGGCCGTGGGTGACCATCGTCTGGGACGACCCGGTCAACCTCATGTCATATGTGACCTGGGTCTTCCAGAAGCTCTTCGGATACAGCAAGGAGAAGGCCGAGAGACTGATGATGGACGTGCACACGAAGGGCAAGGCGGTGGTCTCGACAGGTGCGCGTGAGCGCATGGAGATGGACGCCAACCAACTGCACGGATACGGTCTCTGGGCCACGGTCGACCGGAGTTGACCGTCCGGCGGTCCCGACAAGCGGGTGGGGAAGAAGATGTTCCGACGCAGCGGTGGCCAGTGTGTCGCCACGTTCGCGCACGATGAGGTGCGGGTTCTGCGGAAGGTGGCCGCTGAGGTGGTCGGCCTGCTGACCGACGGGATGGATCACACCGATCCGGTGGTGTCCCGCCTCTTCCCGGACATCTACCCCGAGCGCCCGGAGGACTCGCAGGAGTTCCGCCTCTACACCGAGGGCGATCTCAAGACCAGCAAGATCGACCAGGCCGGCGCGATCCTCGCGGCCCTGCCCGACGAGGGCGAGGGCGAGGTCCGGCTGGACGGCGAGGCGGCCGAGGCCTGGCTGCGGGCGATCAACGACGCCCGGCTGGCGATGGGCACCCGGCTGGAGATCCAGGCCGACACCGACCTGGGCGAGGAGCTGGACAACGCGGTCCTGGAGGACCCGGGTTCGAGCCGGGTGTTCCAGCTGTCGGTCTACGCCTATCTCGGCTATCTCCAGGAGTCGCTGCTCAACGCGCTTCCTGAGATCCGGTAGGTGTGTGAACCGCCACGGTGGGGCCCGGGAAATCTCACGGTAATGTGAACGGCGTGCTGACCATCGACCGAGCGATCATCGACGCGATCGTCGCCCACGCCCGCCGGGACCACCCCGACGAGGCCTGTGGCGTCGTGGCCGGAGCGATCGGCAGTGACGTGCCCCGCCGGCACATCCCGATGGACAATGCCGCGCGTTCGATGACGTTCTACGAGTTCGACTCGATGGAGCACCTGCGGGTGTGGCGCGAGATGGACGACCTCGACGAGGAGCCGGTGGTCATCTACCACTCGCACACCGCGACCGAGGCTTATCCGTCCCGGACCGACATCTCGTTCGCCGGCGAGCCGAACGCGCATTATCTCCTGGTTTCCACCCGCGAGCCGGACTCCGAGGAGATCCGGTCGTTCCGTATCGTGGACGGTGTGGTGACCGAGGAAGAGGTCAACATCGTGGATGCGACGGTGAAGGCGTGATTTCCACAGCTGTGCAGTCGTACATGTTCGGGCAGAGCCCGGCGTCGGTCTTCTACGAGTGTCGCTGCCGGTAAAGCGACCAGGTAGAAGCCCGTCACGTTCGACTTCTCTAGGAGATTCCAGCCATGGCTATCGAAGTTCGCGTCCCCACCATCCTGCGCAGCTACACCGGCGGTGCCAAGATCGTCGAGGGCGCCGGTGACACCCTCATCGAGCTCATCGACGACCTCGACGCCAAGCACAACGGCCTCAAGGGCCGGCTGATCACCGCCGAGGGTGGCCTGCACCGGTTCGTCAACATCTACGTCAACGACGAGGACGTCCGCTTCCTCGGCGCGCTCGACGCCAAGCTCAAGGACGGCGACTCGATCACCATCCTCCCGGCCGTGGCCGGTGGCGCGCTCGGTTTCGCGGCGGCCGCCGCCCTGATGGGCAAGTAATTTTCTGATGGCTCGTTACGAGAGCCTGCTGGACGCTTGCGGGGGCACGCCGCTCGTCGGCCTGCCCCGCCTCTCACCGGTGGTGCCCGAAGGGGCGCCGCCGGTGCGGCTCTGGGCCAAGCTGGAGGACCGCAACCCGACCGGCAGCATCAAGGATCGCGCCGCCCTGTTCATGGTCCGGGAGGCCGAGGAGTCCGGGCATCTGCGCCCGGGCGACACCATCCTGGAGCCGACCAGCGGCAACACCGGGATCGCCCTGGCCATGGTGGCCAAGCTGCGGGGCTACCGGCTGGTCTGCGTGATGCCGGAGAACGTGTCGGCCGAGCGGACCCAGCTGCTGCGGATGTACGGCGCGGAGATCATCTTCTCGCCGGCCGCCGGGGGCTCCAACCAGGCCGTGGCGACCGCCAAGCAGATCGCCGCCGAGCACCCGGACTGGAAGATGCTGTTCCAGTACGGCAATCCGGCGAACGCCCGCGCCCACTACGAGACCACCGGTCCCGAACTGCTGCACGACCTGCCCACGATCACGCACTTCGTGGCCGGGCTGGGCACCACCGGCACGCTGATGGGCACCGGCCGGTTCCTCCGGGAGAAGATCGAGGGCATCCAGATCATCGCCGCCGAGCCACGGTACGGCGAACTGGTCTACGGCCTGCGCAACATCGACGAGGGTTACGTCCCCGAGCTGTACGACGCCTCGGTGCTGACCCGGCGCTTCTCGGTCGGCACCCGGGACGCGGTCCTGCGTACCCGGCAGCTGATCGAGGTGGAGGGCATCTTCGCCGGCTTCTCCACCGGCGCGGTGCTGCACGCGGCGCTGGCCGTGGCGCACGAGGCGGTCCGCGCCGGCAACCGTGCCGACGTCGCCTTCGTGGTGCCCGACGCCGGCTGGAAGTACCTCTCGACCGGGGCGTACGGCGGCACGCTGAACGAGGCCGAGGAGGCTCTCGAGGGTCAGCTGTGGGCGTGAGCCCTCAGTAGGCCAGCGCCACCATCACGTCGGCCGCCATCGGCGGGGCGGCGGCGAGAAGCAGGAACCAGGGCAGGATGCGCCGGTGGATGGAGAGGAAGGCGGCCACCACCGGCGCCACGCTCAGCATGGTGAGTGCGGCCAGGGCGGGCAGGTACCAGGCCGGCGCCCCACCGAAGACGGCGATCACGGCGTAGAGGCCGACGCCGACCCCGCAGATCCCGAGCACGGTTCCGTAGAGGGCGATCGCGAGCACCCGGGCGGCGTCGGGCGGCGGATCATCCGGGGTGGGGAAGCGGAAGACCGCCGGTTCCTCCGGGAACCGTTGCGGCGGCACCACGACGCGGGTGGTGTGGGCCTGCTTCAGAGCGGTCATGCCGCCTCCGTCCGACGACCTTCTCCGGCGTTCACCCAGAGCAACGCGGATAGATCACCGGACGTGACGGTGCAAAGGTGATGAGCTGGTCGAAGGTGCTCTGACGTGCGTTGTCGATTTAGCGACAAATCGATCAGTTGTTAACGCGAGACACTGGTCGGGGCGTACGCTTCGCACCGTGATTGACTGGTCGGTGGGGGCGTGGACGGCGATTCCGAAGCCGACCCAGTGTGAGCCAGAGGGACCCGGATGCGACTAACCGTTCTCGGTTGTGCCGGCAGTTTTCCCGGCCCCGAGTCGGCGTGTTCGGCCTATCTCGTGGAGGCCGACGGGTTCCGGCTTCTGATCGACTTCGGTTCCGGGGCGCTCTCCGCCCTCCAGCGATACTCGGACATGCGGCGCGTCGACGCCATCCTCCTCACCCATCTGCACTGCGATCACATGCTCGACGCGTGCACCTATGTGGTGGTCCGCCGCTACGACCCGGCCGGACCGCTGCCGGCCGTGCCGGTCTACGCCCCGATGGGCGCCGCCGAGCGGATCGCCGCCGCCTACAGCACCGAGGGCGAGCCGGTCGACGACGTCTACACCTTCTACGGCCTCCAGCCGGGGACGTTCCCGATCGGGCCGCTGACGATCACCGTCGACCGGGTCAATCACCCCATCGAGACGTACGGCGTACGCGTCGAACACAACGGCCGGGTGCTGGCCTACTCGGCGGACACCGCACCCTGCGAGGCGCTGCTGCGCCTGGCCGCCGGCGCCGACCTGTTCCTCTGCGAGGCCAGCTATCAGGACGGTGTGGTCAATCCGCCCGACCTGCACCTGACCGGCGGAGAGGCGGGCGAGGCGGCCACCAAGGCGGATGTCGGAAAGCTGCTGTTGACCCATCTCGTCCCGGCGTGGGCGAGTGAGGCATCTATTGTGGAAGCGGCCACCGCCGCCTATGCGGGGCCGGTCGAAGTCGTCCGCCCCGGTGCCAGATACGATCTCTAGGCCGGACGGGGGGTAGACCGGGTAGTACGTGACCTTGGAGTTGTTGCTGCATGCGTATCGTTCGCCTGGCCAACTTCGTCACGGTTCACACCGGTGGCCTGCGTACGGCACTGCGCCAGCTCGGCCGCGGCTATCAGGCCGCCGGTCACGAGGCGGTCCTCGTCATTCCCGGCCGCCGCTACTCCGACAAGATGACCAAGCAGGGCCGCGTCATCACGCTGCCCAGCGCCCCGCTGCCCCGCACCGGCGGCTATCGGGTCCTGGCCGGCCGCCGTGAGCTGGTCAAACTGCTGGACAGTCTGGAGCCGGACCGGATCGAGGTCTCCGACCGCACCACCCTGCGCTGGACCGGCAACTGGGCCCGGCAGCGCGGTGTCCGGTCGATGATGGTGTCCCACGAGAGCCTGGCCGGCCTGCTCGGTGTCTGGGGCATGCCGAAACGGGACGCCCTCGCCGACCGGTTCAACCGGCGCACCGCCGAGGCGTTCGACACGATCGTCTGCACCACCTCGTTCGCCGCCGCCGAGTTCCGCCGGCTGGACGTGCCGAACCTGGTGGAGGTGCCGCTCGGGGTCGACCTCAAACTGTTCCACCCGAGCAGGATGGACGTCGCGGTGCGGTCCCGTTACGCCCGGCCGGACGAGCTGCTGATGGTCTACTGCAGTCGGCTGTCCGCGGCGAAACGGCCCGAGCTGGCCGTCGACACGGTGGCCTCGCTGCGCAACGGCAAGGTGCCGGCGGTGCTGGTGATGGCCGGCGACGGGACCCGGCGGACCGCCCTGGCGTACCGGGCGGCCCGGCTGCCGGTCCGCTTCGCCGGGCACATCTCCGACCGCTCGGCCGTGGCCGCGCTGCTGGCCAGCGCCGACGTGGCGCTCTCACCCGGTCCGGTGGAGACGTTCGGGCTGGCGGCGCTGGAGGCGATGGCCTGCGGCACGCCGGTGGTGGTGAACGAGCAGAGCGCCCTTCCCGAGGTGGTCGGCGGCGGCGGGATCGCGGCGGCCGGCACCGCCGAGGCGTTCGCCGACGCGGTCAGCCGGCTCATGGAACGACCCCGGGTGGAGCGCCGCGGCGCCGCCCGTGAGCAGGCCGAACAGTACGGCTGGCCGAAAGCGGTCGCCGGCTTCCTCCAGGCGCACGAGGCGGTGCCGGCGCCGGCGCCCGCGCCCGCGCTGATCAGGCCCGCGGTGCCCGCCCGGCCGTACCTCCCGTCGCCGCGGCGCACCACACCCGCCCGGGAGGCCGGGGCGGACGAAGCCGGTGCGGCCCGCTACGCATAGGGTTGGGGGCATGGCGCGACCCGACGGCCGAGCGGCCGACCAGCTGCGGCCGGTGACCCTGTCCCGGCGATGGAGCATCCACCCCGAAGGTTCGGTGCTGGTGGAGTTCGGCAACACCCGGGTGCTGTGCACCGCGAGCGTCACCGAGGGGGTGCCGCGCTGGCGCAAGGGCTCCGGGCTCGGCTGGGTGACCGCGGAGTACGCGATGTTGCCCCGGGCCACGAACACCCGCGGCGACCGGGAGAGCGTCAAGGGCAAGGTGGGCGGGCGTACCCAGGAGATCTCCCGTCTGATCGGCCGCAGCCTGCGCGCCTGCATCGACCTGAAGGCGCTGGGGGAGAACTCGATCGTTCTCGACTGCGACGTGCTCCAGGCCGACGGCGGCACCCGCACCGCTGCGATCACCGGCGCCTATGTGGCGTTGCACGACGCCGTCACCTGGCTGGCCGAGCGCAAGAGCCTGGCCGGGAAGATCGAGAAGGTGCTGCACACCTCCATCCAGGCGGTCAGCGTCGGCATCATCGACGGCGAGGCCCGGCTCGATCTGATGTACGACGAGGACGTGACCGCCGAGGTCGACATGAATGTGGTCTGCACCGGCACGGGCGACTTCGTCGAGGTGCAGGGGACAGGGGAGAACGGCGTGTTCCGCAGGGCCCAGTTGGACGCGATGCTCGACCTCGGTGTGCTCGGGTGCGCCGAACTGGCCGCCGCGCAGGCGAAGGCGCTGGCCGCGTGAGCGCCCGGCTGCTGCTCGCCACCGCCAACAAGAAGAAGCTCGTCGAGTTGCAGCGCATCCTCGACGCGGCGCTCGGCGTGGCGCAGATCGAGCTGGTCGGCCTCGGCGACTTCCCGAACTACCCGGACGTGCCGGAGACCGGCCTGACGTTTGGCGAGAACGCGCTGATCAAGGCCCGGGAGGGCGCGAAGCGCACCGGCCTGGCGACCGTCGCCGACGACTCCGGCCTGGCGGTGAACGCGCTCAACGGCATGCCCGGTGTGTTCAGCGCCCGCTGGTCCGGCGGGCACGGCGACGACCAGGCCAACCTGGACCTGGTGCTGGCCCAGGTCAGTGACCTGCCGGACGAGCACCGGGGCGCCGCGTTCGTGTGCGCGGCCGCCCTGGTCCTGCCGAACGGGCGCGAGCACCTGGTCGAGGGCCGCCAGACCGGCCGGCTGCTGCGGTCCGGCCGCGGCGACGGCGGTTTCGGCTACGACCCGATCTTCGTGGGCGACGGCCAGGACCGGACCAACGCCGAGCTCAGCGCGGGCGAGAAGGACGCCATCAGCCACCGTGGGAAGGCCTTCCGCGAGCTGGCCAAGGTGATCGCCAAGGAACTGCCCCGCTGACTATTCGCGGACCATGGTCAGGAGCCGGTCCAGGACGCGTTCCTCCCGGCCCAGACCGTCGTGGGCGTACTCGTTGGTGATCCACGGTCGCAGGTTCCCGATCGCGGCCGCGGTGGCCAGCGACATGTCCCGGTCCACGTACATGTCGTCGTGGTAGATCGCGGCCGCCACCGGAACCTCGTTGGCGGCCAGCCGCGCCGGGTCGTAGAGGGCCGGCCAGTCGGCCTTCCCGGCGATCCGGTCCGCGGCGCCGGCGAGCGGCGCCAGGGCCGGATCCTCGGTGAAGTGCCAGGGATAGATCATCTCCCCGGTGAACCGCACCGGGGAGTCCCGGTCCAGGTCGAACGCACCGAACTCGGCCCGCACCCGCTGCGCCGCCCACCCGGTCGCCGCGCCCTGCCCGTAGATCGCCTCGTGCAGCACGGCGTAGAGCGGGTCCTCGGCGAAGGAGATCACGGCGTCGACCCGGCGCAGGAACACCTCGGACAGCTCGGGCCCGGCGAACGCCTCCTCCAGCAGGTGGTGCAACCGGTCGAAACGGGCCGCCGAACCCAGGCCGATGCCGAGCGTCTGGAACCGGTGCGGGGTGAGCCGGTCCCCGCCCGGTAGCCGCGCGTCCTGCTCCCGCAGCGCGTCCACCACCCGGCGGGCGATCGCCTCGTCCTCCGGATAGCGGGCGAAGTAGCGCTCGTTCTGCGCCAGCACCCGCGGGTAGGCGGCCCGGTACACGTCGTCCGCGGTCGCGGTCAGCCCCGGCAGCCCACCCGTGATGACCACCTCGCGCAGCCCTTCCGGCGCGAAACTCAGGTAGGTGACCGCACAGAACCCGCCGAAGCTCTGCCCCAGCACACTCCACGGCCGGTCGCCGGTCAGATGCCGCCGGAGCAGTTCGGCGTCGGCCACGATGGCGTCCGCCCGGAACCGGGCGAGATGGGCGGCCGGGTCGCCGATCCCCGCCAGCGTCTGCCGGGTGAGCGGCGTGCTGCGCCCGGTGCCGCGCTGGTCGAGCAGCACCACCCGGTAGTCGCGGGCCGCCCGGCGCAGCCACACCGGCAGCTCCCGGGGCGCCCGGTGTCCCGGGCCGCCCTGGAGGAACAGCAGGAACGGCCGGCCTTCGGCCGCCGGATCGGCCTCCCGCACCTCCCGCGCGAAGATCTCGATGCGCGGTCCGTCCGGATCCCCGTGGATCAGGGGTACGGCCAGCGTGTGCTCGGCGAAGACGAGCCCGGAATGACGATGGATCACTCCCCGATCCTGCCGTATCCAAGGCCCTCATCAGCGGCTAGCGGCGTACCGTCCCGTCGCGAAACGAAAGCTGATCTCTCGCGGATCGAATATTCCAGGTGCCGCAGATCGAAAGGCACAGGCTCGCGAAACGAAAGTCGCCGAGCGTAGAGTGGGCGTCGTGAGCGCTCCCCACCTGCTGCCACGCCGAGCCGAGCGGCTCATCGTCGCCGCCCTGCAGGACACCCGCGTCGTTCTTGTCAGCGGCGCT
Source organism: Actinoplanes hulinensis (assembly GCF_019429605.1). Classification (NCBI taxonomy): domain Bacteria; kingdom Bacillati; phylum Actinomycetota; class Actinomycetes; order Micromonosporales; family Micromonosporaceae; genus Actinoplanes; species Actinoplanes hulinensis. Next base: position 209,540 of record NZ_JAHXZI010000001.1, on the reverse strand, counting down.
CGGCAGTCCGGTAAGAGCACCCTCGTCCGCCTACTGGCCGGTGACCGGGCGGCGGAACGCCGTGATCTGGACCGTGAGCAGGACCGGGCCGCGGCTCTGACCGACCCGAGTGGATTCGTCGCCTTCGGTGAACTGATGGTGATCGACGAGATCCAGCGGGTGCCGGAGCTGCTCCTGGCGATCAAGGTCTCGGTGGACGAGGATCCGCGTCCGGGCCGGTTCCTGCTGACCGGCTCGTCCAGCCTGTTCGGTCTGCGCAGCGCACCGGACGCACTGCCGGGCCGGATGGAGACGGTGGAGTTGTGGCCGTTTTCGCAAGGCGAGATCGACGGCATGCCGGACCGTTTCATCGACACGGTCTTCCGCCTCGGCCCCGAAATACGTCACGAGTCGACGGTGAGCCGTGCGGACTATGCGAGCCGCATCGTCCGGGGTGGTCTTCCGGAGGCGGTCGCCCGGACGGATGTGCGCCGTCGTGGTCGGTTCCTGGACAGCTATGTCCAGGCGCTGATCGATCGTGACGTGCGGGAGTTGGCGAGGATCGAGCAGGCGCCGCAACTCCGTACGCTGATTCGTCTCCTGGCGGCCCGGTCGGCGTCCCTCATCGTGCCCGGAGCCCTGGAGTCCGACCTCGGGTTGAGCCGTCCCACCATCGCCCGCTACATGCAACTGCTGGAGGAGGTCCACCTCATCAAGCGCGTTCCCGGCTGGTCCCGCAACCTCGGCAGCCGGGTCACGCATGCGCCGAAACTGGTCTTCGTTGATTCCGGCATCGCCGCCCAGCAGCTCGCGGTCGACCCGCACACCCTGCTGCGCCCGGGGCAGCCGTTCGGGCCCCTGCTGGAAGGATTCGTCGTCTCCGAACTTGCCCGCCAGACCACGTGGTCCGACGAGATGGTCGATCTGTACCACTACCGTGACCAGAACAAGGTCGAGGTCGACGTCATCCTGGAGAACCGGCAGCGGCAGGTGGTCGCTATCGAGGTCAAAGCCGCGTCCACGGTTCGCTCCGACGACTTCTCCGGGTTGCGCAAAATCGCCGCCCGGCTCGGTGACGACCTGATCGCCGGGATCGTCCTCTACACCGGGACCAGCACGCTGCCGTTCGGCGATCGGATGCGTGCGGTCCCGGTGAGTGCACTCTGGGAGGTCAGCTGAGGGGGCCGACCGCCGTCTCGATGGTGGTGCGCAGGGCCGGGCCGGCGACCACGGCGCGGGCCTGTTCCAGGACCGGGGCCAGGAACACGTCCGGGCCGGGAGTGCCGGCGAACGGCTCGACGGCGGCCAGCGCCGCCCGCCCGGCCGGGGAGGCGGTGAGCGGGGCGCGCAGTTGCAGGCCGCGGACGGCGGAGAGCAGTTCCACGGCGAGCAGGCTGGTCAGGTTGTCCAGGACGGTGCGCAGCTTCTTGGCCGCCGCCCAGCCCATCGACACGTGGTCCTCCTGCATGCCGCTGGTCGGCAGCGAGTCCACCGAGGCCGGCGACGCGAGCCGGCGGTTCTCGGCGACGATCCCGGCCGCCGTGTACTGGGCGATCATCAGGCCCGAGTTGACGCCCGCGTCCGGCGACAGGAACGGCGGCAGGTCGCGGGAGCGGGTCACGTCGAGCAGCCGGTCCACCCGGCGTTCGGAGATCGCGCCCACCTCGGCGGCCGCGATGGCCAGGAAGTCGGCGGCGAACCCGAGCGGCGCCCCGTGGAAGTTGCCGGTCGACTCGACCCGCCCGTCCGGCAGCACCACCGGGTTGTCCACCACCGACACCAGCTCGCGCCCGCACGTCGTGACAACGAAGTCGAGGGTGTCCCGGGCGGCGCCGGCGACCTGCGGCGCACACCGTATCGAGTAGGCGTCCTGTACGGCGTGCGCCAGGTCGTCCCGGTGCGAGTCCATGATCGTCGAGTCCTGGAGCAGCCGGTGGATGTTCGCGGCCGACGCGGCCTGCCCCGGATGCGGCCGGATCTCGTGCAGTTCCGGCAGGAACGGCCGTTCCGAGCCGAGCATCGCCTCGATGGCGAGCGCCGCCGTCACGTCGGCCATGGTGAACAGATGCCGGGCGTCGGCGATCGCCAGCAGCAGCATGCCGAGCATGCCGTCGGTGCCGTTGATCAGCGCGAGGCCCTCCTTCGCGGCCAGGTCGAGCGGCCGCAGCCCGGCGGCGCGCAGCGCCTCCGCCCCGGCGATCCGGGAGCCGTCCTTGCCGACCACCCAGCCCTCGCCGAGCAGCACCAGCGCGCAGTGCGCGAGCGGCGCCAGGTCCCCGGAGGCGCCGAGCGAGCCGTGCTCCGGCACCCACGGCGTGATGTCGTGGTTGAGCAGGTCCACGAGGCCCTGCGCGAGCACCGGCCGCACCCCGGAACGGCCCAGCGCCAGCGACCGGACCCGCAGCAGCATCATGGCCCGCACCACCTCGCGGGGCATCGGCGCGCCGATCCCGGCGGCGTGCGAACGGATCAGCGCGTGCTGGAGCTCGGCCCGCCGGGACGGGTCGATCGACGTGCTGGCGAGCGCGCCGAATCCGGTGGACACGCCGTAGACGGGCCGCCCGGACGCCTCGATGCCGTCGACGATGGCCCGGCTCGCGGCCATCGCCTCGACGGCGGCGGGTGCGATCTCGACGTGCGCGTCGGTGCGTGCCACGGCGACGACGTCGGCGGCGGACAGACCGGTGGACTGGACGATAATGCTCATTGCGGCACTCCGTGGTGCAGAACGGTTCGGATCAGGGGGACACCCGGCCGGTAGGCCAGGTGCAGGTGCGAGGGCGCGTCCAGGACGATCAGGTCGGCGCGGGCGCCGATCGAGACCCGGCCCAGGTCGGTGCGGCGCAGGGCGGTCGCGCCACCCACGGTCGCCGCCGCGACCGCTTCGCTCGGTGTCAACCGCATCTCCCGTACGGCGAGAGCGATGCAGAACGGCATCGACGACGTGTACGACGACCCGGGATTGCAGTCGGTGGCCAGCGCGACGGTGACGCCCGCGTCCAGCAGCCGCCGCCCGTCCGGATAGGGCGACCGGGTGGAGAACTCGGCACCCGGCAGCAGCGTGGCCACCGTGTCCGAGGAGGCGAGCGCGTCCACGTCGGCGTCGTCCAGGTGGGTGCAGTGGTCGGCACTGGCCGCCCCCAGCTCCACGGCCAGCCGCACGCCCGGCCCGGGGCCCAGCTGGTTGGCGTGCAGCCGCAGGCCCAGCCCGTGCTTCGCGCCGGCCAGCAGGACGGCGCGGGCCTGCTCGGCGTCGAAGGCGCCGCGCTCACAGAACACGTCGACCCATTTCGCGTACGGCGCGACGGCCTCCACCATCTCCCCGCACACCAGGTCCACATAGTCGCCGGGGCGGTCCGCGTACTCGGCCGGCACCACGTGCGCCCCGAGGAACGTGGTCTCCTCGACGATCTCGGCGGCCACCCGCAGGGACCGCCGCTCGTCGGCGACGCTCAGGCCGTACCCCGATTTGATCTCGATCGTCGTGGTGCCCTGCCGCAGCGCCTCGCCCACCAGGCGCCGCGCGTTGCGGCGCAGTTCGTCGTCGGACGCGGCGCGGGTGGCGGCGACCGTGGTCCGGATGCCGCCACCGGTGTACGCCTCCCCGGCCATCCGCGCCCCGAACTCGGCCGCCCGGTCACCCGCGAAGACCAGGTGCGCGTGGCTGTCCACGAAGCCGGGCAGCACGGCGGCGCCGTCCGCGTCCAGCGCCGAGTCGGCGGCCGGAGCGGACGACACCGGCCCGATCCAGGCGATCCGGTCGTCCTCCACCACCACGGCGACGTCGTGCACGATCCCCAGCCCGGGATCGTTGGTGAAAAGCTCACCGATGTTGGTGACGAGAAGGCTCATCGCGCCACCTCCGCTGCGCTCCGGCGTCGCAATGAGTTCAAGACTGAGCTGGATGATTCGCTCGCAAGCTCGCTCATCGCGCCACCTCCGCTGCGCTCCGGCGTCGCAATGAGTTCAAGACTGAGCTGGATGATTCGCTCGCAAGCTCGCTCATTGCGCCACCTCCGCTGCGCTCCGGCGTCGCCATGAGTTCAAGACTGAGCTGGATGATTCGCTCGCAAGCTCGCTCATGAGAGCACCTTCGCCAGCTCGCGGGGAACGTCGACCAGGGTGTGCCGGCCGTCGGAGACGATCCGCCGCCCACCGGAGATCACGTGGGTGACGTCGGCCGCGGTGGCCGCGAAGATCGCCTGATCGGGCCGGGCGCCCACGGTCCGGACACCGTCCAGGCTCACCGCCACCAGGTCGGCGCGCTGACCGGGCCCGATCGTCCCGGCGTCGTCCCAGCCCAGGGCCGCGTGCCGGGCCGCGACCGCGACCAGTTCGGCGGCCGGGAAGTGGCCGCGGCTCTCACTGGCCAGCCGCTCGTTCATCTCCAGCCCGCGGATCTCCTCGAACGGGTCGATCACCGCGTTGCTGTCACTGCCCAGACTCAACGGCACACCCGCGTCGGCGAGCCGCCGGGCCGGGCCGATGCCGTCGGCCAGGTCGCGTTCGGTGGTGGGGCACAGGCACACCCCGGCGCCGCTGCCGCCGAGCAGCTTGATGTCACCGTCGGTCAGGTGGGTGGCGTGCACCGCCGTGGTTCCCGGTCCCAGGACGCCGTGCCGGTCCAGCAGTTCGGTCGGCGTGCGGCCGTGCACGGCGCGGCACTGCTCGTTCTCGGCCCGCTGCTCGGAGAGGTGCACGTGCAAGGGTGTCCGCCCGGCCAGGACGGCCAGCTGATCGGCGGGCACCGCCCGTACCGAATGGAGGGCCGCGCCGATCCGGGCGTGCGGTGTGGCGGTCAGCGCGCCCACCCGCTCGGCCCAGCGTTCCGCGTCGCCGTCACCGAACCGCTTCTGCACCCCCTCCAGCGGCGCCCCGTCCACCCGCGACGTCAGGTAGAGCGTGTCCAGCAGGGTGATCCGGATCCCGGCCTCGCCGGCGGCCTGCAACAGCGCCGCGCCCATCGCGTTCGGATCGTCGTAGCGGACCCCGCCGGGCGCGTGATGCAGGTAGTGGAACTCGCCCACGCAGGTGATCCCGGCCAGCGCCATCTCGGCGTAGACGGCCCGCGCCAGCGCCAGATAGCCGTCCGGGTCGAGGGCGCCGGCGACCGCGTACATCTGCTCCCGCCACGTCCAGAAGCTGCCCGTGCCGGTGTGCGTACGCCCGCGCAGCACCCGGTGGAAGGCGTGCGAGTGGGCGTTGGCGAGACCGGGCAGCACCAGGCCGGGCAGACGCTCGCCCACGGCCGGGGCACCCGGGGTGACCGCGGTGAACCGGCCCTCCGCCACCTCGATCCGGACGTCCTCCGCCACCCGGTCACCCAGCCAGGCGTACCGGGCGTGGTAGACGCTCATGTCAGCGCTTCCAGCACCCGGGCCAGCGCCTCGACGCCCGCCTCGCAGTCGGCGTCGGAGGCGTGCTCGGCGGGGGAGTGCGACACCCCGGTCGGGTTGCGGACGAACAGCATGGCGGTCGGCACGTGCGCGGACAGCACCCCGGCGTCGTGGCCGGCGCCGGTCGGCAGGATCGGCGCGCCGCCCAGCAGGTCACTCAACCGCACGGCCAGAGCGTTGTCGAAGGCCACCTCCCCGGTCACCGACTCGGCGGTCACCTCCACCCCGGTGCCGTCCCGGCTGGCCCGCTCGGTCGCCTCCCGCACCACCGACCCGACCAGCCGATCGAGGGTGCCGGTGTCCGCGGCCCGGGCGTCCAGCCAGCCCCGGACCAGCGACGGAATGGCGTTCGTGGCGTTCGGCTCGACCTGCACCCGGCCCATCGTGGCGTGCGCGCCGGCCAGCCGGGCCTCCCGGTCGGCGACCAGCACGGTGAACGCGAACGTCTGCATCGGATCACGCCGGTCGGCCATCAACGTCGTGCCGGCATGATCACCGACGCCGCTGAAGTCCATCCGCCAGCGGCCGTGCGGCCAGATCGCGCTGGCCACCCCGACCGGAACGGTCAGCGCCCGCCCCTGCTCGATGTGCAGCTCCACGACCGCCGACAGGTTCCGGATCCGCGAATCGGCGCCGGCCGGGTTGTACCCGAGTGCCTCCGCGAAGGTGACCCCGTCGCGATCCCGCAGCGCGGCGGCCTTCTCCGGCGCGATCACGCCGGTCAGCAGACGAGACCCCAGACACGGTACGCCGAAGCGCCCACCCTCCTCCTCGGCGAACGCCGCGACCACCACCTTGCGGTCCCGCGGAAGCTCGTCGACGGCGAGGAAGGCGCTCACGATCCCGAGCGGCCCGTCGTAGCCGCCACCGTGCGGCACCGAGTCGAAATGCGATCCGGTCAGCACGGTCCCCGGCGCCCACGGCTCGGCCCGCCACGCGAACAGGTTGCCGTTGCCGTCCTCGGTGACCGTCATGTCCCGCTGGGCGGCCTGCCCGCGGAACCAGTCGCGCAGAGTCAGCTCGGGTGCGGTCAGCGCGTACCTCAGATAACCGCCGCCGGCCGCCCGCCCGACCGGCGCGATCTCCGCCCAGACCTTCCCGAACTCGCTCATGGCGTCACCTCCGCTTCGCTCCGGCGCCGCCATGAGTTCAAGACTGAGCCCGATGATTCGCTCGCAAGCTCGCTCATGGCGTCACCTCCGCTTCGCTCCGGCGCCGCCATGAGTTCAAGACTGAGCCCGATGATTCGCTCGCAAGCTCGCTCATGACCGCATCGGGATCTGCACGTCGCCGGCGCACCCGGACTCGTAGCCGGCGTCGACGTGCCGCAGCACCCCCATCGCCGGGTCGTTGGTCAGCACCCGCTCGATCTTCTGCCCGGCCAGCGCCGTCCCGTCGGCCACGCACACCTGCCCGGCGTGGATGCTGCGCCCGATGCCCACCCCGCCCCCGTGGTGGATCGACACCCAGCTCGCCCCGGACGCCGTGTTGACCAGCGCGTTCAGCAGCGGCCAGTCGGCGATCGCATCGGAGCCGTCGAGCATCGCCTCGGTCTCCCGGTACGGCGACGCCACCGACCCGGAGTCCAGGTGGTCCCGCCCGATCACGATCGGCGCGCTGACGTCACCGCGCGCGACCATGTCGTTGAACCGCACGCCGGCCTTGTCGCGTTCGCCGTACCCGAGCCAGCAGATCCGCGCCGGCAGCCCCTGGAAGGCGACCCGTTCCCCGGCCATCCGGATCCACCGCGCGAGCGGCTCGTTCTCCGGGAACAGGTCCAGCACGGCGCGGTCGGTGGCGGCGATGTCGGCCGGGTCCCCGGAGAGCGCGGCCCACCGGAACGGCCCCTTGCCCTCGGCGAACAGCGGCCGGATGTACGCCGGAACGAACCCGGGGAAGTCGAAGGCCCGCTCGTACCCGGCCAGTTTCGCCTCACCGCGGATCGAGTTGCCGTAGTCGAACACCTCCGCCCCCGCGTCCTGGAACCCGACCATGGCCTCGACGTGCCTGGCCATGCTCTCCCGGGAGCGGTCGGTGAACTCCTCCGGCTTCGTCCGTGCGTACTCGGCCATGTCGTCCAGCTCGACGCCGAGCGGCAGATAGCTGAGCGGGTCGTGGGCGCTGGTCTGGTCGGTGACGACGTCGATCGCGACGCCGTTCTTCAACAGCGTCGGGAAGACCTCGGCCGCGTTGCCGACCACGCCGACGGACAGCGCCTTCCGATCGGCCTTCGCCTGGAGCGCGATCGACACCGCCTCGTCCAGGCTGTCGGCGATCACGTCCAGGTAGCGGGTGCCGACCCGGCGCTGCAGCCGGGTGCGGTCCACGTCGACGATCAGGCAGACGCCGCCGTTCATCGTCACGGCCAGCGGCTGCGCGCCGCCCATGCCACCGCAGCCGCCGGTCAGCGTCAACGTCCCGGCGAGGTCACCGGCGAACCTCTTCGCGGCCACCGCGGCGAACGTCTCGTACGTGCCCTGGAGGATGCCCTGCGTCCCGATGTAGATCCACGAACCGGCCGTCATCTGCCCGTACATGGTCAGGCCCAGCTGCTCCAGGCGCCGGAACTCCGGCCAGGTCGCCCAGTCGCCGACCAGGTTCGAGTTCGCGATCAGCACCCGCGGCGCCCACTCGTGGGTGCGCAGCACGCCGACCGGCTTACCGGACTGCACCAGCAGCGTCTCGTCGCCGCGCAGCGTGTCCAGCTCCCGCACGATCGCGTGGAACGACGGCCAGTCCCGCGCGGCCCGGCCGGTGCCTCCGTAGACCACGAGATCCTGTGGCCGTTCGGCCACATCCGGGTCCAGGTTGTTCATCAACATGCGCTTGGCGGCCTCCTGCGGCCAACCCATGGCGGTGTACGCCGTACCGCGCGGCGCCCGGATCTCGGACATCGAAGTCTCCTCCCTCAGGCCAGGAAAACGTGCCGGCGAGCGGCTGTCGCCTCGAACTCCTCGAGACGGCGCTGCACCGGCTCGGGGGCCGCGTCACACATCGCCTGCAACAGCACCATGGCCATCGCCATCGGGCCGGTGTGCAGGTCGAAGACGAGTTGCGTGCCCACCGCGGCGGGCAGTACGACGTCGGCGTGCTCGGTCACCGGGCTGATCGCCGAGTCGGTGATCGCGACCACCGCGAGCCCGGCCGCCCTCGCCTCGCGGACGGCCTCCACCGACTCGCGCGGATAGCGGGGAAGCACCATGGCCAGCATGGCACCGGCGCCGTCCGCGCGGGCCTGATCCAGCCGGTCCAGCAGGCTCGTCCCGCCCTCGTCCAGCACCCGAACGCCGGGGAACACCTTCGCCGCGAAGTACCCGAAATACGCCGCCAGTGGCGCCGCGGCCCGCAGGCCCAGCACCGGAAGCGGGCGGCTGCCGATCAGCAGGGCGGCCGCACGGCGGACCTCGTCGAGGTCGTGCAGTCGCTCGCCGAGCCGCCGCAGATGTTCGGTCTCCGCGTGCACCGCGCGCTGCATCGGGTTCTGCTCGGCCGGCAGGCCGGGCTCGTCGACGGTCAGCTCCCGCAGCTCCCGTCGCAGCGCGGGATAGCCCGAATAGCCCAGCGCCATCGCGAACCGGGTCACCGACGGCTGGCTCACCCCGGCAAGATCGGCCACCTCGGCGGCGGACAGATACGCCGCCTTCGCCGCATGCTCCACCAGGCAGTGCGCGATCCGCCGCTGGGTGGGCGTCAGGCGCGCGCCCTGGAACAGACCCAGCAACCCAGCCGATTTGACCGCTCCGTCATTCACGAAATCAGCTTATGCATAAAATCTTTCAGAAAGCCAGGGTCCTCATCCGATGCAACACCCCGAAGCCGCAAAACGAGACGGGCCGGACCCCCCGAGGGGATCCGGCCCGTCCAGGCTGACCTGCGTCAGGCGACGCCGTTCGCCTTCCGCACCTGGCCCGGCAGGGTGAACAGGTCGTACAGCAGACCGAAGCCCAGGAAGCCCAGGGTGAAGATGTAGGCGATGCCCAGGCCGGTCTTGCCCAGGTAGAACTTGTGCACGCCGATCGCGCCGAAGAAGAACCAGAGCACGTACGCGATGCCGACCTGCTTCTGAGCCGGAGCCGCAGTCGCCTGAGTCATGAAAATCTCCCGTGAAAAGATGCCCAGCCCGACCGGGCTGAAATCGATCAGTTGAAGGCGCGAGCCTAGTCGATCAAGGGAGGTTGGGAAACCCCGTTCCCACGGGCCGCTGTGGCAGGCTGGGCGGCATGCGGATCGCCTCGCTCCACACGTACCCCGTCAAGGGTTGCCACCGGCTGAACCACGACGAAGCGCGAGTTGAACCCTGGGGCCTCGCCGGCGACCGCCGATGGATGATCGTGGATGCCGAAGGTGTCGGCATCACCCAGCGGGACGCGCCGCTGCTGACCCGGCTGACCGCCCGGCCGCGACCCGGCGGCCTCCACCTCAGCGCACCCGGACTGTCCGATATCGACATCTCCGAACCCGGTGCCGACGCCACCGTCAAGGTCCGCATCTTCCGCAACAAGACGCCCATTCCGGCCCGCGTCGCCGACACCACCTGGGTCTCCACCCTGCTAGGCCGCGACGCACGCCTGGTCTGGCAGGCCGACCCCACCACCCGCGCCCTGACCGAATCCGTCAACTCCGGCGACAGCGTCAACCTCGCCGACGGCTACCCCGTCCTGCTCGCCAGCACCGCCTCCCTCGACGCCCTCAACGACCGGCTCGTGGAGAGCGGCGACGAACCCGTCCCCATCCACCGCTTCCGGCCCAACATCGTCGTCACCGGCGCCCCCGCCTGGGCCGAGGACGACTGGCACGGCCGCCGCCTGCGCATCGGCGACCTCACCTTCCGCGTCGCCGGAGGATGCGCCCGCTGCCTCGTCACCACCATCGACCAGGAGACCGGCGAAACCGACCGGCAGCCACTGCACGTCCTCGGCCGCCACCGGCGCTTCGGCACCGAACTCCTCTTCGCCGTCAACCTCATCCCCGACCTGCCCGGCGTCATCCGCGTCGGCGACCCGGTCACCCCACCGGGCGACCGCGTCTTAGGAGAGTCTTAGAAGAATTGCCCCCACCCGCCCGGGGCGACCAGGATGCCTGGTCGTGAGTGCTCATCGACCGAAGTTCACCGCCCGATGGCTCGCCGCCGGCGGCGCCGCCGTCCTCGCCGGCATCATCGGCGTCGCCATGATGCTGACCAACGGCGGATCCGCGTGCGCCGCGCCACCGAGCACCACGACCAAGACCGGCAAGGCCACCTTCTACGACCTCGCGGGCACCAGCGGCAACTGCTCCTTCGAGGTCCCGGCCGACGACCTCTACGTCGCGCTCGGCCCCAGCCAGTACTCCGAGGGCGCGTCCTGCGGCGCCTACCTCGACGTCACCGGCCCCAAGGGCAAGGTCCGCGTCAAGGTTTTCGACTCCTGCCCCGAATGCCCGGCCGGGCACCTCGACCTGAGCCGCACCGCGTTCAAGAAGATCGGCGACGAGATCGACGGCATCATCCCGATCAAGTACAAGCTGGTCACCAACCCGTCCACCCCGGCGCCGATCAGCGTGCGCATCAAGGAGGGCGCGTCGCAGTACTGGTTCGCGGCCCGCATCGACAACCACGCCAACCTGCTCTCCTCGGTCAAGGTCGCGAGCGGCGGCGGCGGCTTCAAGACCGCCCACCGCACCGACTTCAACTACTGGCTCATCGACGCGGGCGCGGGCCCCGGCCCCTACAAGATCAAAATCACCGATGTGTACGGCAACACCGCCACCCTCACCGGCATCAGGATGAGCCCCGGCACCGTCCAGAGGACCGGCGTCCGCATCACCGGCGGCTCCACCACGGTGACCTCGAAGACCACCGCCCCCACCCCCACGGCGAAGGCGACCACGTCCCCCGCCGCGAAGAAGCCGGCCGCCGCCACCCCGTCCCCGTCGGTGCCCTCCGCCGACCCGCTCCTCGAGTCGGCATCCGGTCTCCCTGACGCCCTCAGTCCCAGTGAGGTCGCCTCAGGCCAACCCTTGGTCGATCTGGCCGCAGCGGAACCCGGGGCCTCCGACTGCTGACATGGTGAGGCGAACGTCCGCCCGCCGGGATCCGGTGAGGCGGACGTTCTCGCGTCAGCGCCTTTAGGGTGCGTTTCGGCTGGTAATGCACCGGAGCCCGGCCGCCGCTGGGCGGGCCGGGCTTCCGAACCGGTGTAGTAGGGCCGGCGGGACTCGAACCCGCACTGTCATGGACCTAAACCATGTGCCTGCTGCCAATTGGGCTACGGCCCCGTAGAGGCATAAATGTACACATCCCGCGCCCATTCTCGCCGACGTGGGAGCCGTCTGCCTAGCGGAGTCCCGGTCGGTGTGACGGCAGTGTCATCGTAGACCACGTCCTCGTCGATGTGTCCTGGCTCGCGTCGGGTGCCCGCATATGTCGATGTCTGGCTGTGGCAGTTGGGGCAGAGAAACCGCAGATTGCGTGGACGGTTGTCGAGAAAGTCCCCGTTGATGTGATCGACGTGCAGCGTCAGCGGCCGATCATTCCAACTGGTGCCACAACCGCACTTTCGCAGTGCTCGGGGAGCCCGATACGCAGCATTGCCAGTCGCAGCCTGCGTCCGGGGACCCGGCGGGAGCCCTCCGGCAGTTGGGTCAGACGTTCGTGGGCGGGCATGTTCCACACGCCGCGATCGCCACGGTTGTGGGCTGAGCCAGTGAAGTGCGAGGTGTCGATGCCGAACCGCTTCAGCTGGCGACTGATGTGTGCATGAAATCCGCCGCTCTGGCGCACTCCGAGTAAACGCAAGACGCCAGCGACGCTGGTTGCTTGCGCGGCTGCGGCGGCCAGCACCTCAGCTGTATATTTCGCTCTAGGCATGCAGCCAGCTTACCTTGGGCAATAGTCACAGGGCAAGGTCTCGGGGTGGGCGGAAAGCGCGCACGGCGGCCGCCTTGCGGGTTGGTACCGCATGACGACCGCCGTGAGTCCCGGACCGCCGTGCCGGCGATTGAACTGCTCATCGGCGGAGGCGGCCAGGACCTGTAGGTTTCGGCCCGGCTTTTTCGGTGGCCGGGATCAGTCGAGGCCCAGGTCGCGGCGGAGCTTGGCAACGTGGCCGGTGGCCTTGACGTTGTAGAGGGCGCGCTCGATGACACCGTTCTCGTCGATGACGAAGGTGGAGCGGATGACGCCCGTGACCGTCTTGCCGTAGAGCTGCTTCTCACCGTACGCCCCGTAGGCCTGGAGGATGCTCTTGTCCTCGTCGGCGACCAGCGGGAACGTGATGGCGTCGTGCTCGCGGAACTTGGCGAGTTTGGCCGGCTTGTCGGGGGAGATGCCGACGACCTCGTACCCGGCGGACTGGAGTGAGGCCAGGGAGTCGCGGAAGTCGCACGCCTGCTTGGTGCAGCCGGGTGTCATCGCGGCCGGGTAGGCGTACAGCACGACCTTGCGCCCGCGCAGGTCCTTGAGGGAGAGGCTGTCGCCGGTGTCGGTGGGGAGGGTGAAGTCGGGCGCGGCGTCGCCGGTGCTGAGACGCACGTTTTCAGTCATGGACCCGACGATAGTGCGGATCAGCCGGGCACCCGCTGACTGCTCCACAGACTGCGTGCGGCGGTGAGGTCGCGGGGCCATTCCTCACCGCGGCGGGTGAGGGAGTGTTCGGTGATCCGGAAGTCGCCGACGAGACGGTGGAATTCGTCGAGCACGTCGTTTTCGTGAAACGGCTTGCAGGAGAAGACGTTGATGAGGATCTCGCGCAGTCGCGGGTAGGTGTGGATGGCGGCGTGCGATTCGGCGAGGATCACCACCGCGGATTTTCCGGCCTTTTCGGGCGGGCCGGTCTCGGTGGCGACCAGGGGGCCGGCGATGACCGTCATACCGATGCGATCGACCAGGTCGCGCATGAACCGGGTGAGGGCCGCGTCGTCGTCGAGGGCGCTCGTGTCGGCGATGCCGGAGAGCCGGAGGGTGAGTTCGTCGCCGTAGTGGGACATAACCGTAAGTTAGCAATTGAAAACGGTCTGTGACAATCGATGGGCGTGCCAACCCGAACGGCCTCGGGAATCCGTTTCCGGAGTCATTCCGGTCACCGTTTTCCGGTGCTTCGCGCATATCGGGAGAACGGAAACAACGGCGGTTGGCAGCGTGTTCTGCGCATCGAGTATCAGCCTTGTGTCACCCGGGAGGGTACGCTCCCGGCATCGACGTCGAGAGTGGAGATCAGCGCAGATGAGCGAGGTTACGGACGGCACCACGCAGGCGGGCACCACCACCGTCTCCAGCGAGGTCGTCGAGAAGATCACGGTCGCGGCGGTCAAGGCCGTGCCGGGTGTCGCGGACCTGGGTGGTGACGTGGCCCGGTTCTTCAACACCGTGCTGGACCGGGTGGGTCTGGACCAGGTCGGCGATGCGAGCCGTGGTGTCTCGGCGAAGGTCAGCGGCAGCGACGTGACGGTGACCGTGGTGCTGGTCCTGGAGGCCGGCCGGGTGGTGGCCGAGGCGACCGCGGCCGTCCAGGAGGCGGTGACCGCGGCACTGCGGGGTTACGGCCTCAACGTCCTGGCCGTCAACGTGAACGTGGACGACATCGCCGGCGTCTGATCAGACGGTCGTGGGCGCGGGGACCGCGGCGCGGAGCCGGAGCACACCGGTGAGCGCCAGCCCGGCGCCCGCCCCGATGGCGATCGCCACGGCGGCCCGGGCCGCCCAGCCCGGTCCGGCGGCGGGGACGACCGCGGCGAAGAAGACGTCGGCGCTGCCGAAACCGGCGAAGGCGGCCAGGATGAAACCGGAGAGCGCCAGGTAGAACGGCGGGTGACGGTAGGCGGCCGCGCAGGCCAGCAGACCCGCGACGATCGGTACGCCGGACCAGCCCCCGCCGTCCAAAACACGCGCTACCGCGTACCCCAGGGTGGGAAGCCCCGCGACGAGGGCGAGGGCGCGCACCGAGCCGGACCACCGCCGGGCGATGAGGGTGACGGCGAGGCCGATGAGGGCCGCGCCGGCCCACCAGGCCCAGGCGGCCGGGGGCGGCTCGTAGTCGAGGGTGCCCTGGATGTCGAAGGTCCGCACCTGGTCGCGCAGGGGGACCACCCACTCCCGGAGCCGGTGCGGCTGATCGGGCAGGATCCCGGCGGGCAGGGCCGGTTCGGTCCACTGGGTGCGCTGGTCGTGCCAGCGGACCGTGGTGTCGCTGGAGATCTTGCGCCAGGTGGGCGCCGCGGTGGGGTCGGCGGCGGGTGGGAGAGCGGTGCCGCCGTCGCGGGTCTCGTTGAGGTACGTGGCCGGCGAGCCGGTGTTCTGATAGGTGCCGTCCGGCCGGACCTCCAGGTAGGGCTCGCCGGAGTAGCCGAGGATCTCGATGGCCCGGCCGGTGTCGTTGCTGAGTTCGAGACGGGCGCCGCCCTCGACGACGCGGACCCGGAGCCCGTCCATCGGATTGCTGAGCCCGGTGACGGTGACCCGGTAGGAGCTGACCTCGGTGGTGTCGCCGGCGTGGGCGAACGCCGGAGTGGCCGGCGCGAGGACCGCGACGGCCACTGCCAGGACGTAACCGAGGATCCGTCTCATCCGGCGGCCTTCTCGACGGTCTGGGTGATCAGTTCGGCGCTGGGCACGGTGTTGTTCTCCCCGGTGAGGGTCTTGCCGTCGACGACGATCGTCGGGGTGCCGGTGTGGCCGCGCTCGGAGAACGTCTCGGTGACCTGGGTGGCCCACGCCTTGTACGTTCCCTCGTTCACCGCGTTCTTGAAGGTGTCGCCGGTGAGGCCGACCGTGGCGGCCAGCTCGATCATCCTGGCGTCGCTGAGGCCGTCGGTGTTCTCCGCCGGCTGGTTGGCGTAGAGCACGTCGTGGAACTCGATGAATTTGCCCTCCTCCGCGGCGGCGGCGGACGCGGCGGCGGAGCGGGTCGAGTACTCGGTGCCGTTGGAGAAGCGGTCCAGGATGGCGACCGGGTGGAACCGGAGGGTGATCTTGCCGTCGGTGGCCAGTTGCTTCAGTGTGGGCCCGGTGGCCGCCTCGAAGTTGCCGCAGGACGGGCACATGAAGTCCTCGTAGACGTCGACGGTCACCGGCCCGGCGCCGGTGGCGAAGGCGGTGCCCTCGTCGACGGCCGAGGCGGGCGTGGTGACCTTGCCCTCGTCCTGCCCGGACAGCACGGTGTAACCGATCAGGCCGGCCACGAAGAGGACCAGGACCACGGCGACCGAGGTCCACAGCGTCACGGTGCGGCGCCGCTCGGCGGCCTTCTGGCTGGCGACGATCTGCCGTGCCTTGACCGCCCGGTCCCTGCTGCCCTTGCTCATCGTTCCCCCATGAGTACGCCGTCGAGTGAGAACTTGGTGCGGGGACGCCACACCAGGATCCCGCAGAGTGCCAGGAACGCCAGGTCACGCAGGATGTCGACGCCGTACCCGGGGGTCTCACCGGCGCCCAGCTCGCCGCCGGTGCTGAAGCAGCCGCAGTCGATGCGCAGGCCGTTGGCCCAGGCCCAGACGATGCCGCCGATGAAGATCGCGATCAGCGCCGCGGAGATCGCCGCGGTGAACCGGGTGGCGAGGCCGATCAGCAGGAGCAGCCCGAGGGCGATCTCCAGGAACGGCTGCACCGCACCGACGATCTTGGCGGTGTCGTACGACATGAGCTGGTAGGCGTAGACCGCACGGGCCGAGGCGGCCAGGTCGCTGATCTTGAGTGAGCCGGCGACGAGCCAGACGGCGGCCAGGCCGAGCCGGGCTCCCGTGGAGATCCACGGCCAGGCCGCGGCCATCCGGATCTGCCGTGTGGTTTCCATGGTCACATCCGGTTAGTCGGACTTCGCGGCGCTTCG
Organism: Actinoplanes hulinensis; assembly: GCF_019429605.1. Taxonomy (NCBI): domain Bacteria; kingdom Bacillati; phylum Actinomycetota; class Actinomycetes; order Micromonosporales; family Micromonosporaceae; genus Actinoplanes; species Actinoplanes hulinensis. The sequence goes on along the minus strand of NZ_JAHXZI010000001.1, from coordinate 193,363 downwards.
GTTCCCCGAGATCACGATCCGCAGCATGTTCACAGGAAGCTAGCTCGCCCGTGCCCGCTCCATCGCGGTGATCAGCTCGTCGCGCGCGCGGGCCACCCGGGAACGGATGGTGCCGACCGGGACCGACTCGACCTCGGCCGCCTCCGCGTACGACAGGCCGAGCACCTGGGTGAGCAGGAAGGCGGTTCGGCGCTCCTCGCTGAGGCGGCTGAGCAGGTCGGCACTGCTGAGCCGGTGCGCCGGGTCGGGCGCCGGCAGATCGGTGACCGCCTGCGCGGCGAGCCGGGCGTCGAGGCGGCGCCGGCGGACCACCGACCGCAGGTGGTCGGCGCAGGTGCGCCGGGCGATGCCGAGCAGCCAGGTGCGGACACTGGACCGGCCGGCGAAGGTGTCCAGCGCGCGGAAGGCCCGCAGGAACGTCTCCTGGGTCAGGTCGTCGGCCGCGCCCGGATCGACCAGGGCGGCGGTGAAACGCCAGACCTCGGTCTGGGTGGCGCGCACGAACGCCGCCTGCGCCGCCGAATCGCCGTCACGGGCGGCCAGGGCCAGCGCGGTGGTCTCGTCCGTCTCCGCGTCACCAGCCGTCACGAGGCGTCATGGTACGCGCTCCGCCGTTCCCGGTGCGGATCTGGAACCATGCAGGCATGCCAGTCAAGACCATTGAGCGACGTCGGGTACTCGCCGTGCTGGCCGGGCTACTTCTCGGATTGTTCGGGCCGCTGCTGGCCGCGGCGCCGGCGAGTGCGCATGCCGCTCTGGTCGGCAGTGATCCGGCGAACGGCTCGGTGGTCCCGGACGCGCCGAACCGGGTGACGCTCACGTTCAGCGAGTCGGTGCAGCTCATCAGCGACAAGATCCAGGTGCTGGCGCCGGACGGCTCCCGCGCCGACCAGGGCCAGCCGACGGTCAGCGGCTCCCAGGTGACGGTCCCGCTGCGCTCCGGCGGCGGCCGCGGCACGTACCTGGTCAGCTACCGGGTCACCTCGGCGGACAGCCACCCGGTTGCCGGCACGATCACCTACTCGGTGGGCGCGGCCTCGACCCCGCCGGCGGCTACCCAGGAAAACGACGTCGAGGTCGATCCGGTGGTCGGCGCGCTCATTCCGATCGGCAAATATCTGGGGTACGCGGGACTCGTGCTCCTGGTGGGCCCGGTCCTCGTGCTCGCCCTGCTGTGGCCGCACCGGCTGGACCGGCGCGGACCCGGCCGGGTCATCTGGACCGGCATCGGGCTGGTCGCCGGCAGCACCCTGCTCGGACTGTGGCTCCAGGCGCCGTACACGCTGGGCACCGGCCTGTTCGAGGTGACCGTCGACGACCTGCGTGACGTGCTGGCCAGCACGTTCGGCGCGGTCATGCTGGTCCGGCTCGGCGTGATCGTGGCCGCCGCGTTCCTGCTGCGGCCGCTGCTGACCGGCCCGGCCGGCGGCGAGTCGCGGCTCGACCTGGCGCTGCTCGGCGTTCTCGGGGTGACGGCGCTGGCCACCTGGCCGCTGACCGGGCACCCGACCGCCTCACCGGTGCCCGGGGTGTCGGTGGTGATCGACGCGCTGCACCTGGGGGCCATGGCGGTCTGGCTGGGCGGCCTGGTGATGCTCTTCGCCTTCCTGTTGCCCCGGGCGGACGCCCGTGAGCTGGGCGCCATCCTGCCGATCTGGTCCCGCTGGGCCGCCGCCGCGGTCGGCGCGCTGATCTTCGCCGGGGTGGTGCAGGCGCTCATCGAGGTGTCGACCCTGGACGGGCTGATCAACAGCACGTACGGCCGGATGATCCTGGCCAAGGTCGGGCTCGCCGCGGCCGTGCTCGCGGTCGCCGGCTTCTCCCGCAAGCTGGTCAGGTCGCGGGCGGCCGCCGAGACGCCCGGCCCGCTGCGCCGCATCGTGCTGGCCGAGCTGGCGATCACCGCGGTGGTGCTCGGCGTCACGTCGCTGCTGGTCCAGGAGCCGCCACCGCGGACCGCCCAGGCCGTCGAGTCCGGCCCGGTCAGCACCACCGTGGACCAGACGCTGACGTCCGAGAAGATGTCCCTCCAGGTGTCCATCTTCCCGGCCCAGGCCGGCAACAACTCGATCCATCTGTACGCGTACACGCCGGACAGGAAGCCGCTGCCGGTCGTCGAGTGGAAGGCGACCGCGTCGCTGCCGGCCAAGAACCTGGAGAACATCGAGATCCCGCTGCTGCGGATCACCGACTTCCACGCCATCGGGGACGTCAACCTGCCGTACCCCGGGGACTGGGAGTTCAAGTTCATCGCCCGTACCACGGAGATCGATCAGACCACCCTGACCATGACCGCCAAGATCTCCTGACTCCGGTTCGTCCGCGAGGCCCGGCCCGGTGGGCCGGGCCTCGTTGCGTATCTATCGGGGATTCGCGACCAATTCGACCACTTTGGGGTTATTTGCATCTGTATGGTCCTCGCAGTACGGCCCGGGAAGGGGGAGAGACAGATGCGGGTGTTCCGCACGATCCTCGGCATGCTGTTACTGACCATCGGACTGCCCGCGCTGCTCGCCGGCGGCGGACTGTGGGCCGTCATGCAGCACCGAGATCCGGGAGGCGCCTTCACCGGCGAACTCCAACGGCTCACCGTGCCCGGGTACGCGGTCGTCGTCCCCGACATCGACCGGCTGCTGCGCGACGACGTCCCGTTCGCCCGGATGACCGGCACCCGGATGCGGCTCTCCGCGGCCACCGCCGACGGCCCGGCCTTCCTCGGGATCGCCCCGTCCGACGCGGTCGCCCGATACCTCGCCGGAGTCCCGTACAACCGGGTCGACGGCGTCGACCTCGGCACCGGCATCCTCCCGGTCACCGCCGTCCGCTCCGGCGGCCGCCGCACCCCCGACGGCGTACCCGCCCGGCAGACCTTCTGGACCGCGAGCGGAGCCGGACTGCTCGCCTTCACCCCCGCCGAACTGGGCGACCGTCCGCACAGCCTGGTCCTCATGAACCCCGGCGGCACACCCGTCACCCGGCTCGCCACTGTCGCCGAGGTCCGCCCCGGCTGGCTCAACAGCGGCACCTGGGGCCTGCTCACCCTCGGCACCCTGCTCGTCATGGCCGGCGTGATCGTCCTGACCTGGCCGGGCCGCCGTCGCGAGGTCGTCTACGTCGTCGAACCCAGCCAGGTTCCGGAACTCATGCACGCCATCGGCGCGCCACTGCCCCTGCCCGGCGGGCGCGCCTACCACGCCGGGGCGCGCGGCGGGGCACACCGTCCGCGTACGCTCGCCGACTCCCGTCCCAGCCGCCCGCCCGCGCTGCCGCAGTTCGCCTGGCCCCCGAAGCGGCCGGCCGGCCCGTTCCCGCCGGCCTTCACCGCCACCCTCGACGGTCCCGAACCCGCCTCCGGCCCGGTCTCCGGCCCGCTCCTTCCCGACGGCGCGGCTTCCGTCGATGCTCTTCCCGGCCCGGACTCGCCCGGTGGCAGCGGCGCCTCCGCTCCGGGTGACCGGGCCCCGGCGCCCGGCCAGCCGCTGAGCCTGCTCGGCGACACACCCATCCTCGCCGGATCACAACCCGGCACGGTTCCGGCCCGCCGCGGCGATCGCCGTCACTCACCGTCCAGCCCGGACGCGCCCGGGTTCCAGGCCACCGCGGTCGGCGCCTGGGTGGCGGCCACCGCTCCGGAACGAGCCCGCCAGACCGAGGCGCGAGCCGCCGCCCGGCTGGCCGAGGCGTCCCGCCGCAACGCCGGAAAGTTCACCCCCGCCCCGACCGGCAAGACCAACATGCCGGGCGCGACGATCCCGATCGCGCCTCGTCGCGGCCGGACAACCGCGAACCCCGAAGGCCCGCCGACCACCGACCCGACGGAGAGCGTCGCGGAGGAATCGGCTCCGCTGACCGCCGCAGCGGAGCCGGCGACGCAGACCACAGCGGTGGAGGAGCCGGCCGGCCGGACATCGGATGCCGGCGACGGGCAGACCGAAAATCACGCTGACGATGCGGATCGCGCCACCACGCCGCCGAAGACCCCCGCCCAGCGTCCGGAATCAGCGGCCCCGCAAACCCCCGGCCAGGACGAGCCGACCGCGAAACGCACGGCCACCAACCCCGATCCGGTACGCCCGGACGACGGCCCGACAACCGCGGACGGACCGGCCCGGGTGGTCCTCCGAACCGGACCAGCCGCCACCGACTGGACCGCCACCGGCCTGACCCGTCTGGTCCTGAGCCGTCCGGCGCCTACCGGCTCGCCTACCGGCGATCGCGGGGAAGCGGCCCCGGCCGACGGCGAACAGCGTCCCTCGATCCATGCCGTCGAAGCCGGAATCCCGGTTCTCGACGAGGTCGCGGCCCCGGAGACCGTGGAGTCCGGAGTCGCCCCGACCCCGTCCGTGGCGGACAGCGCCCAGGTCGAGGCCCCGGATCCCGCTCCGGTGACGACGGATCCGGCTCAGGTCGAGGCCGGCCGTTCCGAGCCGGAGCAGCCGCCCACCCGGCCAGGGCGGTCCAAGCGGGCATCGATGCACGCGGTGGAGGCCGGCGGGCTGACACTCAGCAGGAAGCCGGCGCCCGTGCCGACCCAGGGCCTCGCGACCCCGTCGCGGCCCGCCTCCGGAAGTCCCGCCCCCGAAACCGTGGCCGAGCCGGCTCCCGAACACGCGGCGACGGCGGAGACGCCGAACGGCGAACCGGCTCCCGAACACGCGGCCAAGGCCGAGACCCCGAACGACGGGCCGGCCGAGCGGAACGCCTCCTCGGAACCGGTGAAGACCACAGCGAAAGCGGGCGGCGGCGCAAAGGCCGGCCCCACCGAGGGCGTGAAGACACCGAAGGCGAAGGCCGGCCGGTCCCGGACCACCGAACCCGGCGACGACAACCCGATGGCGAGGGCCCAGAGCCGTCTCTCCGGTGGCAACCCCACCCCGCCCCGCCAGGCCCCGGCCACACGGCGGACACCGGCTTCCTGGGTCCGGGCGGCCGAGTCGGTGGCGGCCCGCACCGGGGTGCAGGAGCCGGACGGGACGGCTCAGCCCGTACCCCCGAAGACCCGGACGGCCGGGACCCGGACCGCCGGAGATCCGAAACCGGAGCCGAAGCCGGAGCTGAAACCGGAACCCAAACCGGAGGCGAAGCCGAAGCCGGAACTGAAACCGGAGGCGAAGCCGGAGCCGAAGGCGGCCGGGGGCCAGCCGTTGAGCTATCGCGAGGAAGCCGCCAAACTCCTGGCCGGAAGTTCCGAACAGCGTCGTCGCAGGAGCCCCGCCGTCCGCAATCGCCCCAAGGACGGCGACGAGAAGAGCTGACACCATGGCGGGCCATCCCGGACGGGGGTGGCCCGCCTCGTCATTGCGGACAGAACCTGACCGCATGAGAACCTAGCGTCGTACGCATGCGAGTTCTCCCCACGCGCGTGCTGAACCGGACCTACCTGCGACGCCAGTTGCTGGCCGAGCGCCTGCCCAGGACCGCCGACGACATCGTGCGGCATCTCGTGGCCGTGCAGGGTCAGGAGCCGGACTCGCCCTACCTGGGGCTGTGGGCGCGGTCGTCGGCCTTCCGGCGGGAGGACCTGACCGCCCTGCTGCACGACCGGACCGTGGTTCGCGGCGCCATGCTGCGCGGGACCCAGCATCTGAGCACCGGCGACGACTTCGGCTGGCTGCGCCCGACGTTGCAGCCGATGCTGGACCGCTTGGCCGGGAGGCTGAGCCGGGTCGCTGATCCGGTGGCGTTCACCGCGGCGGCGCGGGAGATCCTGGCGGCGGGCCCGCTGACCCGGCCGGAGATCGCCCGGCGGCTGACGGCCCGGTTCCCGGACGTGGATCTGAGCGGGTTGACGCTGGGCGCGCATCTGCGGCTGGCGCTGCTGCATCCGCCGCCGTCCGGTACGTGGGGACACCGCGGCCGGGTGACCTGTGTGCTGGCGGACGACTATCTGGGTCGCCCGCTGGCCGACGGCGCCGCCATGGAGACGCTGGTGTGGCGCTATCTGGCCGCGTTCGGCCCGGCGTCGGCCAAGGATCTGCGGGTGTGGTCGGGCCTGACCCGGCTCGCGGGGGTGCTGGCGGGACTGAGAGACCGGCTGCGGGTCTTCCGGGACGAGGCGGGCACCGACCTGTACGACCTTCCGGACGCCCCGATCGCCGATCCGGACGAGCCGGCGCCGGTGGTGTTCCTGCCGGAGTTCGACAACGCGGTGCTGGGCCATGCCGACCGGGCCCGGATCATCCACCCGGGTGACCGGCCGCTGGTGACGCCGGGGTGGTCGATCGTCCGCCCCACCGTTCTGGTCGACGGTTTCGTGGCGGCGACCTGGTCCCGCCGGGGTGGGACGCTGACCGTCGAGCCGTTCCGCCCGCTGGCGCCGGGGGACCGGGCGGCGGTGGAGGCGCGGGCGGCGTGCCTTCTCGATTTCGCGGCGCCGGGCGACGCCCACGAGGTGCGCTGGGCATGAAAGGGCCCTCCATGCTGCCGACACGGAGGGCCCTTTACCGGGGGGAACGGAGTAACCGAAGGGGGGCTTCGTCCGTTAAGTTCACTTTACCCGGCAACCAGCCAAGTGGGAAGTCCGGGTAGCAAACCGGACAAACAACCCGTACATGAGGGTCCGGGGGCGAACGGCGGCTCGGCGCCCGGCGTAGGCTGTCGGCGTGGCGGATCTTCTGGTGTGGATCGACTGTGAGATGACCGGTCTCGACCTGGGCAAGGACAAGCTCATCGAGGTGGCGGCGCTGGTCACCGATCCGGAGCTGAACGTGTTGGGCGAGGGCGTCGATCTGGTCATCCACGCCGATGAGGCGTCGCTTGACGCGATGCCTCCCGTGGTGCGCGACATGCACGCCAAGTCGGGGCTCACCGAGGAGGTCCGCCGGTCGGCCATCACCATGGCCGAGGCGGAGGAGGCGGTGCTGGCGTATGTCAAGGAGTTCGTGCCGAACCCCCGGACCGCCCCGCTCTGTGGCAACTCGATCGCCACCGACCGCGGCTTCCTGGCCCGGGACATGCCGGCGCTCGACGCCCACCTGCACTATCGGATGATCGACGTCTCCTCGATCAAGGAGCTGTGCCGCCGGTGGTATCCCCGGGTGTATTTCGGTCAGCCGGCCAAGGGTCTGTCCCACCGGGCGCTCGCCGACATCCGCGAGAGCATCCGCGAGCTGGAGTACTACCGCCGCACGATCTTCGTCCCGCAGCCCGGCCCGGATGTGGAGGCGGCCAGGGCCGTCGCCGCCGAACTGTAGGTAACCCGCTCGACGGCCTCCCGGGACGTGTGGCTATGATTGTCCAGCGTCGCCGGTAAAAGGGCGGCCATGGTGGTCGTAGCTCAGTAGGTAGAGCACCGGGTTGTGGTCCCGGGTGTCGCGGGTTCGAATCCCGTCGATCACCCCATGTGAAAGGCCCCGTCGAGAGACGGGGCCTTTTTTCGTTTCCCGCCCTTCGGAACACCGGAAGATTTCTCGCGGGATCGGGCAACCTTTTCGGTCCGGCGGGCCACAGGGGTGTGGATCATTCGTCGTCCCCAGGAGTCTCCCCCTCATGCCCCGCATCCCCTGACGGACAGGAACAGTCACTTGTCCGACCTTGGCACCGAATACGCCTTCCGGCGGTTCTTCGACGAGCATCACGCCGACATGTCCCGGCTCGCCTACCTGGTGACCGGCGACTCGCAGGCCGCCGACGACCTGGCGGCCGACGCGTTCGTGGAGGTGTGGCGGCACTGGGAACGCGTCCAGGCGGCGGACAGCCCGGTCGCGTACGCGCGGGGCATCGTGACCAACCTGGCCCGCCAGTGGATCAAGAAGCAGAGCCGGGAGCGGTCCGGTCTGCTGCGGCTCGGCCTGCTGCGCCGCGACCGGGCGGAGAGCGACACCCCCGCGGTCCTCGACGTGCGAGCGGCGCTGCAGCGCCTTCCGCAGCGGCGTCGCGAGTGCGTCATCCTCCGGTACGCGTTCGACGTGCCGGAACGTGAGGTAGCCACCATCCTCGGCATCTCGGTCGGCGCCGTGAAGAGCCACACCTCGCGGGGCGCCGCCCAGTTGAGCGAGTTCCTGCGCGGGATACCGCTGGCGACGGGACGTCGTCATGGCTGAACATCTCCAGCCCGAGCTGGGTGCGGCGCTGCGCCGGGAGGCCGAGCGGCACACGCCGGACCGGGTCGCGATGCTCACCCGGATCGCCCGGCGCCGTGCCGAGCCGGCCCGCGGCCGGTGGGCGTTCTCGTTGCGCCCGATGGCCGCCGCGGCGTCGGTGGCCGCCACCATCGTGGTGGGTTTCACCGGAATCCGGCTGGCCGGTGACGAGCCCACCCCGGATCCCGCGCCGGCCGCCACCGGCTCACCGGCGCCGTCGGAGTCCGGGGCCGCGCCGCCGCGGCCCGGCCGTACCCCGAAGGGGAAGCCCACGGAGACCGGCCGCCGTCCGGACCGGGGCACCGTCCCCACCCCCGGTACGGTGCCGGTGGTTCCGGTGTGGAAACCGGCCGACGACTTCCTGAGCTCCAGCGCCGTCCTCGACGAACACTCGGCCGGCACCTGGGCGCAGGGCAACGTCACCCTGACCACCACCGAACCGGTGACCGAACTGGACGTGGTGATCGGCGTGGCCCGGACCGGGGGTGTCCAGGAGGCCGGGAAGTGGACGTCGATCCCGGCGGGGATGATCTCCATGGCCGTGACCGCGGAGAAGAACGTGCTGTACTACCGCTTCACCCTCGAACCGGGCGCCCCGCTGGCCCCGGGCAGCTACGTCTTCGCGGCGCAGTACACGCACGCCGAGGGCGACCGGGACCCGAGCGGCGACAACTACGGCGCGGTCGCCACCGCCGGCCCGAAGAGGGCCGCGGTGACCGGGGCGTTCCCGGCCGCTTGAGCCGAGACGAACGTGGGCCCCGGTGCGGATCGCACCGGGGCCCACGCCGTCGTTCCGGGGCTAGAGGTAACTGCCCTTCTTGTACTCCGCGTAGCTCATGTTCCAGTCGGTCCAGCCGTTGCCGTTCTTCAGCTTGTCCTCGGTGCCGGTGACGGTGATCACGTCACCCATCATGGTGCGCTGGAACAGCCACTCACCGAGCGCCTCGGAGACGTTGACGCAGCCGTGCGAGACGTTGCGCTTGCCCTGCACGCCCTCGGACCACGGGGCGGCGTGAATGAACTGGCCACTGTAGGTGATCCGCTGCGCCCAGTCGATCGGGGTCTTGTAGCCGTTCACCGGGTCCTCGTCGGTGGTGTCGAAGACGGTGTGTGCCGCCTTCTCCATGATCACCATGGTGCCGCTGGAGGACGGGGTGCTCGGCTTGCCCAGGCTCACCGGGATCGTCTTGATGACCTTGCCGTCCTGCTTGACGGTCATCTTCTTGGTCTTGTTGGAGACCGTGAGGATCATCTCGCGGCCGATCTTCAGGTCCACCGTGAGGTCGGACCGGCCGTACCACCCGTCGCCGAGCTCCACGCCCTTGAGCTTCACGTCGTAGAAGACCTTGGAGCCGGCCTTCCAGTACGCCTGCGGCCGGAAGTGCACCTCGGTGGAGCTGATCCAGCGCCAGGTGCCCTCCTGCGCGGGCGTGGCGGTGACCACCATCCGGCGCTCGACCTCGGCCCGGTACTTCTCCGGGATGGCCCGCCCGAACTTCATGATCAGCGGCATGCCGACGCCGACGGTCTGCCCGTCACCCATGAAGCTGGTCACCCGCACCAGGTTCGACGGCTCTTTCATGGTGGTGAAGGAACTGGTGGCGGAGTTGTTCTTGCCCTCGGCCGCCGGGCTGGTGACGGTCACTGTGTACTTCGTGCCCCAGGCCAGCGACTTGGCGGGGCGCCAGAGATTCTGGTCCTTGTCCAGGGTGCCCTCGACCTCGTCGCCCTTGGCGTTGGTGACCTTGACCTCGGTGTTGTCCGGGTCCTCGCTGTCGAACTTCACCTCGGACCAGAGCTCGACGCTCTTCGCGTCCTGCGCGGGGGAGGTCACCGCGACGGTGCTCAACGTGGGCGCGGCGGAGGGAGCCGATGACGCACCGGCGGCCCCGTCGCCGCCACCCTGCCAGGACGGCTCGTCCTTGCCGCCGCTGCACGCGGCGGTCAGCAGCAGGGTGCCCGCGAGCATCGCGGCCAGGGTCAGGCGCAACCGGCTCCGGCCACTTCGGGCAGCCGGACCGGCCTGCTCCGCCGACCGAATTCCATCCATCTCCATGGTCTCCTCACGGCGTCGTTCTCCCCGGCGCCCAATAGTGCCCCGCGAAACAGCGTCGCACCAATACCGGTTTCGTGCCGTGACCGGTGCAACGCCATCGATGTACCCCACCGGGTAGGAAGAACCACGCCGGGTGATCAGAGAGCGCTGCCCTCCTTGAACTTCTCCCAGCTCACGTCCCACGGCGTCCAGCCGTTGCCGTAGTCCAGCTCGTCACCGGTGCCCTTCACGGTGACCGGGTCGCCGATCAGGGTCTTGCCGAACAGCCACCGGGCGTTCGAGGGGGACACGTTGACACAGCCGTGTGACACATTCGTGCGTCCCTGTGCGCCGGTGGACCACGGGGCCGAGTGGATGTACTGACCGCTCCAGGTGAGTCGCTGCGCGTACTCGATGTCGGTGCGGTAACCGTCGGCGCCGTCGGTGTCGGTGGTGTCGAAGACGGTCGCGGCCTTCTTCTCCATGACCACCATGTGGCCGCTGGACGACGGCGTGCTCTTCTTGCCGAGGCTCACCGGGATGGTCTTGACGACCTTGTCCCCCTGGAGCACGGTCATCTTCTTCGAGGCGTTGTCGACCTTCATCTCGAACTTGCGGCCGATCTTGACCTTGGCCGAACGGTCCTGGTCGCCGTGGCGGCCGCCGCCGGTGGGCAGCCCGCCGACCGCGATCCGGACGGTCATCTCGGTGCCGGTCTGCCAGTAGTCGGGCGCCCGGTAGTAGGCCTGGGTGCCGCTCGACGTCCACGACCAGGTGCCCGGCTGCGACGGCGAGGTCTCGACGAACATCCGCTTCTGGACGGCGGCGCGATCCGCCTTCTTGATTCCCGGGTTGAACTCGACGACCACCGGCATGGCCACGCCGTACGTGTTGCCGTCGAAGAGGTAGAGCCCGGTGCCCGTCTCCCGGGCCGGCGCGCCCATCGTGGTGAAGGTGGTGTTCGCCGTCGTGGTCTGTCCGTCACTTCCGGTGGCGACGACCTTGGCGGCGTACGTCTGTTTGGTCTTGAGGGGTTTGGCCGGCACCCAGGCCGAGCCGTCCTCGCGGAGCTCGCCCGCGACGGCCTTGCCCTTGGCGTCGGTCAGGGTGACCGAGGTGACCTCGCCGCCGCTGACCTTGAGGCCGATCTCCGCGCTCACCGGCACGTTCTTCTTGTCGGTGGCGGGTGTGATGGTCAGGGTGACCGGGCCGCCGGCCGTGGACGTGCTCTCGGTCACCGGCGCGCCGGAGGCGCCGGGGGTGGAGCTCGCCGTCGTGGCCGGGTCGGCGAAGGCGGGTTTGGCATCGTCGTCGCCGCAGGCAGCGAGGGGTGCGATCAGGCCAAGCGCCATGATCGCCGCCAGAGAGCGGCGGAGGTGAACCATCGTCGGGCCCCGTTCTGGAGTTCTCAGCGCTGACATCCTGACGCATGGACGCAAGCCGTGCCTCCCCCTTCGGGTGACTGGTGGCCGATTACAAGGATCTTCCGAGGTCGTGCTAACGTTTTCCCCGTTGTACGGCGAGCGTCGCTAGCTCAACTGGCAGAGCAGCGGACTCTTAATCCGCGGGTTGTAGGTTCAAGTCCTACGCGACGCACTCTCCAAGCACACGAAGCCCCAGCCCCCGGCTGGGGCTTTTTCTTGCCCTCCGCCGGTGTTTCCGGGATCGCCTCGATAGTTGCGGCCAGCCAAAGCGGGATCCATCGCCTAAGCACTGTTCCCACGCTCCGAAAGTTTCGAAAATTTACCGGCTCTTAACGGTTGACGCGGTCCCGGTGGCTCCGAACAATGAATCAGCGACGGTCGTCGATCCCTTCCCTGTTCCCCGACACGAAGGTGGATCCCCCATGCGCAAGCTCAGAGTCGTGCTCTGCGGAGTGGCCGGCGTGCTGGCCGCGTCCGGCGCCGTCCTGGTTCCCCTCACCCAGACGGCCACCGCCGCCCCCGCCGCCTGCAGCAGTGGCTACGTCGGTCTCACCTACGACGACGGGCCGAACACCGGCAACACCAACAACCTGCTCAACACGCTGCGGCAGAACGGGCTGCGGGCCACCATGTTCAACACCGGCCAGAACGCGGCGGCCAACCCCGGCCTGGTCCGGGCGCAGGTGGACGCCGGCATGTGGGTCGCCAACCACAGCTACACCCACCCGCACATGCTGACCCTCTCCTCGGCGCAGATGAGCTCGGAGCTGTCCCGCACGCAGAGCGCCATCCAGGCCGGCGGCGGGGGCACCCCGGTGCTCTTCCGTCCGCCGTACGGGGAGACGAACGCCACCCTCCAGTCCGCCGCGTCGGCCCTGGGCATGCGGACGATCATCTGGGACGTCGACTCCCAGGACTGGAACGGCGCCACCACGGCCCAGATCGCGCAGCGGGCCGGCACGCTCACCAACGGCCAGATCATCCTGATGCACGACCAGTACGCCACCACCGTCGCCGCCATCCCGCAGATCGCCGCCGACCTGCGCAACCGCGGCCTGTGCGCCGGCATGATCTCGCCCACCACCGGCCGGGCCGTGGCGCCGGGCGGCGGAACGAACCCCACGACCCCGCCGCCGACCGGTGGTTCCTGCACGGCCACCTACTCCGAGGGCCAGAAGTGGACCGACCGGTTCAACGGCCAGGTGGCGGTCGCCGGGACGAACAACTGGGCGGTCACCGTCACGTTCCGTGCCCCGCAGAGGGTCATCGCGACCTGGAACGCCACGGTCACATGGGACGCCACCGGCTACGTGATGACCGCCCGGCCCAACGGCAACGGCAACACCTTCGGCTTCACCGTCCAGCACGGCGGCAACTGGGCCTGGCCGTCGCTGACCTGCACCGCAACCTGACCCGTTCCCCACGGCCGCGGGCGCTCCCCGGCGCCCGCGGCCACCCCCCGGCCGAAAATCGGGGCCGGGGTAGTGTGTTAGTCTTCCTCCCGTCGAAAGGCGCTGCTAGCTCAACTGGCAGAGCAGCGGACTCTTAATCCGCGGGTTGTAGGTTCGAGTCCTACGCGGCGCACGACCGACCGAGGCCCCACCTGATTCAGGTGGGGCCTCGGTGCTTTCTGTGACTCACCGTGAACCCGGGCGCAGACCCACCTGCCGACGACATGTCGTCCTCGACGTGCACCGGGGATCGGTGACCGAGTCGCTCCAGCTGCCCGCCGGCGACCTGGCCCTGGCCGGCGGCATCGCCCCCACCGAGCTGCCGGCCCGGGCCGGGTAATCCCTTCGGGCGTCCGAACCGGGGCCCGCCCGCCGTATCGTCGCGGAATGACCCGTGTCCTGCTGATCTCGGGAAGCACCCGGGAGGGTTCCCTGCACACCGCCGCCCTGCGGACCGCGGCCCGGTTCGCGCCACCGGAGATCACCACCACCCGGTACGAGGACCTGCGCCACCTGCCCGCCTTCGTCCCCGGCGAACTGCCGACGGGCCCGGTCGCCGAGCTGCGTTCCCTGGTCGACGCCGCCGACGCCGTGCTGTTCAGCACCCCGGAGTACGCCGGCTCGCTGCCCGGCAGCCTGAAGAACCTGCTCGACTGGCTGGTCGACGGCGGCGACCTGGGCGGCAAACCGGCCGCCTGGCTGTCCGTGGTGCGGCCGGGCCTGGACGACGGCGCCCGGGCCGGCCTGGAGTCGGTGCTCGACCACGCGGGCGCCCGGTTGCTGCGGCCCGCGTGCGTCCGGATCCCGTTGGAGATGGCGTCGATCGACAGCGCCGGCATCGTCACCGACGACCGCCTGCACATGGCCCTCCAGGACATGCTGCAGGCGCTCGCCCGGGCCCTCGCCGACTCCCGGCCCCGCCCGCAGCCGTCCTGGCAGGCGCACTCCAGCGTCTACCCGATCGTGCCGGACCAGGGCCCGACCGGGCGACCGTTCATCTGGCCGGGCGGGGTCAGCTGACCGCCCGGGAGGCCTTCCCGCAGGCGTCCGCGCCGACGCAGGTGGCCAGCCCGTGCAGCGCGGTGGTCAACTCGGCGAGCCGTTCCGGCGCCAGCGTGCCGGCCACGTTGGTCAACATGTACGGGTCGGTCTTGCGGTCGAAGTACTCCCGGGTCCCGTCCACGTACTCGATGTAGGTGAACCGCTCGGTGCGCATCGCGTCGTACGACGGCGGGATGTTCTTGCTGTCGTACTGGAAGTCCGGGTCCTTCGGGTCGGTGGCCGGATCGTGGTGCTCGATCAGCGTCGCGTGCCGCCAGTCGGCCGGCGCGTCCCCGCTGAGCAGCGTCTTGAAGCTGCGGCCGTCGCACTCCGGCGACGGCGGCGCTCCGGCCAGGTCGGTGAAGGTGGGCCGCAGGTCGATGTTCGCCACCACCGAGCTGACGCTGCGCCCGGCGCCCACGCCGTGCCCGGCGACGATCAGCGGGACGTTGACGTCGGTGTCGAAGGCGGTCTGCTTGCCGGAGGGCAGCGCGTACTCGCCCATGTGGTAGCCGTTGTCCGAGCTGAAGATCACCACGGTGTCGTCGGCGACCCCGGACTTGGCCAGGGTGTCGCGCAGCGTGCCGACCATGCGGTCCACCGACTGCACCGACTGCACCCGCTTGCGGAACTCCTCGTCCACCCGCCGCGCCTGGTCCTTGGTGAGCTTGAGGTTCGGGGGCAGCCACGCCGAGCCGGCGGGCACCTTGTCGTAGGCCGCGGTGCGCGGCGCCTTCAGCCCCGGGAAGAGCTTCTCGTCCCGCGGCGCCGGCGTGTACGGGCTGTGCGGGGTGTACGTGGAGACCTCGACCATGAACGGCTGCCCGGTCGTCGCCGTGGTGCTGATGAAGTTCGCCGCTTTGCCCGCGATCACGTCGGTGAGGTAGTCCTGCGGCTTCTTGCCGTACCTCTTGACCTGGCCGTTCTCGTTGAGGTCGTAGTCGAAGTTGTCGTAGGCGTTGCCGCCGCCGAACCACTGGTCCCAGCCCGGCGGCACGTAGGGCTTGCCGGTGCCCATGGTTTTCTTGGGGAAGTACTCGTTGAGGTACTTGCCGAGGAACGCGGTGCGGTAACCGGCCGCCTGGAGGTCGGTCGCGATCGTCGACTTCTCCTGGCCACGGCTGTGGAAGAGCCGGAAGCCGCCGTCCGACCCGTGGTTCTTGACGATGCCGGTGTTGTGCGGGAACTGTCCCTTGAGGATCGAGGCGCGCGACGGGCAGCAGAGCGAGTCGGTGACCGTGTAGTTGGTGAAGGTGGTGCCGTCCCGCTGCATCTTCTGCACGTTCGGCATGTACTGCACGAGGTTCATCGACAGGTCGTCGACCAGCACGAACACGATGTTCGGCCGGGTCGGGACACTTTCCGTGGGGCTGCCGGGCACCGCCGCGGACGATCTCGAGGAGGCCGCCGGATGAGCTTCGGCGGGGTCTCCGGCGGGTGCGGCGGGGGAGCCGCATCCGGCCATGGCCAGCAGCGACGTGACGGCGGCGAGGACGCCCAGGGTGCGGAAGGACATGGTGGCGCGGCTACTCCATCTACGAGTGGTCCCAAGGAGGGTAATCGGCCGGTGCCCACCGGTCTTGCGGTGGTTGCTTACCTCTTTCTCAGATGATCTTTAAGAAAGCATGAACAGCCGGGAGCCGGTCGTCGTACCGGCGGATAGTGGACACCTTCCCTGGAGGTGATCCGTACCAGTGGCCAGTACCACCGAACCGCACCGGGCGTACGTCGTCGTCGTGGTGGCTTCCCCGGAGCCGCGACCGCGCCGGTTGCGGCGGCCCACCGCCCGTCGGCCGCACCTGCCGATCCGCCCGCCCCGCGCGCCCCGGGTGCCGCGCCGTCCCGCCGCCTGACCGGGGCTGCCGGGAACCCCATCGACACGTATTGTCGGATTTCGGTTCCCGGCGGCCTGGAGGGGCGAAATGATCGATTTCACCGACTCGGCGTTTCAGAACGACCCCCACCCGACGTACGCCCTGATGCGCCGCACCGGCCCGGTCCGCCGCGTCCGCCTGCCCAGCGGCATGGACGCCTGGCTCGTCACCCGGTATGAGGACGCCCGCCGCGTGCTGGCCGACCCCCGGCTGTCCAAGTCGGTGGCGGCCCTCGGCTCCGCGGCCGGTCAGTCCGCGGCCGGCGGCGCCCTGTCCCGGCACATGCTGGCCGTCGACCCGCCCGACCACACCCGGCTGCGCCGCCTGGTCTCGGCCGCCTTCACGGTCCGCCGGATCGAGGCGCTGCGCCCGCGGATCGAGGTGATCGCCACCGAGCTGCTGGACGCCCTCGACGGCCGGGACCGGGCCGACCTGATCGACGCCTTCGCCTTCCCGCTGCCCATCCAGGTGATCTGCGAGCTGCTCGGGGTGCCGGCCGCCGACCAGGGCTCGTTCCGCGCCTGGTCCAACGTCATCGTCGCGGGCGCGATGTCCGGCGACCGGCTGGGCCCGGCCATCGAGTCGATGATCGGCTACATCCGGACCCTGCTCGCCGAGCGCCGCGAGCACGGCGGCGACGACCTGCTGACCGGGCTTGTCCAGGCCCGGGACTCCGGGGACGGGCTGACCGAGGAGGAGCTCACCTCGATGGTCTTCCTGCTGCTGCTGGCCGGCCACGAGACCACCGTCAACCTGATCGGCAACGGCGCCTACCTGCTGCTGCGCGACCGCGAGCGATGGGAGCGGTTGCGCGCCGACCGCGCGTTGCTGCCCTCCGCCATCGAGGAGTTCCTGCGGTACGAGGGACCCGTCGAGACGTCCACCTTCCGGGTCGCCACCGAGGACCTGGAGATCGGCGGGGAGAAGGTGGCCGCCGGCGACCCGATCGTGGTCGTCCTGCTCTCCGCCAACCGGGACGACGACCGCTTCCCCGGCGCCGACGAGCTGCGGCTGGACCGTCCGCAGAACCCGCATCTGGCCTTCGGGCACGGCATCCACTACTGCCTGGGCGCACCGCTGGCCCGGCTGGAGGCGCAGATCGCGTTCACCGCTCTGCTCGACCGTTTCCCCGGTCTGCGGCTGGCCGTCGAGCCGGAGGAGCTGATCTGGCGGCCCGGCACCCTGCTGCGCGGGCTGACCGAACTTCCGGTCCACCTCTGACCCGTCGCCTGGCATGATGGCCGCCGTGCCGGATCCTCATGACCTCTACCAGCCGACGGCCACCATGCCGGTGGTGGAGCAGCGCGGCGTCTACCGGGCCGCCGACCATCGCCGGGTGGCCCTGCTCGCCGCCGCGGGCTCCGCGGTCGTCCTGTCCGCGCTCGTGGTCTGGCTGTTCTCCGGCGACGACGAGAGCCCGGCGCCGGTGGCCGCGCCACCCGTCGTGGTGGTGACCTCGGCGGCGCCCACCGAGGAACCGTCCCCTTCCGAAGAGGCCCCTTCCGAAGAGGCCACCGCGACGACTCCGGCGGTCACCGTGCGCCCAGCTCGACCGGCCGAGTTGATCGCCGCGCTGAGGGCCGTCGTCGACTCGCTGGAGGACCAGGGCCAGATCGACGACGACGGCGCGGAGGCGCTGGACCGCCGGCTCAAGTCCGCCGCCGACCGGCTGGAGCGGGGCAAGGCCAAGGACGCCGCCCGCAAGATGGACGAGTTCGCCGAGAAGCTCGTCGACCTGCGCGAGGACGACGACATCAGCCAGTCCGCCTTCAACGCCCTGGCCTCCGGCGCGACCCAGGTCCGGGCGGCGCTGCCGGCCCGCTGAGTCAGCTCACACCCAGCTCGGTCATCCGCTGGATCTCGACCAGCTGCTCGATCGCCGTCTCCTTGGCCATCTTGGCGAGCCGTTCCTCCGATCCGGCACGCAGCAGATCGCCCACCATCGTCTCGGCCCCACGGTGGTGTTCGGTCATCATCGCGATGAACCGGCGATCGAAGTCGGCGCCCCGGGCCGCGGCCAGACCGGTGAGAGCCGTCTCGGACTGCATGCCGGGCATCGAGGCATGGTCGTGGGCCGGGTCCGACTCCGGCTCTCCGCGGTCGGCCAGCCAGGTCCGCAGCACCGAGATCTCCGGACCCTGTGCGGCGGTGATCCGGCCGGCGATGTTCTTCACGCCCTGGTTCGTGGCCCGGTCGGGCACCAGATCGGCC
The DNA here is from genome assembly GCF_019429605.1 of Actinoplanes hulinensis. NCBI lineage: Bacteria > Bacillati > Actinomycetota > Actinomycetes > Micromonosporales > Micromonosporaceae > Actinoplanes > Actinoplanes hulinensis. Next base: position 175,246 of record NZ_JAHXZI010000001.1, on the reverse strand, counting down.
ATCTGCAACGCCTGCGCGTGGTGGGCGATCATCATCTGGGCATAGGTGACGTCGGCCCTGTTGTAGGTGGACGCGGCGGGCGCCTGCACGTGATCGGAGTCGGTGACGCCGGCCGACTCACCGGGGCGGCCCGGTACGACGACGCGGACCGGGGAGGCCGAGGAGGCCGGCGCGCCCACCGGATCGGCCGGACCGGATGCCCGGGCGGCCAGCACCGCACCCGCGGTGCCGAGAAGGACCACAGTTGCGGCGGTCAGGGCCCATGCGCGTCGGTGTTGCATGTATTTCCTTTCCGGCAGGCGGCCCCCACGATCAGGCTTCGACGGCTATCGTAACGACCGACATCGCTGTCACCGATAGTGCGGACGACACAACTCGCCGTGCGTCATCGGTGCTCCGAAACCGGAAGGAGCTTCATGAAGCATCCTGCCTCACGAGGGCGGTTAAAGCGCCTGGTCTGTATCGGGGCGGCGGCGGTCCTGTCCACTCTGGTCGTCGCCGCGCCGGTCCAAGCGGACCCGGTCGGCATCCCAGGCGTGGACCAGATCGTCAGCAGCCCCAACATCAGGCAGATCGCCAACGAGCCCAAGGTGGGCCCGTTCGCCGCGGAGAACGCGCTCAACAGCGACCTGGTCTTCCAGGGCAAGTACGCGTACGCCGGCAACTACAACGGCTTCACCGTCTACGACATCAGCAGGCCGAGTGACCCGGTGCAGGTCACCCAGGTGCTCTGCCCCGGCTCGCAGAACGACATCTCGATCTGGGGGGACCTGCTCTTCCTGGCGACCGACTCGATCCGCAACGACGACTCCTGCAACAGCGTCTCGGTGCCGAACTCGGAGCCGTCCACCGCGCCCCGCTGGGAAGGCGTCAAGATCTTCGACGTCAGCGATCCGCGCAACCCGAAGTACGTCAAGGCGGTCAAGACCGACTGCGGCTCACACACCCTGACGCTGGTTCCGGGCAAGGGCCACGATCGCTCGGTGTACGTCTACGTCTCGTCGTACAACCTCGACGTGGTGGACCTGCCGAACTGCGCGCAGCCGCACGACAAGATCTCGATCATCAAGGTGCCGCTGAGGAAACCGGACACCGCCGGCCTGATCGCCGCGCCGGTGCTCTTCCCGGACGGCGGTTTCGAGGGTGACGCGGACAGCCGGCGGACCACCGGCTGCCACGACATCACCGCCTACCCGGCCAAGGACATCGCGGCCGGCGCGTGCATGGGCGACGGTGTCCTGCTGGACATCTCCCGCCCGGCGTCGCCCAAGGTGATCACCACCGTGCGGGACGCGGAGAACTTCGCGTTCTGGCACTCGGCGACGTTCAACAACGATGCCACCAAGGTCGTCTTCACCGACGAGCTCGGCGGCGGCGGTGGCGCGGAGTGTCTGCCGTCCATCGGCGCGAACAAGGGCGCCGACGCGATCTACGACATCACCGGCAAGGGCAAGCACCGCAAGCTCGAGTTCCGCAGCTACTTCAAGATCCCCCGGGAGAACGCCGCCACCGAGAACTGCGTGGCCCACAACGGCTCGCTGATCCCGGTCAAGGGCCGCGACATCATGGTCCAGGCGTGGTATCAGGGTGGCATCTCGATCTGGGACTTCACCAACTCTCGCAAGCCGGTGGAGATCGCCTACTGGGAGCGCGGCCCGCTCAGCCTCGACCGGCTGATCGTCGGCGGTTCCTGGTCGGCGTACTGGTACAACGGCCACATCTACTCCAACGACATCCAGAAGGGCTTCGACGTCCTGGAGGTCAGCGACCGCCGCATCGACAGGGCGGAGCGGGAACGGACGTGGCAGTTCAACGCACAGACCCAGACCGACTACCGCAAGTGGTGATCGGCTAGAGAGGCCCGGTGTGACCGCCCATCACACCGGGCCCCGCCATGTGTGCAGCGCCCACCACCAGCGGACGGTCTCCAGCACGGTGAGCCGCTCGCCGAACCCGGTCAGCTCCCGCAGCCGTCGCAGCCGGTAACGCACCGTGTTCGGGTGCAGGTGCAGCGCACTCGCCGTGAGGTCCAGCCGCTGTCCGTGGTCCAGATAGGCAAGCGCCGTGCCGGCCAGTTCCCGGTGGAAATCGTCGGCCGGGTCCAGCGCCGCCAGCAGCCCGTGCCGCAGGAATCCGGCCAGCATCGGCTGCGCCGCCAGCGCCGTCTCCCCGGCCAGCTCGGTCACCTCGCACGGCCCGGTCACACCCCGGGCGCGAGCCGCGTGCAGCGCCAGGCGGGCGAGGCGGTGCGCCTCCGTCGCCTTTTCCAGGGGTACGGGCGGAGTCGTCACCACCAGGGCCGGAGCGACCGTGGTCAGTTCCGGCAGTCGTGGGGTGAGCCCGCACAGCCGGCCCCGTACCGGTCCGAGGATCCCGCCGCACCGGGCGAACGCCTGCTCAAGTTCCCGCACCCGGCCCGGCTCGGCGACGTCCGAGACGGCGCAGTGGTACCGGCCGCCGGGAGTGAGCCCGAACCGGGCCGGATCCACGCCGTCGCTCTCCTCGTCGAGCAGCAGGTGGCGCAGCAGCCGGACCCGGGCGGCCCGCCGGTCGCTGTCGAGCTGCCGCTCCGCCGTCCGGTAGCCGTCCAGCACGTGCCGTTCCAGCGCGCTGCCGTACCGGTCGAGCCGGAGCAGCCCCTGGAGCAGCACGTCGTCGGGCAGGCCGGCGGCCCGGCCGCGAGCGATCGCGATCTCCAGGATCCGGCTGCGGCCGGCATGCACCCCGGACAGCAGCGCCGCCATCGGTACGCCGAGCGCCGCGCCCTCGGCCCCGAACCGGGCCGCCTCGGCGAAGTCGTCACCGGCCGGCTCGCCGGGGCGCAGGAAGGTGGCGCACCCGGCCCGGATCAGCGCGGCGACGTACCGGCGGCTCTCCGCCTTGGGCAGCCGGGCGGCCTCCGGAGACTGGGCGCGGGCCGCGGCCACCACGTCGTCGACCAGCCGGGCGTCGTCGGCCAGCCCGTGCACCAGGGCGGCGAGCGGGTCGGGTTGTGTCCGGGCGACAACGGGGAGCGTCCGCATTGGGTCTCACAACCTATCGATGTGAGTCATCCTCTTGTTCTCCTGGTGTTACCGCAAAGTAACAGGTCACGACATCGATGGGAATCACATGAAGACTCATCTCGTACCCCTCGCTCTCGGCCTTCTGCTCGCCGCGGGCGCGACCGTGGCGCCCGCGCCGGCGGCCGCCGCCCCCGCCCTGCGCCAGGTGATGTTCGTCGGCAACAACTGGGAGGGCACGGTCGACGTCATCGAGGCCAGTGGCTCCTACAGCCGCGTCGGCCGGCTCAACGTGGTGCCGGACCGCACCCAGCGGCTCACCGAGATCTACCTCAACCCGATCCGGCTGGCCTTCTACCTCGGTATCCAGCAGGGGCCGGGGGAGGGGCACGACCAGCTCGTCGACGACATGTACACCACCCCGGCCGGTGACGCCCTGGTGATCTCCCGGCCCAGCTTCGCCGACGTGGTCTCGATCGACCTGACCACCGGGAAGCTGCGCTGGCGGTTCCCGGTCAGCGGCTTCCGCTCCGACCACATGGCGGTCAGCCCGGACGGCCGTTCGGTCGCCGTCTCCGCCTCCACCGGCAACACCGTGCACGTGCTCGACATCGTCACCGGCCGGCAGCTCGGCTCCTTCGCGACCGGCGACAAGCCGCACGAGAACATCTACACCGGCGGCGGCCGCCACCTGTGGAACATGTCGATCGGCGAGGTCAACACCGACCTCGACGCCCCTTGGCTGGACTTCACCAAGGGGGACCGGAAGATCACCGTCGCCGACACGAGCACCTTCCAGGTGGCCCGCACCATCGACATGCGGAACCGCCTGGACGCCTTCGGCCGCAGCGACCTCTCCGACGCGGTCCGCCCGGCCGTCTTCACCCCGGACGAGTCGAAGCTCTACTTCCAGGTGTCGTTCTTCGCCGGCCTGGTCGAGTACGACGTGGCCACCGACAGGATCACCCGGATCCGGGACCTGCCGCAGAACCCGGCCACCGACCCGGACCGCACCACCTGGGTCAACGACTCCCGCCACCACGGTCTGTCGATCAGCCGGGACGGCGCCAAGCTCTGTGTCGCCGGGACCATGGACGACTACGCCACCGTCGTCGACCGGGCCACCCTCACCCCGGGGCCGCTGGTCACCGCGATCAAGCCGTACTGGGCCACGGTGAGCGCGGACGGCCTCGACTGCGTGATCTCCGAGGCCGGCGCCGACCGGGTCACCGCGATCAGCTTCGCCACCGGACAGGCCGTCGCGTCGGTGCCGGTCGGTGACCACCCGCAGCGCGTACGGATCGGCAACATCCCGGTCGGCTGGACCGCCCCCTGAGCCCGTTCCCGGCGCGCCGAAACGGACCTAAGATCATAATCAGGTACTTTCGGGAAATGGCAACGATCCGACGCAGCGCGCTGCTCCGGTCGTTGCCATTCCTGTTCGCGCTCTTCCTCGCCCTCTTCACGGCGGCCGGCCACGGCGCCGGCGAGTCATCCCATCACTCGGCCCACGCGGTCCACGCCATCGGCGACACCGCGCACCCGGCCCGGACGACCGGCGTCATCGCGGATCCCGCCGCCGGTCCGGCCCATGACGCGCATCTGAGCGCGGGGACCGATTCCGTGACGCCCCCGGCCGGGGATACCTCCTACGTCGACGCGGAGTTCGTACGGCGTACCGCTGAGGGAAGCGCGGCCCACCGCGTGCCGGCCCGGACCGGCCTGCCGGCCACGCGGCATGCCGCCGGGATCCTCACCCCGCGCGCGCCGCCCGCGGCCGTCCTCTCCTGACGAACCCGTCTCCCGCGGCCGCCGCGGGCTTCCGCTCCCTGTTGATCGTTTCCGGGCAGATCGTCCCGGCGATCCGCGAGCCCGCCGCCCACCGACCGCCAGCTTCGCCCTGATTCACGCCGCGCACCGAGCCGAACCGAACGGACCACCGTGAACATTCTCGCCGACATGTTGCTGTCCGAGCCCGCCCCGATCGCCGTCTGGGCCGTCCTGATGTTCCTCGCCCTGCCCGCCCTGGTCGTACTGGCCAGCCCGGACGGGGTCCGCAACCCGCGCCTTGAGCTGGTCGAGACGATCACCTGGGTGCGGCTGACCGGGCAGCGGCGAAGGGAGCGGCGGGCGCGGCGAGCGGCGGAGGTGGCGCACGCGCTGCGGTTCGCCGGGGAGGTGCGGGTGGCGGCCACGCAGGCCGGTGAGGCGGTCGACCGCTGGCAGGGGCACTGGCAGGCGGCCGCCGACCGGGTGGACGCGGCCTTCGCGGCGTGGCAGGCCGCGGACGCGGGCTGGGCCCGCTGCCGGGCGACAGCGGCCTTCGGCACGCCCTGGACCCCACAGAACCCCGCGGAGTACGCGTCTCGCGAGCGTTTCCTGCACGATGCGGTCCGGGCCGCCGCCGACCGGGGTGAGCTTCCGGCCGCCGCCGTGGTCGGCGCGCTGACCGGTAGCGGGGGGTGGGACGCCTGGCTGCACCCGGCCGAGCAGGAGGTGGCGGTGTCCCGGGCGTCGGCGGCGCATCTGGCGCTGGTCTACCGGGAGGCGGTGGCCGCGGAGCGGGCCGCCTGGCACGACGTCCAGCTGGCCCGCCGGAGCCGGGACAGTCTGCGGCAGGAGGCGGTGCACGCCGAGGCCCGGGCCACCGTGGTCCGGTCGGCCGCGCCGCCGGCCGGGGCGGGGGAGTTGCGGCGTTCGGCGTTCGCCCAGGCGGCGTGACCCCGATTGCTCACGCTCAGTGGCGCGCGATCAACCCGGGGTCAGCGTTCTGGCCGATCCTCATCAGGAACGAGAGAAGCATTCGTGAATGGTCGGGAATGGAGCGTGAATAGTGATGGCCCTGCCACGGAAAGTGGCAGGGCCGGTGCCGATGCCACGGCGCCCGCGAGCGGATCACCGCGATATCCCTCAAGGTGCAGATGACGAAAGTCGACCTTGACTCAGGCCTTCCATCGGCTCGCACCTATCGGTAGGCTCTCACGAAACGATGTCGAATTCGCCGTCCTTGGCAGAGTCCACGAAGGCGGTCCACTCCGCTGGTGTGAACATGAGGGCCGGTCCACTCCGGTCCTTGCTGTCACGGACGGCAATTCCACCAGCGTCGAGGAATGCGACCTCGACGCAGTTGCTGCCGCCTGTACCGTTACTACGGCTGCCCTTCTTCCAGACGGCCCCGTTGATTTGGTGCGCAAGCAACTCAAGCACCTCCCTTCGATGTGATTGTTCGTCGGGAGTGCTAAGCGACGAGCAGACTCTCGATCATCTTGATGGTCGTGCGATGGTCAAGCGCCATGGCGCTCAATCGCTCGAACTCCTGCCGATACCAGTCAACCATGTCTGGTTGTTCCTCGTACAAGTCTCCCGCAAGGCCTTCCATGTAAACAACATCCAAATGGGTGGTCTCTCGGAACTCCAAAAGCGCTGCCGGGCCGCTCAGGAAGGGGTGCCCACCAGCGGTGAAGGGCAGTATCTGCAGGAAAACATTCGGTAATTTAGCTACCTCGATTAAATGGCGAAGCTGCTCCGTCATGACCTCCGCGCCACCGATCACATGGTGCAGTACGGCCTCGTCCATGAAGGCCGACAACTCGAGCGGACGCTCACTGGTCAGCCGGCCCTGACGGGTCAGGCGCAGCGTGATCCGCCGGTCGATGTGCTCCTCGGGATCGGTCGGGCGTCCGCTTCTCATCAGTGACCGCATGTAGGCGGGAGTCTGGAGGAGACCGGGCACGAGCACCGGCTCCCAGGTCCGCATCGCCGAGGCGGCGGCCTCCAGGCCCACGAAGTTCCCGGGCCGCATGATGTCGCGGTAGTCGGTCCACCAGGTCCGCTCGCGGGACTGCCGGGCCAGCTCGACCAGCGCCTCGCGATAGCTCTGGTCCCGCACGTTGTAGAGAGTGAGCAGGTCACGCACATCCCGCGGGGTGACCGCCACCCGGGCGGTCTCGATGCGGGTCACCTTGGCCGAATGCCACTCGAAGTGGCGTGACACGTCCTGCTGGGTGAGGCCCGCGGCCTCCCGGCATCGTTTGAGCTCCGCCCCCAGCCGGCGGCGACGCAGCGTCGGACCCTCTATATCGGACACCTGGACTCCCCTACGGTCCTGATGGAGTCGATATTACGACCGCTCCCTGACGATCCGGTAACCCATTCATGATCGCTATTTCGAAAAGATCAATAAAGTGGACCTCGGCACCGAGGACTGAATAAGAAGTCTAGTACTTCTTGTATTGACCTTGGTGTTGGGTACATGATGCTCCGGACATCGAGTTCTGTCTTGTTTCCTACATAGGTAAAAGATCATTGGAACTTGCGTCTAAGGGGCGTGACGCAGTGTTGGCTGACCAGTACTACCTGATCGCGCACGAGGACCGGACGGGACGCTCCCGTCTCCATCCTCGTGCGACCGGCCTGGGTCTGGCCGCCGCTTTACTAGCGGAGTTGGTCCTCGAAGGCCGCATCGGCGTCAATGACGGGGATCTGCTCGTACTGGACCGGCGACCGCCCCGGGACGCGCTCAATCACGACATTCTGGACCTTCTGAATGCCCAGCCGCAACACCGTGACCTGCGGACCTGGCTCGCCTTTCTCTCCCAGGACGCCGGACTACGCGTGGCGGAGCGGCTGATGCGGGTCGGGGCCGTGGAACTCGTGACCCGGCGCCGGATGCTGGGCACCACGCAGACGCTCTACATGCCCAATAGTGCCCGGCAGCGCAATGCCGCGGCCTGGGCCTCGACCCGGGTCGCCAACATGCTGGTCCGCGGATTGGATCTCAACCTCACCGACCGCATGCTCGTCGGCCTCGTGGTGGCGACCGGGCTCACACGCCATGTCATGTACGGCTTCGAGAATTATCCGCACATCTACCACGGGTTGCCGAGCATGATCGCCTCCCTCCCCAGCGACCTCCGCGAGCTCGTGGAGTGCACCGAGTCCTCGGTGGGCTCCGCCCTCACGGTCGGTCGGCGGTGAGCCCGGCCGGCCGCCATCAACGCCGACGTGACAACGTCGACATGTGGGCCGAACGGGTGTTGATGGAGCGCAGACGCGCGACTGAACCGGATCTGATCTCGCGTGCGCTGGCCAGCAACCGACTCGGTGTGCCGTCGGTGGTCTTCTTCGGCGTGGCCGGCGCGGCACCGCTGACCGTAATCATCGGTGGGATCTCGACGGTCTATGCGGTGATCGGCCAGACGGCGGCCCCGGTGGTCTACATCGTGGTTGCCGCGATTCTGTCGATCTTCACGGTCGGCTTCGTGGCGATGAGCCGGCACATTGTCAATTCCGGAGCCTTCTACTCCTACATCAGCCACGGGTTCGGCCGTCAGCTGGGCGTGTCCGCGGCGTTCGTGGCCCTACCCGCATACGCCATGATGCAGATCGGTCTATTCGGGCTCTTCGGTGTGGTCGCCTCGGGTGTTCTGGACGCGTTCGGCGTGCAGGCGTCCTGGGTGATCTGTGCGCTCGTCGCCTGGGCGCTCGTGGCCGTGCTCGGCATACTCTGGGTCGACCTCAGCGGCAAGGTGCTCGGCGTGCTGCTGGCCGCTGAGATCGCCGTGGTCCTGGTCTACGACCTGATCATGGTTACCCACCCGGCCGGCGGCACGGTCAGCTTCGCGACGCTGGAGCCGGTCCAGCTCCTCACCCCCGAGGTGGCGGCCATGATGGTGCTGGCCATCGCCGGGTTCGTCGGTTTCGAGGCGACCGTCGTGCTCTCCGAAGAGGCGAAGGACCCGAAGCGGACGGTTGCCCGTGCCACCCACTTCTCGGTGATCGTGGCCGGTCTTCTCCTCGGCGCCTCGGCCTGGGCCATGTCGGTCAGCACGGGGCCGGAGCGCATCGTCGCGGTCGCCCAGGAAGAGAAGACCGACCTGGTCTTCACCCTGGTCGCGCCGCACGTCCCGGAAATCCTGGTCAGCATCGGCTATCTGCTCTTCATGACCAGCATCTTCGCGGCGCTGCTGGCCTTCCACGCCGCGGTCGCGCGTTACCAGTTCGCGCTGGGCCGGGAGGGCGTGCTGCCGAGCATCTGGGGGTACACGCATCCGCGGACCGGCGCGCCGGTGGTCGGCTCGATCGCGCAGAGCATCCTCGCACTCGGCGTGATCATCCTGTACGCGTTCCTCGGCGCGGACCCGCTGGTGTATCTGTTCGCCTGGCTGACCACGGTCGGCGGGCTGGGCGTGCTCATTCTCATGTGGAGCGCATCGGCAGCGGTGGTTGCGTTCTTCCTGCGAAATCCGGGCCGGGAGAACGTCTGGCGCTCGATGGTCGCACCCATCATCGCGTTCTTCCTGCTCAGTATTGTCCTCGACGCCACTGTCATCGGCCTGGGGGACATCCTGCAGGTGTCCGAAGGCTCGCCGTTCCGATGGATCTTCCCGGTCGCATACCTCGTCTGTGCGGTGCTGGGCATCTTCTGGGCGCTGGCGATGCGACGGTGGCGCCCGCACTCCTACGCCATGATCGGGCGCGGCGGCGCCGGGCGGTCCGTCTTCGATCTAGCGGACCTGAACCGGCCACATTCTCACGCGCTCGCGGGCAACAGTCACATGCAGTCGATCAGGTAGGGAAACGTTCATGACCTATGCCATTCAGGAACTCGTGGTCCGGCACGTTTCGCCGCTGGACACCGCCGAGATCACCGGACTCGTGGCGGACGCCATGTGGGACGGCCCAGTCGCGCGTTGGCTCCACCCGGATCCGATGGCACGACGTAGGAACGCCCCCCGATACTTCGAGATCTTCGTCGAGCACGCGGTGCAGTACGGAGAGGTGTACGGCACCACCGATGAGACCGGACGGATGGACGGCGTCGCTCTCTGGTTCCCGCTGACCTCCATGATCCCGCCACCGGCCGACTACGACCGCCGGGTGAAGGAGGCCGCGGAGGATGCGACTGACCGCGTTCACCAACTTGACGCCGCTCTCGACGCCGACCATCCGCTGGAGCCGCACCACTATCTCGCATTCCTGGCCGTGCGCCCGAGCCGGCAGAACCGGGGCGTCGGCAGCGCCCTGCTCGACCGGCACCACGCCAGGCTCGATCGTGCCGGGATCCCCGCCTACCTGGAGGCGAACGATCCCCGTAACCGTGACCTCTACCTCCGGCACGGATACCAGGTCCGGTCCGTGATCGAACTACCCGACGGACCGCCGCTCTGGGCGATGTGGAGGAAGCCTATGGTTTGACCGGGGCGGCCGAGTCATGCGGCCGCTGGGAACTCGTAAGCCCAGAACTGCTCCTCGTCCATGCGTTTGGCGCGCATCGTGCCGCCGGCGAACCGGTTCAGGATCCGCTCGGTGGCGCGGCCCATGTTGCGCTTGACGTCGTTGTATCGGCAGAAGTCGAGGGCGATGATGCCGTTCTGAGCGGCGGCGGTGTTGAACATCGCCTCCATCAGTTCCAGCAGTGCCCGGGATGCGCGGGATGCGCGATCGACCGCGACGAACCCGGCGTACCAGATCCGGCGTTGCCGGTACAGCTCCGGCCATTGCCGTTCAAAGTACTCCGGTGAGATCAGCGGCATCGCGTAAAGATCGTTGCTGAACGTGGCGAGACCGCAGAGGTTGCCCTCCTCATCGAAGCAGACATATTTCTCCACTCGCGGGTCCGACATGACGTCGTCGAACTCCGACTGGTACATGAGGTGGCGCTGTACCGCCAGCGACCGCATCTCGCCGAGAGCGCTTTCGTAGAGCTCCCAAGCGGCCTTGTGCATGTCGTCGTCGGTGATCTGGTCGAGCACTTTGACAAGCATGGCTGCTCCCCTCCGGGCCCCGTGACAGCCGGCCCGCTGCATCGTACTTACGAAGGTCGATTGCAGTTGACCATCAGAGTACGAACTGTAATAGGGCTACGACAATGCGTTGCCGGGAATTCGACGTGCCAATTCCAGTTAGGAGGGATGATTATTGGATGATCTTGTGCAACTTGCAAAGTTGCAGGTAGCAGCGCTGGACAAACCCGCCGGAGTTCTGGTTGGCAATTCTTGCGAGGGTTGCTGGAATCGGTTCTGGAAAGTGCATGATTCCGTGAGTCTGCCTTTCTGCGGAATGCACCGAGTACTAGCCTCCGTGCGATTGGCGTCCTGTTGACGCCTCGCCGCCGGGACTCCCCTTCGACGACGCGGCGGGCATCTCCAGCGAGTCTGCGGGCCGCCGCCGGGCGAGGAGCGCATCCCCCGCTCGCCCCGGGTGGTCCGCAGTCATGTGTGGACATCGATTGACATAGTTTGGCGTCCATACATAGTCTGCCGAGGTGAAGCGGGAGCGCTCCCAAACCCCGTACTCCCGCGCGTCCTAGCTAGGAGCGTCATGTCGCGACTACTCGGCAGGCTGCTCGCGCTCGTCCTGATCCTCGGTGGGATGGCGTGGGCCGGTCCGGCACAGGCGGCGCCCACCGCCGCCGCGATAACGAAAGCCATGCAACCGGGCTGGAACCTCGGCAACACCCTGGACGCCACCGGCGCCGACGAGACCTCGTGGGGCAACCCGCGCGTCACCCGGGAGCTGTTGAGAGGCATCCGCGCCCAGGGCTTCAAGAGCATCCGCATCCCGGTCACCTGGGGCCAGCACCAGGGCCCGGCGCCGGACTACACGATCGATCCCGCCTACCTGGCCCGCGTACAGGAGGTGGTGGGCTGGGCGCTCGACGAGGGCCTCTACGTGATGATCAATATCCATCACGACTCGTGGCAGTGGATCGCCACCATGCCCACCGACCACGACAACGTGCTGGCCCGCTACAACGCCATCTGGACACAGGTGGCCGGCGCCTTCCGGGACACCTCGCCCAGACTGCTCCTGGAGAGCGTCAACGAGCCGCAGTTCTGGGGCAGCACCGGTGACACCGAGAACTACGCGCTGCTCGCCGAGCTGAACACGTCCTTCCACCGGATCGTGCGCGGCACCGGCGGCGGCAACACCAAGCGGTTCCTGGTCCTGCCGACCCTGCACACCAACGCCGACCGGGGCCGCCTCGACGCGCTGGCCGGCGAGTTCACCGCGCTGAACGACCTGAACCTGATCGCCACCGTGCACTACTACGGCTACTGGCCGTTCAGCGTCAACGTGGCCGGCGGCTACCGGTTCGACGCGACCGCGCAGCAGGACCTGCTCGGCACCTTCCAGCGGCTCCGCGACAGCCTGATCAGCAAGGGCATCCCGGTGATCCTGGGCGAATACGGCCTGCTCGGCTTCGACCGGCACACCGGCACCATCGAGCAGGGCGAGAAGCTCAAGTTCTTCGAGCTCTTCGGGCAGCAGGCCCGTGCGTCCGGGGTCACCACGATGCTCTGGGACAACGGCCAGCACTACGACCGTACCGCCGGGATCTGGCGCGACGCCGAACTGTTCGGCCAGATCTCGTCGAGCTGGCGCACCCGCTCCGGCACCGCGGCGAGCGACCTGGTGTTCGTCCGGCGATCCGCGCCGGTCACCGCGCAGACCATCACGCTCAACCCCAACGGCCTCGGCTTCACCCACGTCCGCCTCGGCGAGACCACGCTGCGGCGCGGCCCCGACTACCAGGTCTCCGGCGATCAGCTCACCCTCACTGCCGGGTTGCTCCAGCGACTGACCAGGACCGAGGGGTACGGGGTGAAGGCGTCGCTGTCACTGCGGTTCTCCCGCGGCGTCCCGTGGCGGCTCGACGTGGTCAGTTCCGACACCCCGCAACTGGCCGCCGTGACCGGGCAGACCAGCGCGTTCGCGATCCCCACCACGTTCAACGGGGACCGTCTCGCCACCATGACGGCCACCTACGCGGACGGCAGCAACGCCGGGCCGCACGGATGGACGCCGTACAAGGAGTTCGACCGGGCCTTCGCCCCCGACTACACGGCCGGCACGATCAGGTTGACCCCGGACTTCTTCGCCGAGGTCACCGACGGCGCCCTCGTGAACCTGCGGTTCTACCTCTGGAGCGGGGAGACCGTGACGTACCAGGTCACCCGTACCGGAACCGTGGTGAGCGGAACGCTCGCGGGGTGAGAAATCGTCCGGGCGGCGTGGTGGTTGGGCCACCGTCACGCCGCCCGGCGCTGAAATACCGGCCGCCGGCCCCCAACCATGGGGCCGGCGGCCGGCGTTCTACAAGATTGTGAATGTGGGAGTCGGCGAGGATCGATATCCGGGCTTCCGGGACTTCGTCTCGGCGCGCGGGCCGGCGCTGTCGCGTGCCGCCTATCTGCTGACCGGCGATCACCACGCCGCCGAGGACCTGGTCCAGTCGGCGCTGGCCCGGGTGCTCCGGCACTGGCGGAAGGTCCGGGACGGCGACCCCGAGGGTTACGTCCGCCGGACCATGTACCACCTCCAGATGTCCTGGTGGCGCCGCCGCCGGGTGCCGGAGCGGCTGGCCGCCGCCCCACCCGATCGGGGCGGTCCGGACCCGCACCGCACCATCGCCCTGCGGATGACCCTGGACCAGGCCCTCGACGGGCTCAGCCCGAGGCAGCGCGCCGTGCTCGTGCTGCGCTTCTACGAGGACATGACCGAGGCGCAGGCGGCCGCGATGCTGGGCTGCTCGGTCGGCACGGTCAAGCGGCACACCCACGACGCCCTGTCCCGGCTGCGGACCACGGCGCCACATCTGGTCGACGAGGATCGGCCGGCGCCGGCCGAACGAGCCGTGAGGGGACGGTCGTGACAGCCCGGTTGCGTGGAGCCCTGCGGGAGCGGGCCGACCAGGTCGAGCCCTACGACCTCTACCGCGGCGCGATCGACCTGGCCCGGCGCCGTCGCCGCCGAGGCCGGATCCTCGCCGCGGCGGCCGCCGTCCTGGCCGTCGTGCTGACCGCGATCGTCCCGCTGGACCGGCCGGGCCGCGACCTCCCCGCGGCGCCACCGGCCGCACCGGGCTCCCTGCCGAACCGGGTCGGCGTCCCGCTCTGGGGAACGTCCGAAGTGGAGAACGCGCCGATCGGTGCGGCGAGCGTCGTCTTCGGCGCGCCCGACTGGTGGCCGCTCGGCAGCAAGGGCGACCTGGCCCTGGTCGGCGCGCACGAGGACGTCTACGGCATCTCCCACGATCCCGAGAACTTCCGGTACGCCGGGGAGCATGCCGTGCTGTCCCCGAGCGGGACCCGGCTCGCCACGGTCGGCTCGGTGATCGACCTCGATACCGGCGACCACACGCCCCTGCCCCGCCTCGACGCCGACCTGGTCGTGCCGCAGGCCTGGTCGCCGGACGGACGGCGGCTGGCGGTGACCGCCTACACGGCCGACGGCGAGAGGTTCACCAGCGCCACCCTGCACCTGGTGGATCCGGTGGCCGGAACCTCCCGGGTGATCAGCGATCTCGACCCGCGAACCGACCGTGACGGATACACGGTGGCGTTCTCCCGCGACGGCGGGCGGCTGGCCTTCCAATCGGGCGCGATCGTCACGGTCACCTCGATGGACGGGCGGGTGATCAGCCGGTTCAGGGCGGTCGACGACAGTCGCCTGGCGGGGAAGGGATCCTGGACCCCGGACGGTTTCGGGCTCACCCTCCTCCGGCAGAGCCGCTGCTGCGACGGCGCCGACTACCCGTCCCGATGGAAGCTGATCATGGTTGACCCGGCCACCGGCGAGGAGCGGTCCACACCCGCAATCCGCGAACTGACCGACCTCGTGGCGGTTCGGCTGCTCGGCTGGTCGCCCAGCGGGGAAGCGGTGATAACGGCGTCGTACCCGTTCGCGGGAATCGACGTCACCGGTTTCGAGACCGGTGGCGCACGTCTCGGGGAAGGGCTCACCGACTACGAGTGGGTCCGCAAGACCGAGGTGTGGGCGGTCAGCCCGTTCACCACCCCGCGCACCCTGCTCACCGGCCCCGACCTGCAGATCCGCTCAGTCGATGTGGCCGACGACGTGATCAGCGGCGGCGTGATCCGAGCCGCCCGGCCCCCGAGCGGCCTGGGCCCGTACCTCCGCAACGCCCTGATCCTCACGATCGTAGGCCTCCTCACCCTCCTGGCGATCAGACTGCGAAGGCGCCGGCGAAGCGGGCCCCGATCATGACCAGGGCGCGGAGGAGGCGAGCGTGGCGGGCCCGACCGTGATCAGGGTGCGGAGGCGGCGGGGCGAGCCTAGACCGTGATCAGGGTGCGGAGGCGGCGGCGAGGCGGATTCCGATCGTGATCACGGTGCGGCGGACCGGGTCGTGATCACGGTGCGGCGGACCGGGTCGTGATCAGGGTGTGGGGGAGACGGCGAGACGGATCCCGATCGTGACCAGGACGGCGCCGGTGACGGCGTCCAGGGCGCGGCGCACCACCGGCCGGGACAGCAGCCGGCGCAGAGCCGCGACCAGGTTCGCCACCACGACGAACCAGGCCACCGTCACCGCGACCGCCACCACCGAGAGCAGCAGCACATCGGCGGCGGCGCCGTCCACCGGCGCGAACTGCGGCAGCACCGCCACGAAGAACACACCGCACTTGGGATTGAGCACATTGGTCAGCAGGCCGTCCCGGAACGACGCCCACAGCCGCTTCTCCGGGCGCTCAGCCGCTGCCGGCTCGATCTCACCGCCGCCGCGCCGGGCCGCGAGCAGAGCGCTCACCCCCAGCCAGAGCAGGTACGCCGCACCGGCCAGCTTCACGACGGTGAACGCCACTGCTGACGCGGCCAGAAGCGCGGCCACCCCCACCGAGGCGGCCACCGACCACACGAACACCCCCGCGGCGACCCCTGCGGCCGCGGCCATCCCATGCCATCGCCCGGCCGCCACCGAACGCCGCACCACCACCGCGAAGTCCGGCCCCGGCGACACCGCCGCCAGCCCGATCACACCCGCGAACGCCAGTGCCTGCCCGAGACCAGTCATCCCCCTATCCTCCTGCGCCTGATTGCTCAGCGGCAATCGTCCAAGATCGGCGGAAGGTGGGCTCTGCGGCCTCTCCTGGATCTTGGACGTTCCCTCACCGTCCGCGGTGGCCGGTCGTCCAAGATCGGCGGGCATCTGGGCGGCGCGTCTCCCCCTTTCGATCTTGGACGTTTGCCTACCGCGGGCGGTGGTCGGTCGTCCAAGGTCGGCCTGGAGGTGGGCGGTGCAACCGCCTCTTGACTCCAAGGAGTGGTGGTCAATCATCCAAGATCGGCGGGGCGATGGGGGGTGGCGGCAAAGGCGGGCGTCGAGTGCGCCACCGTCCGGCTGGAAGGTGGGGTCAGCGGGTGAAGGTGATCGTGGTGACGGTGGTGCCGGGGGCCGAGTAGAGGACGAACAGGTCGTGGGTGCCGGTTACCGGGGGGACCGGGGTTGAGGCTGTCGTGTTCAGGGTGGCCAGGATCGGACCGGAGAGGGGGTCGTCGAGGCGGAGGACCATCTCGCCGGGGGCGGAGAGGGTGGCGTGGACCCGGGACGGGCCGGTGGCGCCGAAGTCGACCTGGTCGAAGACCGCCCACGCGCCGGGGCGGTCGCCGCGCAGAGCCTCGCCGGGGTGGTCCGGGACGGCTACGGGTGTCGTCTCCGCGTACCCATCGTTGTCGATCAGATGGAGTGGCGACCAGGGTGAGCGGGCCGGGATGCGCTCGCCATCGACGCGCAGCGTCCTGGTCAGGCGCCAATCGGTGCTGGAGCGGCCCACCGCGATGGTGTGGGTGGCCTCCTCGATCACCCAGCGGGAGCGGGTCACGTCCCAGAACGCCAGTTCGGCGGCGGGCAGCAGGAACTCCACCGTGGACCGTTCGCCGGGTTCGAGCCGGACCTGCCGGTAGCCGCGCAGGCGCCGCAGCGGCTGCTTGACCCGGGAACGCTGCTGACGGGTGTAGAGCTGCACCGTCTCGACGCCGGGCCGGTGTCCGGTATTGATCACGTCGACGGTGACCGTGACCTCGCCGTCCGGGCCGATCGACGCCGCGCTGACGCACAGGTCCTCGTAGCGGAACGAGGTGTACGACAGCCCGTGCCCGAACGGGAACAGCGGCGTGCCCCGGTAGTAGAGGTAGGTGGCGTCGGTGGCGATGATGTCGTAGTCGAGCAGGTCCGGCAGGTCGCCGGCATCGGTGTACCAGGTCTGGGTGAGCCGTCCGGCCGGGTCGACGGGCACACCCGACGGGTCGCTGCCGAAGAGCACGTCGGCGAGGGCCGTGCCGTGTTCCTGGCCGCCGTGCGCAGACCACACGATCGCCGGCAAAAGATCAAGAGCATGACCGATCGCGTACGGGTAGCTGCTGCTCAACGCCAGCACGGTCCGCGGGTTGGCGGCCTGGACGGCGCGCACCAGATCGTCCTGGGTGCCGGGCAGCGCCAGGTCCCGGCGGTCGGCGGTCTCCCGGCCGGTGACCAGCGGATGGTTGCCGAGTGCCAGCACCACCACGTCGGCCCCGGCGGCAACCGTGGCGGCCGCCGCCACCCCGTCGATCAGCAGGTCGACGGTGAAGACGGTGGCGTCCGCGGCCCGGGTGGCGCCGGTACGCACGAGCCCGTCCCCGCCGGCCAGAAGGTACCGCCCGCTCTGCACGTGGAACAGCGCCACACCGTCGCCGGCCGGCTCGAAGCGGAACGTCTCCCGCACCTCCCAGCCGTTCGGGCCGGGCCGGTCGTTGATCAGCAGGTGGGGTTCGGGGCCGAGCCCGTCGGCGCCGGCACACCGGCCGTTGACGACGGCCCGCAGCGAGAACGTCTCCTCCCCCCAGTCGAGCACGTCGAACAGCGTGGTGTCCCCGTCCTCATGCGAGCTGATCCGCAGTGGACCGCCCTCCGGGTCCGCCGACAGCAGGCCGGCCGGGCAGCGCAGCGCCACCCGGTCGGCGCCCTCGTGGACGAGCACCGCGTCCGCGCCGACCCGCTCGGCCAGGGCGTCGCGCAGTGTCCGGCGGTACGGCGGGGTGCCGCTGTACCAGTCGTCGAAGGTGGTGTCGCCGAGCGGGCCGAGCACCGCGATCCGCCGGGTGGCCGCCGGTTCGAGGGGGAGCAGGCCGTCGTTGCCGAGCAGCACCACCGAGGCGCGGGCCGCCTCCCGGGCCAGCGCGCGGTGCTCCGGGCAGTCGATCACCTCGGGGCCGGTCTCCCGGTACGGGTCCTCCTCCGGGTTGAACTCGCCGAGCCGTACGCGTACCGAGAGGATGTGCCGGACCGCGGCGTCCACGTCGGACTCGGTGATCAGTCCACGGTCCAGGGCGGTGGTGAACGACTCCTCGGACAGCGGCCCGGGCTCGGTGACGCAGTCGATGCCGGAGCGCAGCACGGCCGCGAACCCGGCCGGGTGGTCCTCGAACAGGTTCTGGTCGCCGGCCAGGTTCTGGACCGCGTACGCGTCGCCGACCACCATCACGTCGTCCTCGGCCCAGCCGCGCAGCACCTCGTTGATGAGCGGGCTGAGATGCGTGGGCCGGCCGTTGACCAGGTTGTAGGAGGCCATCACGGCGACCGCGGCGCCGGCGGCCAGGGCCGGGCGGAAGGCGGGCAGCTCGTACTCGTGCAGCACCCGCGGCGGCAGATTGCTGGAGGTCAGGCACCGGTCGGTCTCGTTGTTGTAGGCCAGGAAGTGCTTCAGCGTGGGGGCGGTGCGCAGCCAGCGGGGGTCGTCGCCGCGCAGCCCGTTCGAGTACGCCGTGCTCAGCACCCCGGTGAGCCAGGGGTCCTCGGCGTACCCCTCCTCGTTGCGGCCCCAGCGCGGGTCGCGCAGCAGGTTGACCACCGGCGCCCAGACGTTGAGGCCGACGTTCTCCGGGTCGCGGTGGTGCATGGCGCGGACCTCGGTGCCGACCGCCGTGCCGACTCGGCGGAGCAGGTCCGGGTCCCAGCTGCTGGCGAGGCCGACCGCCTGGGGGAAGGCGGTGGCGACGCCGAGCCACGCGACGCCGTGCAGCGCCTCGGTCCCGGTGCGGAAGGAGGCGACGCCGAGCCGGGGCACGGCGGCCTGGTGCTGGTGCAGCAGGGCGATCTTCTCCGCCAGGTCGAGCCGCTCCAGAAGGTCGGACACCCGCGTGGCGAGCTTCTGCTGCGGGTCGCGAAAGACGATGCGAGAGGGGGATTCGGTCACAACGTGTTCCTTCGGGCCAAGCCGGTCGTCGAAGCGCTTCGACTACGCGGCGAAAGAAGCCTCCGCGAGTGGTTTCGCGAATGTTTCGAACGGAGTTCCCTGAGGCTCGCACCACAGTCACGCCTCGGTCAAGGCGCGCGGGGCATGTTTGGTCATCGATTGTTACGTGCGGGATCCGCCCGGGTGCGGCCCCGGGCGGATCCGGTCACTGCTTCGCCGGCAGGCTGCCGGTGTCCACCCGGTCCAAGTGGGACACCGCGCCGCCGAGGGCCGCGGCGTGCAGGCCCAGGCGCGAGGCGGTCAGCCGGACCCCGCCCGCGTCCGGCGCCAGGGTGTTGCGGGTCAGCTCGGCCTCGGCCGCCGGGATCAGCCAGTCGGCCAGTGCCGCGTAGTGGTCGCCGAGCACGATGAGCTCGGGATTCACCAGGTTCGCCAGCAGTGCCAGGCCCTGGCCCAGATGGCGGCCGGTGTCGCCCAGTGCGGCCAGCGCTCCCGGGTCGCCGGAGCGGGCCAGCACGGCCACCTGCTCGACGGCCGGCGCCAGGTCGGTCAGCGACTCCGGATCGAAGCCGGGCAGGGCGCGCCGGACCAGCGGCTCGACACCGGCCAGGTCCTGGAGCGTGGGCGAACCGGCCGCGCCGAGCGCGAAACGGCCGATCTGGCCGGTGAAGCCACGGGAGCCGTGCAGCAGGCGGCCGTCGACCACGATGCCGGCCTCGACCCCGGCCGCGCCGGAGACGTACGTGAGATCGAGCTCGACCTGATGCCCGCCGTGGCGCAGCTCGGCGACGGCGGCCAGGCCGGCGTGGTTGGCCACCGCGACGTCCAGCCCCGGCTGGCGCAGCGAGCCGGAGAGCAGGCCGCGCAGATCGACGTCGGACCAGCCGAGCGGCGGGGAGAGGCGGACCGTGCCGCCGTCGGCGACCAGGCCGGGCACCGCCACGGTCAGGCCGAGCACCTGGCGGCCCTGCTGGCGCACCCGGGTCGCGGCTCGCTGGGCCAGGGCGGTGATCGCGCTGACTGCACGGCCCGCCCCGGTGGTGGCCGGCTCGCCGTCGAACGCCCGGTGCCACAGCAGCAGCTGGTCGCCCGCGAAGTCGACGGCCAGCGCGGTGAGCCGGTCGGCGGAGACCTGGAGGCCGATCGCCGCGTACGCCGAGCCGTCGAGGGCCAGCGTCGTCCCGGGGCGGCCGATCCGGTTGCTGGTCAGGCCGGTCTCGCGCAGCAGCCGCTGCCGGATCAGGTCGCCGGTCAGGCTGGACACGGTCGCCTTGTTGAGCCCGGTCGAGGCGGCGATCGCGGCGCGCGAGCTGGGGCCGTGGGCGCGCAGGTGCCGCAGCACCACGGCCAGGTTGGTGGCACGCACATCGGTGAAGTCGGCCGGTTGTGGATCGGCCCGGGTGGTCTTCACATCAAGCTCCGCTCTCGGCCGGGCGCCTGCTGTCCGCCTGGTCATCTTGCCGCATCACCGCGGTTCGTCGTCTCCCCTGATCGGTGCCCGCCGGATGGGTGCGCTCCCATTTGCTTCTTGTCGGGCCGTCACCGTGTCGGTTAGCTTGTCTTCGATGTACTTAGTTTAGACGCTAACCAAACTAAACCCATAACGGAAGGGTGGTGCGCCGTGGCGAATACGCTTCCGGGCGCGTCGACGAACAGGCGGAACTTCCTGGGGCTGGTCGGCCTCGGCGCGGCCTCGCTCGCCAGCGGCGGGATGCTGGCCGGATGCAGCAAGGAGCCGGGCACCACCGGCTCGGCGACCAACGCCGAGCAGGCCGCCGGCCTCGTCCCCAACTTCAAGGACTCCACCCTGGTCCCCCCGGACGTCAAGGGCGTCCGGCCGATGGCCGACGGTTACGTGAAGTACCCGACCTCGCTGGCCGACGCGGTCGCCGACAAGGCGATCACCAGCGGCAAGCCGGTCACCGCCACCACCCCCTGGTGGGGCCCCGCGCCGCCGACCGCGAACAAGCTGGTCGAGGCGGTCGGCGCCGACATGGGCGGTGCGATCAACTTCAGCATCCAGGACGGCAACACCTACGGCGACAAGCTCAACACCATGCTGGGCGCCCGGGACGTGCCGGAGCTGACCTGCATCCCGGGCTGGGAGGTCAACAAGCTTGCCCGGTTCAGCGAGGGTGTGCATGCGCTCTTCGAGGACCTTACGCCGTACCTGGCCGGTGACAAGGTCAACGCCTACCCGCTGCTCGCCGGTCTGGACACCCGGGCCTGGCAGGACTCGGTGTGGGGCGGCAAGCTGATGGGCGTCCCGTTCCCCACCGACGCGCCGTATCCGTCGGTGCTCTTCTACCGCAAGGACGTCGCCGACGAGCGCGGCATCGCGGCCCCCACCACGCTGGACGAGCTCTACGAGTTCGGCAAGAAGTTCACCAACCCCGACAAGGGTGAGTGGGCCTTCGGCGACATCTGGCTCGAGGTGCAGCAGATCTGCGGCGCCGGTGGCTCGGAGAACGGCTGGATGAAGGCCGCCGACGGCAAGGTCGTGCACCGGATGGAGACGCCGGAGTACAAGCGGGCCGTCGAGTTCATGGCCAAGATCTACGCCGAGAAGCTGGTCCACCCGGACGTGGCGTCCAGCAAGGGCGGCGACACGCAGGCCCTCTTCAAGGGCGGCAAGATGTTCATGTACGGCACGGGTGGCGGCTCCTGGAAGGAGACGTGGCGCCCGGCCGTCGCGGTCAACCCGAAGTTCAACATGCAGGCCGTGAAGGTGTTCGGCGCGGACAAGGGCAAGCCCCCGGTCCGCTGGCAGACCCGCTCGGCGATCATCTGGACCTTCATCAAGAAGGGCCTCGGGCAGGAGCGCACCCAGGAGCTGCTGCGCGTGCTCAACTACACCGCGGCGCCGTTCGGCACCAAGGAGTGGGAGCTGCAGAACTACGGCGTCGAGGGCACCCACTTCACGCGGGACGCCAGCGGCTCCCCGGTCACCAACGACCTGTGGGTCAAGGAGTTCGCGAACCAGTTCATCTTCCTCGGCGGGCGCCCGCCGGTCGTGGTCGGTGGACCGGACATCCCCACCTACGCCAAGGACTTCGTGGAGTGGGGCAACGACGCCGCGCAGTACCTGGAGAAGAACCCGTGGGACGGCATCAAGGTGGAGACGCCCACCCAGATGGCGGCCATCGCGCAGCCGACCGAGGACAAGATCACCGACATCCACCGCGGCCGGACCCCGGTGAGCGACCTCGACAAGATCGTCTCCGAGTGGCGGGCTGCCGGTGGCGACGCGGGTCGTGAGTTCTACGCCAAGGTCCTGGCTGACAACGGGCGATGAGCGAGCTTGCGAGCGAATCAGGTGCTATGCGTGCTCCATCATTAGCACCTGAGCCGCAGGTAGCGGTGAAGGCCAAGAAGGCGAAGTCGGTCTCGCGGCAGCAGCTGTCCTTCGGGCAGCGGCTGCGGCGGGACTGGCCGCTGCTGCTCATGTGCCTGCCGGCAATGCTGTTGCTGCTGGTCTTCCACTACATCCCGGCACTCGGCAACATCATCGCCTTCCAGGACTACAACCCGTTCGTCGGGGACGACCCGCTCGAGGCGTTCCTCTACAGCGAGTGGATCGGGTTCGGGAACTTCGAGTACCTGTTCAAGAACGCGGCGTTCTGGGACTCGGTGATCAACACCCTTTCGATCACCGCGTTCCAGCTGGTGTTCTACTTCCCGATCCCGATCTTCCTGGCCATGCTGCTGAACAGCATCATGTCGCCGCGCGTCCGGTCGCTGGTGCAGAGCGTCGTCTACCTGCCGCACTTCTTCAGCTGGGTGCTGGTGGTCTCGCTGTTCCAGATGATGATCGGTGGCGCCGGCCTGCTCGCGCAGACCCTGCGCCACGCCGGGTACACGCCGCCGGACATGATGACCAACCCCGAGACGTTCATGTTCCTGATCACCTCGCAGGCCCTCTGGAAGGACGCCGGCTGGGGCATGATCGTCTTCCTGGCGGCCCTCGTGGCCATCGACACCTCCCTGTACGAGGCGGCCGCCGCCGACGGCGCCGGCCGCTGGCGGCGGATGTGGCACATCACCCTGCCCGGTCTGCGGTCGGTCATCATCCTGCTGCTGATCCTGCGCCTGGGCGACGCGCTCAACGTCGGCTTCGAGCAGTTCGTGCTGCAACGGGAGATGGTCGGCCGGGAAGCCGCCGAGGTGGTCGACACCTACGTCTACTACCAGGGCATCGCCGTCCAGCAGTGGGGCGTCGGTGCGGCCGCCGGCCTGTTCAAGGCGGTGGTCGGCATCCTCCTGATCGTGGGCGCCAACAAGCTGGCACACCGGTTCGGCGAGCAAGGGATCTACTCCAAATCATGAGCGCAGACACCGCGATCCGGCCCCGCCGCAACTCGCTCCGCCCGGCGTGGGAGGAGAAACCCACGCTGATCGGCCAGTTCGGCAAGGGCACGATTCTCACCCTCGTGGTGGCGGCCGTGCTGATTCCGCTCTGGACGGTCCTGGTCACCAGCCTCTCGTCGGAGAAGACGATCAACGAGGCCGGCGGCTACGTCTTCGTCCCGCGCGAGTTCAACCCGGCCGCGTACGTAGTGATCTTCTCGGGCGGGCAGGTCACCGACGCGATCCTGGTCAGCACGTTCGTCACGATCGTCGGCACGGCCCTCAGCCTGGTCGTCACGGTGCTCGCCGCCTACGGCCTGTCCCGGCCCGGCACGCTGTGGCACCGGTCGATCCTGTTCTACTTCCTGCTGACGTTCCTGATCTATCCCGGCATGATCCCGAGCTACCTGGTGGTCACCGGCCTCGGCCTCAAGGACAACCTGCTCGCCCTGATCCTGCCGACCGCGATCAGCGCCTTCAACCTGGTGGTGCTGCGGGCGTTCTTCATGAGCATCCCCGGCGAACTGTACGACAGCGCCCGCATCGACGGCGCCGGCGAACTGCGCATCCTGTGGCGGATCGTGCTGCCGCTCTCCAAAGCGGTCACCGCGGTGGTCGGCCTGTTCTACGCGGTCGGCTACTGGAACGCGTTCTTCAACGCGATCCTCTACATCGACCGCAACGACCTGCAGCCGGTCCAGCGGGTGCTCCAGCAGTTCATCCTGGCCGGCCAGTCCCCGACCAGCTCGGGCACGGCGGTCGCCATCCCGGGCCTCGGCTCGACGATGCCCCCCAGCCTGGCGATCAAGATGGCCGTCGTGGTGGTGACGATCGTGCCGGCCCTGATCGTCTACCCGTTCATCCAGCGCCACTTCACCAAGGGCGTGATCATCGGCGCCGTCAAGGGCTGAGCTGTGCTTGATTGCTCCGCTTCGCTCCGCGGCAAAACGCCTTGTAACCGGTGTCGAGGCAGCTGGTTTTCCGCCACCGCACACCCCGCGGCGCCGGAAAACCAGGTGCCTCGACACCGGCGGCGTTTTGCGGGTTGTTCCGTGGCTACTACCTCGCGTCGGCAATGTGGTTCGGGTGACCGGCGCGTAGGTGGATCGTCTCGGTGGTGGTGGTGGTCGGTCGGCTGAGGTGGACCGTGCGGTCGGTGGGGGAGGTGAGGGTGGCCTCCCAATGGGTCGGTGACCAGGTCAGGTCTACGGTGACCGGGCCTCGGGCTACCAGGCCGCGGATGGTGCCGGTGGGCCATGCCGATGGCAGTGCCGGGAGCAGGCCGATGTGGGCCACGCCGTCCGGGCCGACGTCGCGGCTGCGCAGGAGCATCGCCACCACCAGGGCCGGGAGGCCGCCCGCCAGGTCGACGTTGAACATGTGGTCCCGGTTGTGGGTGGGCACCCGGTTGGGCCGCCAGTAC
Source organism: Actinoplanes hulinensis (assembly GCF_019429605.1). Taxonomy (NCBI): domain Bacteria; kingdom Bacillati; phylum Actinomycetota; class Actinomycetes; order Micromonosporales; family Micromonosporaceae; genus Actinoplanes; species Actinoplanes hulinensis. Next base: position 150,494 of record NZ_JAHXZI010000001.1, on the reverse strand, counting down.
GCCTCGGAGATCCGTTCCAGGGCCGCGTACGCCTCCTCGCCCAGCCCCAGATGTGCCGCCGCGACGCCGAGCAGCGCGAGCCCGTACCCCATCTCGTCGGAGGCCTCGCTCAACCACCACCGCAACCGGGACCGCACGGCCCGCACCGCGGCGGCGCGCAGCGCCGGATCCTCCTCGAACGCCGGATCGCCGCCGTAGAGGAACGGGAACAGGTGACTGGAGTGCCGGTGCTCGTGGTTGTCCGGGAAGCGCGGGTCGATCCACTCGGCGAGCTCACCGGCGTCGTTGATCCGGTACGGCGGCAGCGCGGCGAGCAGCCTCCGCCAGCGACCCTCGTCCGGGTCGTCGACGCCCAGCGTCCCGGTGATCGCCAGCAGGCCGCGGAGCAGGGCGGACACCGCCTGCACGTCCAGGCTGGCGTCCACCGCCGCCTGATCGCGGCCCTTGCCCGGGTCGTTCTCCGGCGAATAGGACGGGCTGAACCGGGCCCGCCCGTCGACGATCTCGGCGAACCCCAGGTGGAACTCGGCGACCTCGCGCAGGAACGGCAGCGCCCGGTCGGCCAGGAACGTGCGGTCGCCGGTGTGCTGCCAGTGCTCCAGGTAGAGGCGGCCCAGCCAGGCGGCGCCGGCGGTCCAGAAGGTGAGGCACCAGACCGGGCCGAAGTGGTTCTGCCGGCCGTGTGTGCCGAGGTGGGCGGGGGCGTACAGGCCGGGTAGCCCGTAGAGCCGGCGCGCGTTCTCCCGGAAGTCCTCGCGCAGGCTGTCCAGCAGGTCGAACAGCGGCGACATCAACTCGGGGACGCCGGTCGGGTGGACCGCCAGCAGGGCCGCCTGGAGGTTGCCGTCGATGGTCCAGCCGCTGCGCCACGGCGGCGACCAGGTGCCGCTCCAGACACCCTGGAGCGTGGGCGGGCGGTTGCCGGTGCTGCTGATGATCGCGTACCGGCCGGCGTCGAAGAGGTGCTGCGCCCGGATTCCGCCGAGGTCCAGGGAGACCCGCTCGAACAGGTCGCGGTGGATCTCGGCGTGCTCCTTCAGCAGGTCCTCGAATCCGCCGTCGGGCAGCGCGGCGAGGGCCTCGGCGGGTGGGCGCAGGCCGGGTGCCACCCGGGCCACGATCAACACCGATTCGGGGGTACGCCGTACGCGCACCGCCACGGTCCAGCCGTCCGGTGCGCCCGGCCAGAGGTCGCCGCCGAACCGTCCGGTGAGGACCAGGTCGTCACCGAAGTGGTCGACGGTGAACGCGATCGGGCTCTCCGGGACGCCGTCGACCGGGGCGATCCGGACCGTGCCGCCGGTGCCGGTGATCCGGACCGCCAGCACGTCCGCCGACCGGGAGACGACCGCGTCGGCCACCACCCCCGACCACTCCTGCCGCACTGCGCCGGTAGTGAAGTCGGTGCCCCGGAGGTAGCCGTCGCCGGGCCGGTCCGGGATGAAGGTGATCGTGCCGGCGCCGATGAGTGGATCGATCCAGCGCGTCTCGGCGTACCCCGGATGATCCTGAACGGCGAGGTCGCAGACCGCTCGCGCCGCGTCGCCGAAACGCCCGGTGGCGAGCAGCTCGCGCAGCCGTGGCAGGGCCGCGGCGGTGGCCGGCGCCGGAAGCGGTTCGGTGACGGGCTGGAAGAGGTCCTCGTGGGCGAGGGTGAAGCGCAACCCGGCGGGGGAGCCGTAGCAGAGCGCGCCCTGCCGCCCGTTGCCGCTGATCAGGGCGTGTTCCCAGTCCTCTGTGTACGTGCTGTCACGGAAGGACGGATTGACTTGGCTCTCCACGAGTGAATACTTTGTTTAGAGGTCAAACTAATGTCAAGGGTGGTGCGATGCTCTTCTTCGGCGGCGACTACAACCCGGAGCAGTGGCCGGAGGAGGTCTGGGCGGAGGACGTCGCGCTGATGCGGCAGGCCGGGGTGAACATCGCCACGGTCGGCGTGTTCTCCTGGTCGAATCTGGAGCCCGAGCCGGGGCGCTACGAGTTCGGCTGGCTGGACCGGGTGCTGGACCGGCTGCACGAGGGCGGCGTCCGGGTCGCGCTGGCCACCCCGACCGCCTCGCCGCCGCCCTGGTTCACCCTGGCACACCCGGAGGCCATGCCGGCCGGCGCCGACGGGATCCGGCTCACCCACGGCAGCCGGGACACCTACTGCGTGTCGGCGCCCGCCTACCGGGCCGCGGCGCGGAACATCGCGGAACGCCTGGCCGAGCGGTACGCCCACCATCCGGCGCTGGCCATGTGGCACGTGCACAACGAGTACGGCACCGACTGCCGCTGCGACACCACGGCCGCGGCGTTCCGGACCTGGCTGGCGAAGAGGCACGGCGACCTGGACTCGCTGAACGAGTCGTGGACCACGGCGTTCTGGAGCCAGCGCTACTCGGACTGGGCGCAGATCACGCCGCCGCGCGCCACCCAGTACCTGCCGAACCCCGCGCAGGTGCTCGACTTCCGCCGGTTCCTCTCCGACGAGCTGCTCGGGGCGTACGTGGAACAGCGCGACCTGCTGCGCGCCGCCAACCCGGACGTGCCGGTCACCACCAACTTCGTGCAGGGCGGCTGGGTGAGCGTCGACCACGCGCGCTGGGCGGCCGAGGTGGACGTGGTGGCGGTCGACCACTACCCGGACGACGCCGGGCCGGGCGCCGAGGAGGAGACCGCCTTCGCCGGGGACCTGGCCCGCGGCTGGGGTGGCGGATCCTGGCTGCTCATGGAGACCGCGCCGAATTTGATCTACACGCGCGGCCGGATGCACGCCAAGGAGCCGGGGCGGCTCACCCGGCACAGCCTCGGCTACGTGGCCCGGGGATCGCGCGGGGCCATGTACTTCCAGTGGCGCCAGCCGCGCGGCGGGGCGGAGCTGTTCCACTCCGCACTGGTCCCGCACGCCGGCCCGGACAGCCCGGTCTTCCGGGAGGCGGTCGGGCTCGGGCGCACGCTCAAGAGCCTCGCGCCGGTCGCTTCGGCCGCACCGCCCGCGTCCCAGGTGGCGCTCACCTGGGACGCGCCGTCCTGGTGGGCGTTGCAGGCGCCGGCCCTGCCGTCCGCCGACATCGACTACCCCGGCGCGGTCCGGCAGGCGCACCGGGCACTGTTCCGCGCCAAGATCCAGACCGATTTCGTCTTCCCGGGGGTGTCCACAGGCCTCGGCGACTACCGGCTCATCGTGGCGCCGCACCTCTACCTGGTCTCGGACGAGGCGGCGGCCGCCTTCCGCGACTTCGTGGCGGCCGGCGGGCATCTGGTGGTGACCTACCTGAGCGGGATCGCCGAACCCGACACCCGGATCCGGCTGGGCGGCTACCCGGGCGCGTTCCGGGAGGTCCTCGGTGTCCGCGTGGTCGAGTGGCATCCGCAGCCCGCCGACGTGACGTTCGCCCTGGACGACGGCACGCCGGTGAACCGCTGGATCGAACGGGTCGAGACGGCCGGCGCTCTCACCGTCGGCCGCTACGCGGACGGTCCGCTGGCCGGGGCGCCCGCGGTCACCCGCCACCGGTACGGGCAGGGCGCCGCCTGGTACGTGTCCACTTCTTTCAGCGACGACGGGTTGCGGGCCCTACTGACCCGGATCGCCACCGAGGCCGGGGTGGAGCCGGTGCTGCCCGGCCTGCCCGATCAGGTGGAGGCGGTCCGCCGGGGCGACCTGATGTTCCTGTTCAACCACGGGATCACCCCGGCCCGGGTCGGCGAGGTCACCATCCCGGCCGGCGGCGTGCGTTTCATTCCGGCGCGTTGAAGGCCCGCCGGTAGGCCGACGGGGACGTGCGCATCGTCTGTCCGAAGTGGTGCCGGTAGGTCACGGCGGTCTCGAAACCGACCGCCGTGGCGATCGCCTCGATCGGGGTTCGGGTCGTCTCCAGCAGTGGCAGGCTGGCGTGCACCCGCCGGTCGATCAGCCAGCGGATCGGCGTGCTCCCCGTCGCACGGGCGAAATGCCGCAGGTAGGTGCGCTCGGACATGTGCGCCTGCCGGGCCAGCGTGGCCACCGTGATCGGCTCGGCCAGGTTGCCGAGCGCCCAGTCCATGCTGCGGGCCACCCGGGCGTCCTCCGGATCGGCCGCCACCGGCGCCTCCACGAACTGGGCCTGCCCGCCGTCCCGGTGCGGCTGGACGACCAGCCGGCGGGCCACCGCGTTGGCGATCGACGGGCCGTGGTCGAGACGGACCACGTGCAGGCAGAGATCCAGGCCGGCGGCGCTGCCCGCGCTGGTCAGCACGTCGCCGTGGTCGATGTAGAGCACGTCGGCGTCGACCTCCACGGCCGGATGGCGCTCCCGGAGCGCGTCCGCGTACCGCCAGTGGGTGGTGGCCCGGCGGCCGTCCAGCAGACCCGCCGCGGCCAGGGCGAACGCGCCCGAGCAGATGGACATGATCCGCGCGCCCCGGGCGTGGGCGGCCCGCAGCGCGGCGATCAGCTCCGGTGAGACACCGGCGTTGACCCCCGGCACGATCACCGTTTCGGCGGCGGCGAACACGTCCAGCCCGTACTCGGTGTGCAGGGTCGCGCCGCCGACCACCCGGACCGGGCCGGGCGTCTCGGCGCAGATGGTCAGCTCGTACCACGGCCGGTCGAACTCCGGCCGGGGCAGCCCGAAGACCTCGCTCACGATGCCCAGTTCGAAGACCGACATGCCGTCGTACGCCAGGACCGCCACCGTTCGCATGGCGGGATCTTAGCGATCGGCGTCGTTCACGCCACTGTGCAGGTTTCCGTGCGGGCGGCACGATCAATGCCATGACCAGCGCGATCGAGCACTTCCAGAACCGGCTCCGCTTCGAGACCGACGTGAGCGACGTCCACCACGACCTGGAAGCCGGCACCCCCGGCCTCGTGGTGATCGACTCCCGCGGCACCGAGTCGTGGGACCAGGGCCACATCCCCGGCGCCGTCCACCTGCCGACCCGCCAGATTGCGGCCCGCGCCGCCGAAATCGTCCCGCCGGGCAGCGCGGTCGTCACCTACTGCTGGGGCCCGGGCTGCAACGGCGCGACGCGGGCGGCGCTCGAGTTCGCCAAGCTGGGCTACCCGGTCAAGGAGATGATCGGCGGCTACGAGTACTGGGCCCGCGAAGGCTTCCCCACCGACGGCCCGGCCGGCCGCTCCAGCCGCCCGGTCGACGACCTGACCGCCCCGGTCGGCGCCGCCTGTGGTTGCGCCTGAACCCACAACCATTTTCCGGTACGCCCGACCCCGTCCCGTCCTTTCAGGACAGCCCCGCCCTGCCGCTACCGAGATGATCCATCTCCGCGCCGGTCACCCGAACCACATTGTCGACGCGAGGTCGTAGCCACGGAACAACCCGCAAAACGCCGCCGGTGACGAGGCACCTGGTTTTCCGGCGCCGTGGGGTTTGCGGTGGCGGAAAATCAGCTGCCTCGTCACCGGTTACCAGGCGTTTTGCCGCGGAGCGAAGCGGAGCAATCAAGCACAGCGTCCAGCCATGGGTTGCGGAACACGCCCTGTGGGTCGAAGCGGCGCGTCAGGGCGGCGAAGTCGCCGAACCGGGGGTAGGCGCCGCGCACCTCGGACGGGGCAGTCGTGAAGATCTTGCCCCAGTGCGGCCGGGCGCCGTGCGGTGCCAGCGCCTTCTCCAGGTCGGCGACGACCGGGAGCACCGCGTCGGTGTCGGCGATCCAGGTGAAGTGCAGGGCCAGGCTGTCCTGTTCGTGGTTGGGGCTGAGCCAGAGGTGGTCGGCGGCGATCGTCCGGATCTCGCAGACCTGGAGGACGGCCGCGACCCGCTCCCGCAGTTCGGTCACCGCCGCGATCGCGGCCCGTCCGGCCGTGCGCGGCACGTGCCACTCGGACTGGAGCTCCTCGCCGCTGCTCGGGGTGAACTCCATCCGGAAGTGCGGCAGCCGTTCGTGCCATGGACCGGGGACGCCGCCCTGCCCGGTGCAGTTCTCGGTCGGCATGCCGGGCACCGGGTGACGGGGGCCGTCCGCGGGGCGGGCGCCGAACAGGTCCCCGGTCAGTGGCGCGTCCCGCTTCAGCCACACCTGGTCGATGTCCGTGCCGGTCCAGCGGGTGAAGAGGCTGACGCTGTATCCGGCCGACAGGATCTCGTCGAGGTGCTCGTCCAGGGCGGCGGCGGGCAGGTTCTCGTAGACGTACTGCCGCAGCTCGAAGGCCGGGACGACGTCGAGGGTGAGCGCCGTGACCACGCCGAGCGCGCCGAGGCCGACCACGGCGCCGGCGAGGTCCGGGTGGTCGCGGTCCAGGACGGCCGTCGAGCCGTCGGCGCGGAGGATCTCCAGCCCGGAGACCGCGGTCGCCAGGTTGCCGTTGCGCACGCCCGAGCCGTGGGTCGCGGTGGCCACCGCGCCGGCCACCGAGATGTGCGGCAGCGACGCCATGTTGTGCAGGGCCAGGCTCTCGGCGGCGAGACGGGCGGCCAGTTCGCCGTACCGGATTCCGCCGTCGATCCGCACGCTCCGTCGATCCGGCGCGATCTCGACGGTGCGCGGGAGACCGGCCAGGGAGACGAGATCCCCGTCGGTGTCGGCGAGCCGGTTGAACGAGTGACCGCTGCCCAGAACCCGCAACCGGTCGGCCCCGGCGAGCACCGCACGCAGCTCGGCCACCGATTCCGGACGGTGCAACCGCCGCGCCCCGAAGGTGATGTTGCCGGCCCAGTTCGTCAGACGCTCCCGCATCAGCACACCCTATGCCGCCTCGGCCGAGGGACACGGTGTGTGACGAACGAGACTTCGGGCACCGGTGCCGGGGGCATCGTGTGGTGCTGTCGTATTTCATACTTGTTACGTAAAGTTATATAGGTTTCTTTGTGTCTGTGTGATCACTGTCAGGTGATCTGTACCGATATAGCCTGAACAAGGCCCCTCAATACTTCAGTAGATCCAAATCGAGACGCGCTGCTCGTTCTCTCGTAACGCAACCTGCGTCACAATCAGTCACGCCCATGGCGGGGGTGAGGGCAGGATTCAGCCCGGCGGAATCGCGAACGAGAGGAACGGCGCGAGATGGCGCAGATCCATCACTTCGAGTACGGGGCCCTAACCCCCACGGTCAGTTACATCCTCTCCGTGCTCGGGTCACTACTGGGGCTCACCAGCGCGGTGCGCCTGCGATCGGCGCGCAGCGGCGGCGAACGGTTCTGGTGGCTGACCCTGGCGGCGGTGGCGATCGGCGCCACCGGCATCTGGAGCATGCACTTCGTGGCGATGCTCGGCTTCGACGTGGACGGCACGCCGATCCGGTACGACATCGGCCTCACCGTGGCGAGCGCGGTCATCGCCCTCGCGTCGGTCGGTGTCGGCCTGTCGATCGCTCTGCTCGGCAGATCGGCCCCGCGGCTCCGGATCCTGATCGGTGGCGTGCTCGCCGGCCTGGGCGTCGGTGCGATGCACTACACCGGCATGGCCGCCATGCGGCTGCGCGGCGAGATCCACTACTCCGGCCGTGAGGTGATCGCCTCGATCGCCATCGCCGTGGTCGCCGCGACCGTCGCGCTCTGGCTCACCCTGATCGTCAGCAAGCCGATCGCCATCTTCGGCTCGGCCCTGCTGATGGGTGTCGCGGTCAACGGCATGCACTTCACCGGCATGCTCGCCATGTCGGTGACGCCGGAGGGCGAGGCGTTCGGCTCGGTCGAGGGCGCCACCGCCGCCAACCTGCTCGTCCCGGTCGGCGCGGCGGTCGTCTTCGCGATCGTCGGCATGGGCTACGCCCTGGTCTCCGCGCCCACCGAGGAGGACCGGGATGCCGCCGAGTACCTGCGCCAGCGGATCGAGAACCGCGCCGCGGCCCCGGCCGCCCCGGCCCAGCCTCAGTTCGGCGGGCAGCCCGCCGGCCAGCAGCCGCCGAACCGTTCCACCGGTCGCGGCACTCTCGGTGACGCTTCGTGGACCTACCGGGATCGTGGCCGCCAGTAGCCCGACTCGCGGCCGATGACCCTCTGACGGACTGTCCGGCATTTATCAGCCGAACCGTCGACTGTTCGATCCGCATGTTCCCGCCCTGCATGGATAGGGTTTGCGGGGCGGGACGTGAAACGTGAAAAGCAATGAACGGCAAGACCTGGGGGATGGGCGTGGCAGTAGGGATTCTCGGAACCGGCTCCTATCTACCGACACGGGTCGTCACCAATGTGGACCTGCTGGCCCTGGTGCCGGACGCGGATCCGGAGTGGGTGTCCCGGAAGACCATGATCGAGGCGCGCCGATTCGCCGCTCCCGGTGAGGCGGCCTCCGACCTCGCGGCGAACGCGGCCCGGGCGGCCCTCGAACGGGCCGGTGTCACGGCGGCCGAAATCGACTACATCGTCCTGTCCACTTCGACCGGTGACTCCCCACAGCCGCCGACGTCCAATCTGGTGCAGGACGCGATCGGCGCCTCCCGCGCCGCGTGCATGGACGTCAACGCCGTCTGCGCGGGCTTCGTCTTCGCCCTCGGTGTGGCCAACGGCCTGATCGCCACCAACCCTGACGCGCTGGTCCTGGTCATCGCGTCGGACATCTACTCGCGCATCCTCGACTTCGGCGACCGGCGGACCGCCGTGCTCTTCGGGGACGGCGCCGGCGCCGCGGTGGTCGGCCGGGTCAGCGACGGCCACGGCATCGTCGACCTCGATCTCGCCTCGCGCGGTGACGCCAACGGCCTGATCTACGTCAAGGGCGGCGGCAGCCGTCTGCCGGCCTCGCCGCAGACGGTCGCCGACGGCGACCACTACTTCCGGATGAACGGCCGGGGCGTCCGTGACTTCGTCGCCACCGCCGTGCCGCCCGCGCTCGACGCGCTGCTGCGCCGCAACGAGCTCAAGGCCGAGGACGTCGACCACTTCGTCCCGCACCAGGCCAACGGCATGATGCTCCAGGAGCTGGTCGAGTCGGCCGGCTTCCAGAACGCGCACACCCACCTCACCCTGCCCTGGTACGGCAACGTGGGCAGCGCCTCGCTCCCGGTCACCCTCGACGACGCCGCCCGCAACGGGTCGCTGCGCGACGGCGAGGTGGTTCTTCTCGCCGGATTCGGTGGCGGCATGTCGATGGGCGCGTGTCTTCTGCGCTGGGGGCGCTGAGACCTCTGATCTCCATCCCGGCCGGGTCCGCATGCGCGGGCCCGGCCGGGAGTCATTTCGGCTGGATCAGCCAGTCCCACGCCCGGCGTAGCCCGGTGGCGTGGCTCTCGGCCAGGTCGGCCGGCGCGTCGGCGCTCGGCTCGGCGAGGCGGACGGCCGGTTCGGTCACGATCACGGCGCGCTCGAAGAGCCCGTCCACCTGGTCGCCGCCGGCGAAACGCGGGCCGACCGGGGTCGCGATCAGCAGGCCGTGGAAGACGTCCTCGCGCTCGTCGGCGAGCACGTGCTCGATCGTGCCGACCGGGTCCCCGGACCGGTCGTAGACCGGCATCCCATCGGTGAGCACCAGGTATGAGACCGGTGCACCGAGGTCTTCGGGCGCGGTCTCGCTGTTCTGCGTCATGCCGGTCGGGTTACCCCTCAACACAGCGATTCAGCCCCGGAAGGCCAACATCATCTTTTCGGCCGAGCGGCCTCTAAACATTTTGTACCGTTTTCGGTTTCTCCCGGCGAAACGCACGTGAAACCGCACGATTCGCCTTGAATTCCCATACTGTCCGTTTTGCCAGCGAAGCCTCTCGTGCGACGAGTACGGGAAAGGCGCGCACCGCGGTGCTCTCGCCGGCGGTGCTGCGAAACAACCTGGCCGGGTGGCCACGACGGTCCGGGCGGTCCCGGACACGGTCACCCGGGCGGGCTGGGCCAGGACGGCTCCGGCGGTCCGGGGATCGGAGGCCCAGACGGAGACCCGAAGGGGTCCGGGTAGGGGCGGCCCTGGTCATCACACCCCCGGTGGTGACCAGGGCAGGCCCCGAGCGGCGAACGGCAGGGTCCGGGCGGGCGGAATGGCCCGCGCCACTGACCGAACAGAAACGCGATGCCCGGCCGGACGGAATCCGGCCGGGCATCGCATTTGCGCACGGCGTACGAAATGGGTGGCTCGAAAAGTGGGCGCCCGGCCGATCCGGGGGGCACACCGGCCGGGCGCCCTGCTCGTCAGCGGTTCGCCATGATGAGCCCCGCCGGGTCGCTGCAGACCAGGTAGAGGGCCCGGTCGATGACCGCCGGGTCGTAGGTGGTGCCGTGGAACGTCGCCTCCAGGTGCAGGACGCCGTTCATCTCGCTGGTGGTCAGGGTGATGCCCTCGGGGCCGTTGAGCGTGGGCACGCTCTGGTTGACCCGGCCCGCCGGCTCGACGGCCCACGGCAGGTCACCGAGCATGTCGTGCCGGCCCTGGTTGCTGAACGTCAGCCGCGGCTGCGGCTCGGCCGCCACCTCGGCCGGGTACGGGTCCGGCATGCCGGGCGCCCCGGTCAGCATGATCTTGCCCTCGCGCAGCAGCATCATGGTCAGGATCCGGCCGGTGGCCAGTTCCGCCTTCAGCGTCGTGTGGATCGCCATCGGGTCGGTGAGGCTGGCCGGCGTCAGGAACGGGCCCATGCAGAAGTTGCTGTCGATGCTGACGCCCTTGTCCACGTACCGGCGGGCGTCGGCGAGGAACGTGCCGCCCCGCAGGTCCGGCTTGAGGCCCAGCTCGATCAGCGCCGCGGTGAACGCCGCGAACGTGATCGCCGAGGTGGTGACGCCGGGAGCGTGCTGGTCACGCCAGGCCCGCATCTGGCCGAGCACCTGCGCCGAGCGCGCGGTCCGCACGGTGAGGGCGGCCTGCCACGGACGGGTGGGGCCCTCCTCGATGTGCGGCGGGCGGGCGAAGCTCAGGCCTTCCTTCCAGCGGCCCGGCTTCAGGCCGAACTGCTTCCACCAGGCCTTCGGCAGCGCCGTCTTGTGCCGCTTCGACGGCGCGATCCGGGCCGCCCGCTGCTCGTACGCCGCCTGGACGATCTCGTGGACCAGCGTGTTGACCGGGCCGGCGTCGCCGTACGCGTGCGACACCTTCAGCGCGAAGTAGCCGCCGCCGACGAGGATCCGCACCGGGTGGTGGGCTCGCTGCTCGGACTGGAGCCGGCGGGTCATGGCGTCGAAGTCCACCGGGCCGGGGCCGAGGTCGGTCACCGCGTCCTCGACGTACCGGGCGAACGAGGCGCCGTCCATGTGCTGCCAGTTGGCGCCGGAACGGTCCAGCCGGGAGACGGCCCGGTGCGTCGGGTCGGCGGTGTGCAGGCCGATCAGCGCGTCGCGCACCCGCTCGGCGTCGACCCCGGTGAGCGGGCCGACGGTGCGGATGTACTCCAGCGGCAGCCATGCGCGCTCGCGCAGGGTGAGGCTGGTGGTGGACATGACGTTAACTCCCTCTGCTACCGCGGACATGTCGACGACCGGGGCGAAGACGACCTTCAGCACGGTCGGGGCGACCAGTACCGTCTCGATCGCCATCACGATCGCCACGGCGGTGACCAGATCGTTCAGGTCACCGTGGGTGCCGGCCCACCAGGCGGCCAGCAACTCGGCCACGCCGGCGAAGACCGAGAAGATCCCCGCGCCGCGCAGTTTGCCCTGCACGCGGGAGATGGCCAGGAAGAAGTGGTGGAAGACGAACGGGACGTAGGTCAGGGCCAGGATGGCCAGGGCGTCGCCGGCGGTCCTCGCGTACTCCGCGCCGAACAGCCCCATGATCGTGTCGGACAGGAACAGCACCACGAGCGACGCCGGGAACCCGGCGCCCAGGCAGATGAGCAGGCCCACCCGGACCTTGCCGCGCAGCGCGCTCTTGTCGCCGGCGGTCACCGCGAACAGGGTGAGCGCCACGTTGCCCGGCACCATGGCCATGAAGGACAGCACCATGAACGCGGTGTAGAAGGCCGCGTTCGCCTCCGCGGACAGGGTCGCCGTGACGATCAGCGGCAGCGCGGCCCGGGGCAGGTAGGTGGCCAGGTTGAGCAGGTTGTGGTCGAAGGTCGCCCGGCCGCGCCCGCGCATCAGCGACGGCCGCGGGTGCAGCGAGTCGATCATGCCGCGCCGGTTCAGCACCCGGAACAGGATGGCGGTCGACGCCACGATGCCGGCGACCCAGGTGAGCAGCAGCAGGGTGCCGGTCAGGGCCAGCCCGGGAATCACCGCGACCACGCCGAGCAGCACCAGCTTGAGCAGTGAGAACCAGGCGTTGCGCATCAGCTGGAGCGGGCCCTGCAACAGGCCGACCATGGCCTCGTCGAGGACCAGCGTCATGGCGTTCAGCGCGATGCCGACGACCAGCAGGAAGGAGCCGACGGTGCCGCCCAGCGCCTCCTGGAGGCTGGGGATCCACAGGGTGGCCACCAGCACGTAGAGCAGGCCGCCGACGGTCGCCGCCGAGCCGGCGGTGAGCAGGCAGGTGGAGATCAGGTCCCACTTGCCGCGGGCGATGGTGGGCAGTTCGGAGATGAGCATGGTGCCCATGCCGAACATGCCGATGGTGCCGATCAGCGTCATCGCCGAGACCGCGGCGGAGGCCTGGCCGACCGCCGCCTGCGGGGCCACGTGAGCCGCCACCCACCAGTAGGCGAAGCCGAACACCGAGGTGATGAGCGTGGTCGCCATGAGCGAGCCGGCGTTCAGGAACAGGTCGACGTGACCCTTGAGCGCCGCGAAGATGCCGCCCCTGCCCGTCGCCTCCGGCCCGGTGTGCTGCGGTGCGGCGTCGGTTGCCGTCACTCTGATATCCCCCCAAAGATCGACGCAGTCAGAAAACTAGTAACTCGCCGTGTTTGCGGGCTAGGGCAGGACGCCCGAGCTTCGGCGACCGTCCGGTGTGGTAACCGGCCGTATCGGTGGTTGACAGGACCCTTTAGGTGGAATGACCACACCATATTGGGGGTCTTCATCGCGTGATTCAGCGCCGAATCAGACCGCGCGGCAGACTGTGACTTTCATCTCTGTAACGCTGAGTGACTTCTCAGATCACAGCCAACCGGACTTCTTGAGGCGGTGGTAGACGCCTCCGCCGATCAGCAGCATGGCCGCGATCGAGACGTAGAAGCCGTACGTCGCCCCGGTGCCCGGCATGACGTCGAAGTTCATCCCGAAGACGCCGGCGATCACGGTCGGCACCGCGGCGATCGCGGCCCACGCGGCGATCTTGCGCATGTCGTGGTTCTGGTCGACCGACACCTGGGCCAGCCGCGCCTGGAGGATCGAGTTCACCAGGTCGTCGAAGCCGCCGACCCGGTCCGCGGCCCGCGCCAGCCGCCCCCGCACGTCCTCCAGGTAGGGCCGCAGCCCGGTTGGCAGAACGCGCGAGTCGAGCAGCCGGGTCAGCGGCTCGGCCAGCGGCAGCACCGCCCGCTTGAACTCCACCATCTCCCGTTTGAGCTGGTAGATGTGGGCGAACTCGCCGGTGCGCTCGGACGCGAAGGTCTCCTCCTCGATGCGTTCCAGATCCCGTTCGACGTGCTCGGCCACGTCCAGGTAGCTGTCCACCATCCGGCTGCCGACCGCGTACGCCACCGACCACGGGCCCTGCCGCAGCACCTCGGGGCGGGCCTCCAGCTCCTTGCGCACCGCCCAGAGCGGGCCCACCGGGCCGTGCCGCACCGTGATCGCGAACCACGGGCCGATCAGGACGGTGACGTCCCCGGTCTCCACCACCTCGGACGTGGCGGTGAGGCGGTCGTGCTCGACGTACCGCGCGGTGCGCAGCACCAGCCGGGTCACGTCGCCCAGGGTCTGCACGCCGGGCCGGTGCCCGCCCGCGACGGCCTGCTCGACCAGCAGCTCGTGCAGCCCGAACACCTCGGCCACCGGTCGCATCGTGGCCAGGTCCGGTTCGTGCAGGCCGAGCCAGAGGAAGGTGCCGCGGCGTCGCCGGGCCTGCCGGGCCGCCTCCGGATAGGAGACCGGCGCCGAACCGCCGCGCCGCAGGCCGTTCGCGTAGACCGCGCAGTCCACCACCGCGTCCGGGTTGCCGCCGCGGCGGACCGGGCCGGACACCGGAACCGGCCGGGTGATGCCGCCCAGGAGGCGGCCGATCGCGTGCGGCAGGTCACCGAGGCGGGGCGGGCGCACCAGGCGCCGCCGTTCGGCTGAGTCGTCACTTCGACCGAGCATCGGCCCGCCACCTTCCCGCACGCATTCGGCTGCGAGGGAAAAGGTAGCGGGCCGGGGGAAGCACGGCTCAGTCGGAGCGTCGCATGGCACGCACCCCGGCGGCCAGGCCGAGCAGCCCGACCAGTACGGCCGCGACCAGTCCCTCGAGCGTGCCGCGGGTCAGCACCTCGCCGTTGAACAGCGCCCGTTCGGCGTCCACCACGTACGTCATGGGATTGATCCTGGAAAGCGCCTGGAGCCAGCCCGGCCCGTTCTCGATCGGGAGCAGCACGCCGGCCAGCAGGAGCAGCGGGAACAGCAGCGTCTGCTGGACCGTCCAGAACATCCACTCCTTGTTCTTGGAGGCCAGCGCCAGCGTGTACGACAGCGCGCCCAGCCCGATGCAGAACCCGGCCAGGATGACCAGCCCGAGCAGCGCCCCGACCAGGTGCAGCTCGAAGCCGAACGGGATGCAGACGGCCACGATGAGGGCGGCCTGCGCGATCATCGGCACGATCTCCTTCAGCGCCCGCCCGATCAGCAGCGCGGGCCGCCGCAGCGGGGTGACCAGCATCCGCTCGTGCGAGCCGGTCTGCATCTCGTAGAGCAGGTTGGAGCCGGTCATCGACGAGCCGAAGAGGCAGGACATCACGATGATCCCGGGCACGAACCACTGCAACGGGGAGCCGCCGTCCGGTGAATCGGGCAGCAGCGGCGCGAACAGGCCCAGGAAGAACAGCGGCTGGATCATCGAGAAGATCACGGTGAACGGGTCGCGGAGGACCGGCCGCAGCTCCCGGCTGAAGACCACCCGGGTGTCGGTGACGAGCGATGTCATGGTCAGGCCTCCACGAGTTCGGATTCCGGCGCGCTGGCGTCCTCGCGCAGGCTGCGGCCGGTCAGGGTGAGGAAGACGTCGTCCAGGGTCGGGCGGACGACCTCGATCGAATCCGGCCCGAGGGCGGCCAGGCGGGCGGCGAGCCGGGGCCCGTCGTCGGTGGTGATCCGCACCTGGGCGCCGCGCTGTTCGCCACCGGAGGCGCGCGCGGCCTCGGCCGCCTCGGCGGGGCCGGCGAAGCCCAGGATCACCCGGTCGCCGACGTGCTTCGCCTTGAGCTGCCGGGGCGTGTCGTCGGCGATGATCCGGCCGTGGTCGATCACGATCACCCGCTCCGCCATCGAGTCGGCCTCGTCGAGGTAGTGCGTGGTGAGCACGATCGTGGTCCCGTGCTCGGCGCGCAGCCGCAGGATGTGCTCCTGGAGGTTGGCCCGGTTCTGCGGGTCCAGCCCGGTCGACGGTTCGTCGAGGAAGAGCAGCTCGGGCGCGTGGATGAGGCCCATCGCGATGTCCAGCCGGCGCCGCTGGCCGCCGGAGAGGGTGGAGACGGTCCGGTTCGCCACCTCGGCGAGGCCGAGCGACTCGATCAGCTCGTCGGCGCGGGCCCGGGCGGCGCGGACACCCATGCCGTACGCCCGGCCCTGGCTGATCAGCTCGTCCCGGCCGCGCTGGCTGTGCCCGGCGCCGTTGCCCTGGCCGATGTACCCGATCCGGAGCCGCACCTCGCGCTGGTGGCGCACCACGTCGAAGCCGGCGACCTCGGCGCTGCCGCTGGTCGGGGGGATGAGGGTGGTCAGCATCCGCAGGGTGGTCGACTTGCCGGCCCCGTTCGGCCCGAGCATCGCGACCAGCTCGCCCCGCGCCACCGTCAGATTGATGCCGTCGACCGCGCGCACGTCCTTGAAGTGCTTCGTCAGCTCTCGCGTCTCGATCATCCCTCGACGGTAGAGTCCACTGCGGCCACTTTCTGACCGCAATCGGATGGAGTCTGGCGCCATGGCGAATACGAGTGCACGGATGCTGCGGCTCCTGTCGCTGCTGCAGACACATCGCTACTGGCCCGGCTCGGAACTCGCCGAGCGCCTCGAGGTCAGCGCCCGCACGCTGCGCCGGGACGTCGACCGGCTGCGCGAGCTGGGCTATCCGGTGGACGCCGCGCGCGGGGTGGCCGGCGGCTACCAGTTGCAGGCCGGCGCGGCCATGCCGCCCCTGCTGCTCGACGACGAGGAGGCGGTCGCCATCGCGGTCGGGCTGCGCAGCGCCGCCGCCGGCTCGGTGGCCGGGTTCGAGGAGACCTCGGTCCGCGCGCTCGCCAAGGTGATCCAGCTGCTCCCGCCCCGGCTCAGGCGCCGGATCGATGCCCTCCAGGCGGTCACCGCGCCGGGTGTGTTCGGTGGCGGCCCGGTCCTCGACGCCTTCACCCTGACCACGTGCGCGATGGCCTGCCGGGGTGAGGAGCGGCTGCGGTTCGACTACACCCCGCGGCAGGGCGAGACCGCCCGCCGCCACGTCGAGCCGCACCGCCTCGTCTCGCTGGGCCGGCGGTGGTATCTGATCGCCTGGGACCTGGACCGCGGCGACTGGCGCAGTTTCCGCCTGGACCGGCTGACCGGCCCGCAGCCGACCGGCGCCCGGTTCCGCCCCCGCGACCTGCCCGGCGGCGACCCGGTGCGGTGGCTGCGCTCCCGGATGCGGACCATCCCGAACCGGTACGCGGTGTCGGTCGTGGTGCGGACCGACGTGGCCACGATCCGTGGTTTCGTCGGCAACTGGGGCGAGGTGGAGGAGTTGCCGGAGGGCGGCTGCCGGCTGCGGATGAACATCGACGACCTGGGCTGGCCGGTCATGGTGCTCGGGGTGCTGAACGCGCCCTTCACTGTGGAATCCCCGGACGAGCTGCGGGAACAGGTGCGCCGGGCGGGCGAGACGCTGCTGCGCGGCGCGGCCTAGGCGACTTTGGACGGACCGGCGCCCCCGTGGCGCCGGTCCGCAGTGAAGAAAATACCGACGGGGTACGACAAGATCCCGTCACGTTTAACCGTTCGCTTATATAAATCTCGATGAAATCCAGCCGGGCCCGGTTGATGCGGGAGCGGACGGTGCCGACCGGGATGTGGCGCTCCTCCTGCCGGACGTGCCGGTCGACGAGCGGCGCGAACTGTTCCGGCTCCCGGGATCAGCACGTCGTCGGTGATGTCCATCAGGTCGTTCACACCCGGTTGATGCCCGCGGCGCGGGATCGGGTTCACGGAACCTGTCAGATGCCCCGGGAGAAGCGCCAGGACCAGGCGTTGTCGGCCTCGGTCGAGCCGTAGGTGCGGCGCCGCTCCACCGGGCGGAAGCCGCGCGCCTCGTAGAACGGGATGCCCAGCTCGTTGCCCTCCAGCGCGGCCACCCACATCTCGGTGGCGCCCAGCTCCCGGATCTGGTCGGTGATCCGGTCCAGCAGCAGCGTGCCGAGGCCGCGACCGCGCTCGTCCGGGTCCAGGTAGAGCACGAACAGCTCGCCCACGCCCGGCGCGGTGAGCCCGCCGCCGGCCGCGCCGATCACCCGGCCGTGCTCCTCGGCCACCTGGTAGCCGAGCCAGCCCGGGGGAGTCGCCGTGATCTCCCTGGTCACCCGCTCGGCGTTGTAGAACTCGGTGAGCATCCGCTCGATGAACTCCGGTGACAGCAGGTCCGGATAGGTGGTCCGGTAGCCCCGCGTACAGATGTCGCGGATCGCCGCCACGTCGGAGCCGGTCGCCGCCCGCACCTCAGCCATGGACGGAGGATAGGCCCCGCTGCCGGATGTGGTCGTCGTGCCACTCGGAGCCGACCAGGAACCGTTTCACCCCGACCACCTCGAAGCCGTGCTTGGCGTAGAACCGGGCGGCCCGCTCGTTCTGCTGGTTGACGCCGAGCCAGCAGGTCGCCGCGCCGGTCTTGGCCGCGGCCTCCAGGGTGCCGGTCATCAGCTCGGCCGCCGCGCCGCCGCCGTGCCGTTCCGGAGCCAGGTAGAACTTGCTCAGCTCGATGCTGGTCGCCGCGTCCACCACGACCGCCACGTCCGGGTCGCTGATCGGGCCCCGGACCAGCATCGAATAGCCCACCGGGTGATCGTCGACGGACACCAGCAGCAGGATCCGCCCCGGGTCGGCGAGGTAGCGGGCGAAGCTCTCCACCGACAGATGGGCGGCGACGAACGCGTCGATGTCGGCCTGCGCCGTCCCGGGCGGACAGGCCAGGCCGAACGTGCGGGCGGCCAGGTCGTGCAGCGACTGCTCGTCACCCTCGGTGGCGAAACGTGTGGTGATCGTCATGGAGAAACTGTTTACAATCTTCAGAGTGAGCGAGCGGACGGTGCAACTCGGCGATGTTATCCCTCGGCCGGCCTCGGTGCGGCCCGTCACGGACGCGACGTTCCCGATCGTCTCCGGTACGGCCGTCAGCGCGCCGCCGGAGCTGGAGCGGGTCTCCGCGCACCTGGGCCTGCCCCGGGCCGCCGACGGCGCGATCCGCCTGACCCTGGACCGGGAGCTGCCCGCCGAGGGCTACCGGCTGGAGATCACCGCGGACGGCGTGACCCTCGCCGGCGGCGCTCCCTCGGGCGTCTTCTGGGGCGTCCAGACGCTGCGCCAGCTCGGCCCGGTGCTACCCGGCGGCGTCATCGAGGACCACCCCCGGTACCCCTACCGGGGCGCCATGCTCGACCTGGCCCGGCACTTCTTCACCCCGGACGAGGTGAAGGCGCACATCGACCTGCTGATCCAGTTCAAGATCAATCATCTGCACCTGCACCTCACCGACGACCAGGGCTGGCGGCTGGAGATTCCCGGCTGGCCCCGGCTCACCGAGGTCGGCGGCGGCCCGGGCACCGGCGTGGACGGGGTCGGGCCGGGCTTCCTGACCTGCGCCGAGTACGCCGACCTGGTCGCGTATGCCGCCGACCGGTTCGTCACCGTGGTGCCGGAGATCGACATGCCCGGCCACGTGAACACGGTGCAGGTCGCCTACCCCGAGCTCACCGCCGACGGGCAGCCGGTCGCGCCGCGCACCGACGCCGAGGTGGGCTACAGCTCGCTGGTGGCCGGCAAGGAGGAGACGTACGCCTTCGTCGAGGCCGTCCTGAAGACGGTCGCCGACCTGACCCCCGGCCCCTACCTGCACATCGGCGGCGACGAGTGCATGGCCACGCCGCCGGGCGACTACCGCGCCTTCCTGGAGCGGGTGCTGCCGATCCCGGCCGCCCACGGCAAGAGCGTCATCGGCTGGCACGAGATCGCCGCCGTCGACCTGCCGGAGAACGCGATCGTGCAGTTCTGGCGGATCGAGGAGTCCGACGAGGCGGTGGCCCGGGCCGCGGCGTCCGGCCGGCGCGTCATCGTCTCCCCGGCCGACCGCACCTACCTCGACATGAAGTACGACGCCGGCAGCCCGATCGGGCTGGACTGGGCCGGGCACCTGACGGTCGAGCGGGCGTACGACTGGGACCCGGCCGAGCGGTTGCCCGGCGTCGGCGAGGAGGCGATCCTCGGCGTCGAGGCGCCGCTCTGGTCGGAGACCCTGCGCAGCGTCGATGACGTGCGCTATCTGACCTTCCCCCGGCTGCCCGCGGTGGCCGAGGTGGCGTGGTCACCGCGCGGCGGCCGGGACTGGGCGTCGTTCCGGGAGCGGCTGGCCGCCTTCGGGCCGCGCTGGACCGCCGCCGGGATCAACTTCCATCGAACGCCCGAGATCGACTGGCACTGACCGCGCCGATCACCGCGTGCTCCGGGACGACCACCTGGATCCGGTCTCGGGGCAGCGCCGGGATCCGGGACAGGTCGATCGCGGTGTCCTGCGGCGGCAGGTAGTGGTCCAGCGCCGCGAGCCGCCGGACCAGGGCGCCGAGCACGGCGACGGTGATCCTCTCGCCCGGGCAGCGGTGCCCGGTCCGGGGATCCCCGCCGCCCTGCGGGATGAGATCGAAGTCGCCGATCTCCCGGCCCAGGAACCGCGCCGGCGAGAACGCGTACGGCTCCGGCCACAGCTCCGGGTCGTGGTTCTGCCCGTAGACGTCGAGCAGCACCAGCGTTCCGGTCGGGATCGGCTCGCCCTGGAAGAAGGCGTCCCGGACGGCCCGGCCCCCGAGGAACGGGGCGAACGGGTAGAACCGCCGCACCTCGTGCACGAACGCCTCGGTGTACTCGTCGTCGCCGGAGCGGATCCGGGCCTGATGACGCGGCCACATGTCCATGGCGTGCGCGGCGAACGCCAGGTACCAGGCCACCGCGATCACCGGGCGGATGATGTTCAGCAGCTCGACGGCGGCCACCCGCGGATCCAGCCGGGCGCCGTCCTCGGTGTGGTGCGCCACGGCGGACAGGACGGTGCCCGAGCGCGGCTTCGCCCGTACCGTTGAAATGATCTTGGAAAATCGCCTCTCCTCCCGGCGGCGTGCCGCGAGGGCCCGCGCGGTGCGCGGCCCGACCGTCGCGAACCCGTCGACCATCGAAGCGCAATGCCTTGCCAGGGCGTTCACCTCACGGTCCTTCAGGGGTACGCCCACCCAGCGCGACACCGCGGAGGCGAGGATCCGGGTCGCCTCGTCGAGGAGCCGCACCGGCGGACCGCCCCGCCACCGCTCGGCGGCCGAGTCGAACGCCTCCCCGGCCAGCTCGGCCAGCCGGTCGGCGCCGTCGTCCGTCAGCAGCGACGTGAACAGCGCCTTCCGGTGCCGGTGCGCCGTCCCGTCCAGGTCCTGCACCCCGCCGGCGCCGAAGAGGGTCCGCACCACGAGCCCCGGCAGCGCCGAGTGCCGCTCCACGTTGCCGGTGCCGTAGAAGAACTGCGCCGCGGACGGGCCGCAGATGCCGACGGCCGGCCGGCCCAGCACCCGGGTCCGCACCGCTCCACCACCCGCCCGGCGGCGCAGGTCCGGCAGCCACGCGTACCCCTTCAGGGCGACGGCCAGTGTCTGATCGAGGTCAGCCATACCGCTCCGTATAACCAGCAGTCCGGACACGAAACGGTTACGTACGGTTTTGGCCCTACGCTGGGTGGCCGGTCTGGGGGAGGAGTGCGGCTTGAGTAGGAATGCACCACCGGTGGCGGCGCGGTCGGCCATCGCGCTGGCCGGGTTTCCGGTCCTCGCCGGGCTCCAGCTCGCCGCCGTGCTGCTGCTCCTCTGGGCGGTCCTGTCGGTGCTGCCCAGCGCCGTCGCGCTGCGGGCCGGGGTGCCGCTGAGCATCGCCACCGTCGGCGCCCTCGGGTACGAGACCTGGCGGGCCCTGCACACCCGCCGGCGTACCCCGGCCGGGGTGGCGGTCACCCGCCGGCAGGCCCCGAAGCTGTGGGAGCTGATCGACGGCGCCGCCGCGGCCGCCGGGGTCCGCCCGCCGGACGGGGTCACCGTGGTCGCCGACGCCACCGCGGCCCTCGGCGAGCGCACCCGGGTGCTCGGCCTGATCGGCGGGCGCCGCGACCTCTATCTGGGCCTGCCGCTGCTCCAGGCGCTTCCGCCGGCCCGGCTCCGGGCGGTGGTCGCGCACGAGCTGGCGCACGGTTCGCCGAAACTCGGCCGGTGGGCGCCGCTCGCCTACCGCGGCCGGGTCGCGGTCGGCCGGACGGCGCCGCGGATCTCCCGGCGCAATCCGGCCGGGGCGGTGCTCCGCGCGTACGCGAGGTTCTACCGCCGGATGGACGCCCCGTTCAGCCGCGCCCAGGAACTGGCCGCCGACCGGATCGCGGCCGACCACGCCGGGGTGGCCGACGCCGTGGCCGCGCTGCGGGACCTGCCCGCGCTGGCCGGGATGCAGCGCCTGTTCCACGCCGAATACCTGGGGCCCGGCTGGCAGGCCGGGTACGTGCCGGACGACGTGTTCGGCGGGCTGTTGCGGGTGTTGGCCGCCCGGTCGGTGGAGATGAGCATGCTGCGGGCCGCCGAGCCGGAGCCGAGCGGTCCGTGGGACACCCACCCGCCGCTGGCCGAGCGGGTGGCGGCCCTGACCCCGCGGCCCTCCCCAGTCGCTGCCGCGGCCTCTTCCGCTTCCGATGCCGCTTCCGATGCCGCGACCGCTTCCGTTGGCGCGTCCTCTTCCGCGACCAAGGAGCCGGCCTCCTCGGAGACCGTGTCCGAGGAGCCGGAGACCGTGTCCGAGGAGCCGGAGACCGTGTCCGAGGAGCCGGAGGCCGTGTCCGAGGAGCCGGAGGCCGCGGCCGAGGAGAAACCCGCGGAACCGGACGAGGAACTCGTCCCCGATCTGCCCGCGCTCGGGCGGGCGCTCCAGGCGGTGGCCTTCCCACCGCGCGGGCGCACCGTGGTGAGCTGGGACGAATGCCTCAGCTTCGCCCGTACCACGGAGATGGAACGGGAAGCGGAAGCCGCCCTCGCGGCGATCTCGCGCGCCTCGGACGCGGCCGTTCCGGACGCCGCGCATCTGCTCACCCTGGTCGCCGACGGCCGGCTGCGTGCCGCGGCCGGCGCGGTCTTCCCGGACACGTCACCGGAGGAGATCACCGCGCGGATCGTCGACCTGCTCGGGCTCATGCTGGCCCTCGCCGCGCTGCGCGGCGGCGTGGCCCGCTGGCGGCACAGCTGGACCGGCGCGGCGGAGGTGGTCGCCGTCGACGGCGCCAACCTGAACCTCGCCGAACTCGCCGCCGCGGCCGCCGACCCGGAGACCGCCGAGGCGGTCCGGACGTATCTGACCGAGAACGGCTTCGACCTGGCGGCGCGGGCGGACCGGCGCGCCTCGGCCCGCGCCCGGGTGCTCGGCGGGCTGGTCAACCTGTCCGCGGACGGCACGCGTACCGATCTGCTGATCACCGACCTGGGCCTGCTGCTGGTGCCGGGCCTGCCGCGGGGCCGGGGCGTCGAGGCGAAACGCCGGCTGACCCGGATCGCGGCCGACGGTGTCCCGGCCGGCGCCGAGCCGCCCGCCGAGCCCGATTCCGATCAGGAGGTGCGCCGTTTCGTGCCGTTCGCCGATGTCGCCGGGGTGACCGTCCTGCCCGGACGGCGAAAGGGGTGGGTCCTCGGTCTGCGGGACGGCGGCAACCTGTCCCTGCGCCCCGCCCTCGACGCCGATGAGCTGCCCGGAGGCTGGGCGGCCTGGGAGGAGGCCGTCACCTTCCTGGCCGGCACCCGCTGACCCGAGTCGCCTGTCCGACGATTCCGCAACCGTTACGTCACTTTGGGTCACAATAACTCCAGCGATTGTTTGCTTCGCCGGCGTCCGAATTGGGTAGCAGGTGCCGGAGCGAGGGGCGACGATCGTCTCGGACGCGGGGGAGGGGCCGTCATGGAGCGAGGTCCGTTGGCGCTCTTCGGGGCGATCGTGTCGGTCGGCCTGGGTCCCGCCCTGTGGCTGGGCGCGCAGCTCGGCGCGGTGAACCTGGCGCCCAGCCAGCGGCCGGCCCCGGTGAACGAGCAGTTCCCCGGTGTCGGCATGGACTTCGGCGGCATCGGCGCGGGTGATCCGGCCGTCGATCCGATGTCCACCTACCCGTTCACGCCGTACCACCCGCCCACGTCGACGGCGCCCGCGAAGCGGAAGCAGGCCGCCCCGGCGAGCCCTGCGACGCTCGAACCGGTGCAGCCGTCCCCGCCGCCGGCCTCCCCGTCGTCCGCTTCGCCGTCCTCGCCGTCGGCCTCGCCGGCCGGGCCCTCGCCCAGCACCGCACCGGTGCCGCCGTCGCCTTCGCCGTCGCCGGAGTGCTCCGAGCCGGAGGCCGGCGTCGATCCCGATCCGTCGGCACGATGAGGGGGAGCCGTTCGCGGCTCCCCCTCATCGTGTACGGCGGTCAGAGGCCCAGCAGCCGGTCCAGGATGTCCCGGTAGCTACGCAGCTCGACACGCAGCGCCTCGGTCTCGTCGGTGCCGGTGGACAGCGAGCCGCGGTGGTCGCGCAGCGCCTTGGTCAGCTTGTCGACCGCCTCGTCCACCAGTCCGGCCGCCTCGCCGGTGGCCGCCTTCGGGTCGTCGACGAAACGCAGCTGGATGTCGCGCCACCGCTCGCGCAGCGACTCGACGTCGCCGCCCGGGAACAGCGCCACCGGGCCGGTGAGCGGCTTCTCCGCGGCCGGCCGCGGTTCGTCCACAGCGGAGCCGGTCTCCGGGGCCGGGTGCGGGTCGTCGAAGGTGCCCCGATCCTCGATCGCCTGGTCCACCGCGGGGTCGTCCTTGTGCACGTCGTCCTTGTGCACGTCGTCCTTGTGCACGTCGTCCTTGTGCACGTCGTCCTTGGCGTCGGCCGTGTCGGCCCGGGCGGTGCCGTCCTCGAAGGCGACGGTACGGTCGGCGGCCGGCTCGGAGGCGGCGGTGGGGATCCGGTCGGTGCGCTCCGGGTCGTCGCCGACGGCGGAGGCGCCCGCCGCGATGGGCTGCTGGTCCGGTCCGGGGTCCCGCTGCCACGGCGATCCGGCCCGCTGCTGCGGCACCGGCCGCGAGGCGGTCCCGTTGGCGCCATCGTGTTCCTTGGCCTGGTTGTTCTGATCGGTCCGGCCGGTCTCGTCGGTCTCGTCGGTCTCGTTGGCCTCGTTGGAGAAGAAGCGCATCGTCGGGGCTCCTCAGCGGCTGGTGGCGTCGGTTTCAGGAGTGGTTCCGGTGCGGGGCGCGGCCTCGGCGGCCGGCCGGGGCGCCGGGGTGGTGTGCGCGACCGGGTCCTCGCCGAGCAGGTCGGCGAAGAGGGCGCGGTAGTGGACGAGCGCCTGGCGCAGATCCTCGGTCTCGGCCCGGCCGTCCCGGCTGCGGACGCTGATCTCGTGGGCGGAGCGGTAGTGCTCCAGGGTGGCGGCGTGCTCCACGGACAGGTCGGCGAGCCGCTCGTCGTAGTCGCCGGTCGGGTAGCCCCGCTCGGTGATCAGGCGGGTGACCAGCTCGTCGGCGGTCGCCACCGCCTCCTTCGGGCTGTCCACGAACCGGATCTGGACCTCTTCCCAGGCCGCGGCGTACCGGGTCCGGGACTCGGCGGAGAGCGGCTCGATCTCCAGCTTCGCGTGCCGTTTGGTGCGCTCGAGCAGCTCCTTCTCGGCCTCGGAGCGGCTGCCGGTGTCGGCGACCACGCGGTCGTACTCCGGGCCGAAGGTCTGCCGCAACCGGCGGCGGCGCGCGGCCTGGACACCGACCACGACCGCGGCCAGCACCAGGAGGACGACGACTATCAGGACGATGGTGGCGGTGGTGGACATCAGGTTTCCTCCTTCTTCCACCGCCTGTATTCCCATCCGATACCACGTGCCAATCCCACCGCGCCGAATAAGGGATGCCGAAGCCGTGACCGGGACGCCACTGTCGTAAGACCGACGATCTAGCGAAAAAGATCGTGAGGCGTTCTGGCTGGACAAACAGGAGGAAGACGGCCGCTGGAGCGGTTTCGGGAACTAGCTGAGACGGACGTCATTACGTATTCTTCCGCAAGCGTGCCCACGGGTGTGCCGGTCGTCCCCCTCCGACCGGCCGGTGCCAACGGGCGGCGCGCTGGTCGTTCCCTGCCGAACCCCTCGGGCGGAGCCTGATGAGAAGCCGTAACTGGTCGATCCGTTCGAAGATCATCGCGATGGTCGCGGTGCCGCTGTCCGCGGTGCTGGCCCTCTGGATCTTCGCGACCTCGGTGACGGTCAGCCCCGCCAGCCATCTGCTCGACGCCCGCGAGTCGGTTCTCACGCTCGGCGACCCGGGGATGCGGCTGATCGGCCAGTTGCAGCGCGAACGCCACTACTCCGCCATCTACCAGGCCACCACCCGTCCGTCGAAGACCGAACTGGCCCAGGAACGGGTGATGACCGACCGGCTGGTCGGCGAGGTGCGGGCCGCCGCCCGGAAGGCGGACGCCAGCGAGGACGTCACCACCCGCGTCGACGCCCTGCTCGCCGAGCTGGACAAGCTCGGCCAGATCCGCCGCGAGGTCGACGACCGGAAGACCAGCTACTTCTACACCGCGCAGGACTTCGACCGGATCATCGAGTCCGCGTTCGAGGTCTCCCGGTCGGCGGCCGTCTTCTTCCACGACCGCGTCGACCGCGAGGTCCGTGGCCTGATCAGCGCCTTCCGCGGCCTGGAGTACATGAGCCGGATCGACGCCCTGCTGGCCGGCGCCAACGCCCAGGGGCGGATCGACGCCAAGACCCGGGAAACCCTGATCCTGTACGTCGGGACCTCCCGCTACCTGATCAACGCCGGTGTCGCGGACATGCCCGAGCGGGCCAAGGGCGACTACTCCCGGCTGATCACCCACCCCAGCTTCGTCAAGATCGACGAGTTGACCAACGCGCTGCTCGCCGAGCGCTACGCCGGCGGTCCGCCCCCGGTGAACGGCGTGACCTGGCAGGCCGAGTACGACTTCGTTTCCCAGGAGATGCGCGACTTCACCATGCGGGTGGTCGACGACGTGGCCGAGGACGCCACGCCGTACGCCATCGACATCATCGGCAAGCTGGCGGTCGGCGCCCTGCTCGGCGTGGTCGCGCTGGGCATGTCCGTCTACGTCTCGGTCCGTCTCGGCCGCTCGATCGTGGGCCGCCTGATCCGGCTCCGCCGGGACGCGCTGGAACTGGCCTCGGAACGCCTGCCCTCGGTGGTCCGGCGGTTGCAGCGCGGCGAGATCGTCGATGTCGAGGTGGAGACACCCCCGCTGGAGTACGGGCTCGACGAGATCGGCCAGCTCGGCCACGCGTTCAACGACGTTCAGCGTACGGCCGTGCACTCCGCGGTCGAGGAGGCGAACGTCCGGCGCGGCATCAACGAGGTGTTCCTCAACATCGCCCGGCGCTCGCAGACGCTGCTGCACCGCCAGCTCTCGCTGCTCGACCGGATGGAGCGCCGGGAGACCGATCCGCAGGAGCTGGAGGACCTCTACCGGGTCGACCACCTGGCCACCCGGATGCGGCGGCACGCCGAGGACCTGGTCATCCTGGCCGGTGCGGCGCCCGGCCGGGGCTGGCGCAACCCGGTCCCGATGATCGACGTCGTTCGTGGCGCGATCAGTGAGGTGGAGGACTACAAGCGGGTCGACATCCGCTCGATCCCGACGGCCGCCCTGTTCGGCCGCGCGGTCGGGGACGTGATCCACCTGCTCGCCGAGCTGATCGAGAACGCCGCCTCCTACTCGCCGCCGCACACCCGGGTCCAGGTCATCGGCCAGTTGCTGCCGAACGGGTACGCCGTCGAGATCGAGGACCGCGGCCTGGGCATGTCCCCCGAGGCGCTGGAGCAGACCAACCGCCGCCTCGCCGAGCCACCGGACTTCGACCCGGCGGACAGCGCCCGGCTCGGCCTGTTCGTGGTGGCCCAGCTCGCCCACCGGCACGGTATCCGGGTGTCGCTGCGCGCGTCGGCGTACGGCGGGGTGACCGCCGTGGCGCTGATCCCCGGTGACCTGGTGACCGGCGGACCGGGCGGCGGGCGGCCCACCAACGGCTCCGCCCCCGGCCCGCTGGTCGGCACCGGCACCGAGGACCCGTCCCGGTCGCTCGCGGCACTCCAGTGGCAGGGCAGCGGCGAGCTGAAGCAGATCACCACGTCCGGCCGCCGGGCCACCGTCGCGGACGAGAAGCCGGCGCACGACGGCGTCACCGTGAACGGGCACCACCGGGCGGCCGCCGAGCTCACCGGACCGGCCCCGAGCACGGTCGCGGCGGAGTTGAGCGCCGAGGGCCTGGTGCAGCGCAGGCGCACCCGGAAGTCGGCCACCCCGCCGCCCGCCACCCCGCCCACCGACGTCGCGGACCAGACGATCGACATGTCGGTGCTGGACGAGCTGGCCGCCGGGCTGCCGACCGCGCCCCGGGCGGTGCCCCGCAACTCGGCGCCGCCGGCTCTCGACGCGCCGCCCGCCTCCGACGCGCCGGATCTCGAGGTGCCGGATCTCGAGGTGCCGGATCTCGAGGTGCCGGATCTCGACACTTCGTCGATTGAGGACGCCGAGGCGACCGTGCCCCTGCCGGAGCTGTCCGGCGACGACGGGCTGCCCCGCCGGGTCCGTCAGGCGAGCCTGGCACCGCAGTTGCGCCAGGCGCCGCCGGCCGAGGAGCCGCCGTCCACCGCACCGGCTCGCAGTCCCGAGCAGGTCCGTACGCTGATGAGCGCACTACAGCTCGGCACCACTCGCGGCCGCGTCGACGCGGCCCGCGCCGAATCGGCCGCCGGACACGCCGGAGCTCCCACCGATGTGACGCCCGGCGATGCGGCTACCGTCAGTCTCCCGGCCCTCCCGACGGCCGAAGAGAACGAGAACGCACCATCCGGGCCGGAGGTCGGCGTGAGCGGCGACCACGCCGAAGGTCCCGGGGAGAACCTCTTGCTGGAGAAGGACGCATAAGTGGCACAGACGAAGCAGAGCGCGAATCTCACCTGGCTCCTCGACGACCTGGTCGAGCGGGTGCCAACCGCGCAGCAGGCGGTGGTGCTCTCGGCCGACGGGCTGATGCTCGGAGCCTCCGCGGCGATGAGCCGGGAGGACGCGGAGCACCTGTCGGCCATGGCGGCCGGCTTCCAGAGCCTGGCCAAGGGTGCGAGCCGGCATTTCCTGGCCGGTCAGGTCCGGCAGACGGTGGTGGAGATGGAGGAGGCCTTCCTCTTCGTCACGGCCGCGGGGCAGGGCGCCTGCCTGGCCGTGCTGGCCTCCGCCGACGCCGACCTGGGCCTGATCGCCTACGAGATGGCCATGCTGGTCACCCGGGTGGGCCAGACCATGGCCGCCCCCGAGCGGTCGGTGCTGACACCGTCCGACGTCCTCTGAGCGGCCGCGTGTGACTCACGACTGGCTGGACAACGACGCGGGCCCGGTGGTGCGGCCCTATGCGATGACCCAGGGACGCGTCGCTCCGGCCGACTGTGACTTCGACCTGGTGGCGTTCGTCGTGGCGACCGTGCCCGACATGCCGCCCGGTCAGCACCTGCAGCCGGAGCACCATGCCATCGTGGCCGCGGCCTGGGAGCCGATCTCCGTGGTCGAGCTGGCCTCTCAGCTGGATCTGGCACTCGGTGTGATCCGGGTGTTACTCGGTGATCTACGCTCAGCGGGTCTCATCTCGCTGTACGAACCCCCGGCTGCGTCGCAGCCGCATGACGTCGACGTACTCAAGGCGGTTGTCAATGGACTCCGTGCGCTCTGACCGTAACGGCTCGTCGCGCATCCCCGTCGCTCTCAAGATCCTTATCGCCGGTGGGTTCGGCGCGGGCAAGACCACCATGGTCGGGTCGGTCAGTGAGATCCGCCCGTTGCAGACCGAGGAGGTCCTCACCGGGGCGGAGGGCGCCGACGACATCTCCGGTGTGGAGGGTAAGACCACCACGACGGTCACCATGGACTTCGGGCGGATCACCATCACCGAGGATCTCCAGCTCTACCTGTTCGGCACGCCCGGCCAGGACCGGTTCTGGTTCCTGTGGGACGAGCTGTCCCAGGGCGCGCTCGGCGCGGTGGTGCTGGCCGACACCCGGCGGCTGGCCGACTGCTTCCCGTCGATCGACTACTTCGAGCAGCGGGGCACCCCGTTCGTGGTGGCGGTGAACTGCTTCGACGAGCAGCACCGGTTCGCCTCGGAGGCGGTGGCCCGGGCCCTCGACCTGGACCCGGGTGTCCCGGTGGTCCTCTTCGACGCCCGTGACCAGGTGGCCGCCCGCAACGTGCTGATCGAGCTGGTGGAGTACGTGGCCCGCCGTCAGCTGACGGCCGCGGCCCGCCGCTAGCGGATCGCGGAGGGCGGGGCGACCTGCCCGGGCGGGACACAGATCAGCCACGGCTGGATCCGGCGCAGCGCCCGGTCGGTCAGCAGGCCGCGCCGGGCCAGATCCTCCGGGCTGTGGTAGGGCCCGCGCTCGTACCGGTCGAGGGCGATCCGGTGCGCCTCTATCGGGCTGACGCCGCGCAGCCGGGCGATCTCCTGCGGTGGCACGTGGTTCAGGTCGACCAGCCCGCCGTCGTCGAAGGACCGCAGCAGGTCGGGCCGCCCGATTCCGGCCTGCCGGGCGCCGTCCGGGTGGATCGCGGCGAACTGCCGGGCCAGTTGCCGCCGGGTGCGGGCGCCCCGGTTGTCACCGGGATGGCAGGCGAGGATCGCGCCGTGCACCGCGGCGACTGGGATGATCAGGAACATCAGCGTGAACCCGATGTCCTCGGCCGCGGTGGTGGTCTCGCTGTCCAGGTCGCTCGGGTCGATCGCCAGGAAGAAGATCGCCGTGAGGGACGCGGTCACGTAGAACGCCGCCGTGAGCACGTCCCGCAGGGTGCGCCGCTGGAACGCCGCATAGACGAAGTAGGCCCAGCTGGCCATCGAGCACGTGACCACCGGCAGGACCCCGGCCACCACCGCCTCGGCCAGCGGGATGCCGGTCCGGCGCGGGGACATCAGGTGTCCCGGCATCACGGCCGGCGGCGGCCACGCGGGGGCCGGCGGCTGGTGCGGGATCGCGGGCGCGTACGGCGCCGGTGACCACGGCTGCGCCGGCGCCGGATCGGCGGCCGGCGGCGGGGGTGGTGGCGCCGGGGACGACGGCGGTGGCGTCGGTTCGGCGCGGTCGGCCCACGGGTCGACCGGTTCGGCGTAGAACGGCTCGTTGCGCAGGATCCGCCGGTGCGTCTCCTGGAGTCGCTCGCCGGGTTCGGCGCCCAGCTCGTCCAGAAAGTACTCCCGGGCGTCCCGGAACGCGGCCAGCGCCTCGGCCTGCCGTCCGCTGCGGTACAGCGCGATCATCAGCTGTGCGCGCAGGCCCTCGCGCAGCGGGAACTCCTGCACCAGGCGGGACAGCTCGGAGACCAGGCCGGCGAACCCGCCCCGGGACAGCTCGATCTCGGCCCACAGCTCCCAGGCGCTGGCCCGCTCCTCGCTCAGCCGGAGCCGGGCGGCCTCGAAGACACCCCCGGTGAGGCCGCTGAGCGCCTCGTCACGCCACAGGTCGAGCGCGATCCGGGCCCGGCGGGCGGCCTCCTCGAGGTCGCCGCCACGCCGCTCCGCGTCGGCCCGGGCCAGTCCGGTCCGGAAGTCCTCGGCGTCCAGGGCGCCGACGTGCAACACATACCCACCGTCGGTCAGCGCGATCAGCTCGCCGGGGGTGCGCGGTGAACGGTCCGGATCGAGCACCCGGCGCAGGCCGGCCACGTACTTCTGCACCACGTTGGTGCCGTTCTCCGGGGGGACGGCACCCCAGACCGCGTCCACGATGCGGTGGACCGGCACCGGCCTGCCGGGGCTGAGCAGTAGGACGGCCAGGACCGCGCGCTGTTTCGCCGGCCCCAGATCGAGCGGCACGCCGTCCCGGAGCGCGCGAACGGCACCCAGGATCTCGAACCGCAGCGGGTCGGTCGCCGGGTGCGTCGTCACCCCAGCACCCCCCTGTTGAGCAGCAGTTTCTCCCCACGGCAGCGGAACCGCAGCCGGCAGCAGCATAGCCGCAGCGCATCGGCAGCCGTCTTCCGGAGGCTTCGTCCCATCAACCCCGTACGTTCGAAGAAAGACGAAGCGATGAACGTTCTCACCAAGACAGCGAGCACCCTGTTGATCGTCGGCGTGACGCTGACCGGCTGCGGCGTGGGCGAGGCCGTCGAGGAGACGGTCGCGCAGGTTTCCGCGGCCACCACTCTGGCCGAGGGTGTGCCGACCACCGAGTCGCCGGTGTTCCGCTACACCATCAAGGGCGGCCAGCAGCCGCTCTCCGGTGTGGTCGACGGCCCGCACAAGGCCCTCACCACCGAGGCCCAGGAGAAGATCCCGGACAGCGACATCACCCTGAGCATGAAGTTCCTGGTCGTCGGCGACGAAGCCTGGACCAAGATCGCCTTCAAGAACGCGGGAGCGGACTCCGGTCTGCCGAAGCTGCCGAAGAAGTGGATGAGGCTCGACCAGACGAAGCTCGCCGCGGACTCCGGCGAGGACTTCACCTACCAGGGCGAGTCCGACCCCGGCTACGTCAGCGACCTGCTGCGGGCCGCTGCGGACCTCAAGGAGACCGGCAAGGGCGTCTACGCCGGCACCACCGACCTGACCGGGTCCACCGAGGCCGAGATCGTCGACGCCGACACCCTCGCCGCGCTGGGTGAGCAGGCCAAGACCGTGCCGCTGGAGCTGACCCTGGACGCCGAGGGCCGGATCACCAAGGCGCTCGTCAAGATCCCGGCGGCAGGCGAGGCCAAGGCCGCCACCTACGAGGTCGTCTACGACCAGTACGGCACCGTCGCCCCGCTGACCGCCCCGACCGACGGGGTGGCCGCCCCGGCCGACGTCTACGAGATGTTGAAGGGCTGACCTGCGGGTCGGCGCCGGAACACCGCCGTCGGCGGCGCGGGTGAGAACGGGGGTCCGCGCCGCCGGCGGCGGTGTGCTGCCGTGCGAACACCCGATTCTGTGATGGGATCGGGGCATGGGTTCCAGCGATGAATACGTCTTCGTCGGGTGTTACACCGGTGACAAGGGAGGCGAGGGTGACGGCATCACGCTGCTGCGGCGTGACCCGGCGACCGGGGATCTGATCCGGCTCGGGCTGGTCGCGCGCACCCCGTCACCCTCCTTCCTGGCACAGCACCCCACACTCCCGGTCCTGTACGCCGTGAACGAGCTGGACCAGGGCAGCGTCTCGGCCTTCACGGTGGCCCCGGACTGCTCGCTGATCCCGCTGGCGGTCCGCCCGACCGGCGGCTCGGACCCGTGCCACCTGGCCGTCACGGCCGACGGGCGGCACCTCGTGGTGGCGAACTACGCGAGCGGCTCGGTGTCCGTACACCCTCTCGACGCCGAAGGCGCCCCCGGAGAGCGCAGCGATCTGCTCACGCTGACCGGCGGCGGGCCGGACGCGGAGCGTCAGGCCGGACCGCACGCCCACCAGGTGGTTCCGGAGAGCAACAGCGCCGAGGTGTTGATCTCCGACCTGGGCTCCGACCGGGTGTGGCGCTCCCGGCTGGACCCCAACTCGGGCCGGCTGAGCCTTCCGGAGCCCGCCGTGGAGACGAAGCCGGGCACCGGCCCGCGGCACATGCTCCACTCGGCCGACGGCGCCCTGCTGGTGGTCGGCGAGCTGACCGGGAGCCTCACCTGGTACCGCCCGGCGGGTGGCCCCACGCTCGAATCGTGGGGCGAGACGCCGTCGAGCACGTCGTCCGGCGCGGTCTACCCGTCGGAGATCACGATGGGCCGGGACGGCCGGTTCGTCTATGTGGCGAACCGGGGGCCGGACACCGTCTCGGTCTTCTCTTGGGACGGCGGGCAGGCCACGCTGGTCGCCGAGGTACCCACCGGAGGGGTGTGGCCGAGGCACATGGTCCTGCTGGGAGATCACCTCTACGTAACCAATCAGCGTTCACACAGTGTGACCGTTTTCCGCATCGACCCGGACACCGGAATTCCCGGGATCCAGGGGGAACCGACCGGCGAACCGACGCCAACCTGCCTGCATCGCTGGAATCCGGTAGCGATCAGGTCATAGGTCAGATCAGGCATTGCGGCGTGTCGGTGATTACGTGGGGCAAACCCGGCACGCCGCAGGTCGATCTCGACACCGATCGGAACGGCGTCAACACGCTCCGTGTTTTCTAGATCAGGAAGCGTCAATCCGAGTAATTTTCGTCCGAACGTATATGGCATTCAGCTTCGGACATGCGCACTATGGAGCGCGTGTCTGGCCGCCATCGTAGAAACTTCAACTCCAAGGGAGCCGGCGTCGTCGGAGGTGCGATGGCGATAGTCGTCGTGATTGCGGGGACGTGGATCGGTTACCAGCAGGTAGCCGACTCCGAGTGCTCCGGAGCCGTCAACCTCACCGTCACCGCCTCCCCCGAGATCGCCCCTGCCGTCGACCAGGTCGCCAAGCAGTGGAGCGCCGCGGGCGCCGAGGTGGACGGGACCTGTATTCAGGTGACCGTCGCCGAGGAGGTCTCGTCGACCATCGCCGGCGCCGTGTCCCGCGACCACCAGGTAACCCTCGTGGGTCTGGACACCGCACCAGATGCGGTCCAGGTGCCCGACGTGTGGATCCCGGACTCGTCGGCCTGGCTGATGCGTCTCCAGCAGGAGGCCGCCGGCTTCCTGCCGAGCAAGGTCACCTCGGTCGCGCAGAGCCCACTCGTGCTGGCCGCGCCCGAGCCGATCGCCAAGCAGATGGGCTGGCCGGACAAGAAGATCGGCTGGACCGAGCTGGTCGCCAACTTCAGCGCCGCCGAGCCGATCTCGGTGGGGATCATGGACCCGACCGTGGACGCGTCCGGTCTGACCAGTCTCGTGGCGATGAACCAGGCGACCGGCACCGCGTCGGCCGCCGCCCTCCAGGCCAAGACCCGCGCGCTGACCGTCGTGTCGCAGAACAAGTTCAAGCTGCGTGAGGAGCTGCTGGCGAAGTTCCCGAAGTCGGCGTCCGAGCTCACCAACCCCGACTCGGTGGCCATCGCGCCGCTCTCCGAGGAGGACGTGGTCGCCTACAACGCGAAGCGGCCGGCCGTGCAGCTCAGCGCCATCTACCTGGACCCGTCCCCGGCGCCGCTGGACTACCCGTACACGATCATGCCGCAGGTGGTGGACCAGCAGAAGTCGGCGGCCGCCGACGGCCTGCTCAAGCAGCTCGCCGAGAGCAGCGCCAAGGACGCGCTGGCCGCGGTCGGTCTGCGGGCTCCGGACGGCACCTACGGCGCGGCCTTCAACGCCCCGATGGGCGCCCCGCAGTCCTCGCCGGCGGTCACCGCCTCGGCCACCAAGTCCGCGGACGGCGGCGCTGCCGCGGGTGGCGTCACCGGCGCCGAGCTGAGCCAGGTGGTGGGTAGCTGGATCGCCCTCACCAAGCCCGGTCAGGCCCTCACCGTCTTCGACGTCTCCGGCTCGATGGGCGACCCGGTGCCGACCGCCGGTGGCAAGTCCCGTGCCCAGGTCACCCAGGCGGCGGCAAGCGTGGGTCTGTCGCTGTTCAGCAACAAGTGGTCGGTCGGTGTGTGGCGCTTCTCCACCCGCCTGAAGGGCAAGCAGCCGTGGGAGCAGCTGGTGTCGATCAAGTCGCTGGCCACCTCCCGCCAGGAGGTGCAGGACTCGATCGGCCGACTGGACCCGACGAACGGCGGCACCGGTCTCTACGACACGATCCTGGACGCCTACAACCACGTGAAGGCGAACTACGCCCAGAACAAGGCGAACTCGGTCATCCTCTTCACCGACGGTGAGAACCAGAACGCCGACGGCATGACCCGGCCGCAGCTCCTGGCCGCTCTCAAAAAGGCTCAGGACCCGAAGACGCCGATCCGGCTGGTGCTCATCGCCGTCGGCCCGGACGTCAACCTGGACGAGCTCAAGGAGATCAGCAACGTGGTGAAGGGCAGCGGCGTGTTCCCGGCCGAGGACCCCACCAAGATCACCGGCATCTTCGCCCAGGCGATCGGCAGCCGGACCGGCGTCAGCTGATCCGGCGCGAACACCGAAACGGCCGTCGTCCCTCGGGGCGGCGGCCGTCTCCGTTTCGGGGCCGCTCCCGCGGATGCCGGACCCGCCCCGGCCGGGCGGGCCGCCTTTCGTGCGGTGGGCGCGGCTCTACACGTACCGCTGGGACGAGCGACGGAGCCAGGCCGCGGGATCCTCCCGGACCGCCCGGATGATCGCGTCCGCCGCGCCGCGCATGGCCGCGTCGGCGCCGAGCGCCGCCGGGCGCAGCGCGACCGGCGCGAGACCCGAGGTCAGGACCCGCTGCCGCAGTTCGGCCTCGATGCCCTCCCGCAGCCTTTCGAAGATCGGGGCGTACGCCCCACCGAGCACGATCACCGGTACGTCGAGCAGGTTGACCACCGCGGACAGGGCGATCCCGAGCGCCGCCGCGGCGAGCGGCTCACCGGACTCCAGGGCTTCCTGCCCGGCGTACTGCTCCAGGCAGCCCCGTGAGCCGCAACGGCAGGGCCGCCCGTCGGGGTAGACGGTGACGTGCCCGATCTCGCCGCTCCAGCCGCGCACGCCCCGGTAGAGCTCGCCGTCGAGGACCAGTCCGGCGCCGATGCCGATCTCGCCCGAGACGTAGAGGAACGAGGCCTTCTCGACGTGGCGAGGCCGGCCTGCGCCGGCGTTACCGGACGACTCGGCGGCCGTGGATGGCAGGGTGTCGCCGGACGGGCCGTCGGCCGTGGAGGGGCCGACGGCGCCGGTCACCCGCAACTCGCCGAGGGCGGCCAGGTTGGCCTCGTTGTCCACGGTGACCGGCAGGTCGGCCAGTTCCGGTACGCGGTGCAGCTCGGCGACCGCGTCGATGTCCTGCCAGCCGAGGTTGGGCGCCACCCGGACCAGGCCGCCGCCGGCCACCAGGCCGGGCACGGCCAGCGCCGCCCCGGCGACGGTCAGCCCGTCGGCCTCGGCGGCGAGCCGGGCCCGGGCGGCCAGGGCGCCGAGCGTGGCCAGGGCCTGTGCCGGGTCGGCGGGACGCTGGTCGGCGTGCTCGACGAAGCGCTGCCGCACCGCGCCGGTCAGGTCCACCACGCAGGCGGCCAGGTAGTCGACGTTGATCTCGAGCCCGAGCCCGGCGGGGCCGGTGGAGGTGAGGGTGAGCCCGACCGCGGGCCGGCCCGCGCCGGTGCGGGGCGGTGGGTCCACCTCGACCAGCAGGCCGCCCGACACCAGGTCGTCGACCAGGGCGGAAACGGTCGCGCGGGTGAGCCCGGTGGCCGCGGACACCGCCGCACGAGATGGCTGATTTGTGCTGTTCGCAACAGTTTGCAGCACCAGTGCGAGATTATGGGCCCGCACGCTTGCCTGGCGAACCGGTGTCGTGGAAGGGCTCAACACGCCCTTGACAGTGCCATACCCTGGCCAAATAATTCAACCACTAAACAATTTCGGGGAGGTAACCCGTGTCCGTGCAGGCCACACGCGAAGACAAGTTCTCCTTCGGTCTCTGGACCGTCGGCTGGCAGGCCCGCGACCCGTTCGGCGACGCGACCCGGCCCGCGCTCGACCCGGTCGAGGCGGTGCACAAGCTCGCCGAGATCGGCGCCTACGGCATCACGTTCCACGACGACGACCTGGTGCCGTTCGGCGCCGACGCGCAGACCCGGGACGGCATCGTCGCGGGCTTCAAGAAGGCGCTCGACGAGACCGGCCTGGTCGTCCCCATGATCACCACGAACCTGTTCACCCACCCGGTGTTCAAGGACGGCGGTTTCACCAGCAACGACCGCAACGTCCGGCGCTACGCGGTCCGCAAGGTGCTGCGGCAGATGGACCTCGGCGCGGAGCTGGGCGCCAGGACCCTGGTGCTGTGGGGCGGCCGCGAGGGTGCGGAGTACGACTCGGCCAAGGACGTGAAGGCCGCGCTCGACCGCTACCGGGAGGCCCTCAACCTGCTGGCGCAGTACTCGGAGGACCGTGGCTACGGCTTCCGCTTCGCCATCGAGCCGAAGCCGAACGAGCCCCGCGGCGACATCCTGCTCCCGACCGCCGGCCACGCCATCGCGTTCACGCAGGAGCTGGAGCGCCCCGAGCTGTTCGGCATCAACCCGGAGGTCGGCCACGAGCAGATGGCCGGTCTGAACTTCACCCAGGGCATCGCCCAGGCGCTGTGGCACAAGAAGCTGTTCCACATCGACCTGAACGGGCAGCACGGCCCCAAGTACGACCAGGACCTGGTCTTCGGCCACGGTGACCTGCTCAGCGCGTTCTCCCTGGTCGACCTGCTGGAGAACGGCCCGGACGGCGGCCCGGCCTACGAGGGCCCGCGCCACTTCGACTACAAGCCCTCGCGCACCGAGGACTTCGACGGCGTCTGGGAGTCGGCCAAGGCCAACATCCGGATGTACCTGCTGCTCAAGGAGCGGGCCAAGGCGTTCCGCGCGGACCCCGAGGTGCAGGCGGCGCTGGCCGCGTCCAAGGTGGCCGAGCTGAGCACGCCCACCCTGAACCCGGGCGAGGGCTACGCCGACCTGCTGGCCGACCGCAGCGCGTTCGAGGACTTCGACGCCGACGCCGCCGGCGCCCAGGGCTACGGCTTCGTCAAGCTGAACCAGCTCGCGATCGAGCACCTCATCGGGGCGCGGTAGGCATGAGCGACTGCACCGAGCGGCACCCAGCCGCACCGGGCGGCGGCGTTGAAGGCGAGGGCCAGGAGGGCATGCCGCAGGAGGCCCAGTCATGGCGCTGGTAGCCGGGATCGACAGCTCCACCCAGTCCTGCAAGGTGGTGATCCGCGACGCCGAGACCGGTGAGCTGGTCCGGCAGGGCCGGGCGGCGCACCCGGACGGCACCGAGGTGCACCCGGACGCCTGGTGGGCCGCGCTCCAGCAGGCGATCGAGGAGGCCGGCGGCCTGGACGACGTGGCCGCCGCCTCGGTCGCCGGGCAGCAGCACGGCATGGTCGTGCTCGACTCCGACGGTGAGGTGGTCCGGCCGGCGCTGCTGTGGAACGACACCCGCAGCGCCGGCGCGGCCGCCGACCTGATCGAGGAACTCGGCGGTGGCGACAAGTGGGCGGACGCGGTCGGCATCGTGCCGGTCGCCAGCTTCACCCTCACCAAGCTGCGCTGGCTGGCCCGCAACGAGCCGGAGAACGCGGCGCGGGTGTCCACGGTCTGCCTGCCACACGACTGGCTGACCTGGAAGCTGTCCGGGAAGTCCGGTCTGTACACCGACCGCAGCGACGCCAGCGGCACTCTCTACTGGTCGGCCAGGACCGGGGAGTACCGGCACGACCTGCTGGAACTCGGTTTCGGTCGATCATTGAACCTCCCGGAGGTGCTCGGCCCGACCGGGATCGCCGGTCACCTGCCCAACGGCGCTCCGCTGGGCCCGGGCGCCGGGGACAACGCGGCGGCCGCCCTCGGCACCGGCGCGCTGCCCGGTGACGTGATCGTCTCGATCGGCACGTCCGGCACGGTCTTCGCCTCGTCCGAGGTGGCGCCGAACGACCCGACCGGAACGGTGGCCGGGTTCGCCGACACCACCGGCCGGTTCCTGCCGATCGTGGTCACCCTCAACGCGGCCCGGGTCCTGGACGCCGCGGCCAAGCTGCTCGGGGTGGACCACGACGAGCTGTCCCGGCTCGCGCTGTCCGCTCCGGCGGGCGCGGACGGGCTGGTCCTGGTGCCGTACCTGGAGGGCGAGCGGACCCCGAACCGGCCGGACGCCACCGGCGCGATCCACGGGCTCACCCTCCGGACGTCGACCCCGGCGCACCTGGCCCGGGCCGCCGTCGAGGGCATGCTCTGCGCCCTCGCCGACGGTCTGGACGCGCTGGTCGCGACCGGCGCCGTGGCCGACCGGATCGTCCTGGTCGGTGGCGGGGCGCGCAGCGAGGCGGTCCGCCGCATCGCGCCCGCGCTCTTCGGCCGGCCGGTCGTCGTGCCGCCGCCCGGTGAGTACGTCGCCGACGGCGCGGCCCGCCAGGCCGCGTGGGTCACCCTGGGCGGGGACGTTCCGCCCGCGTGGTCGGCGGCAACCCCGGCGGTGTACGAGGACGACAGCGTCCCGTTGATCCGGGAGCAGTACGCGGCGGCCCAGCAGGCGGTCCTCGACCGCAGGCGCTGACCTGCCCGACCGGCTCCCACGGCGCTCCGGCCCATCCGGCGTGACCGTGGGAGCCGTTCGCGTACCCGTACCCTCAAAGTTTTCGATTTTTTGTTGTCGCCCTGCCGAAACGGCATCTACGTGCACAGGAACACCGGCCGGCCTCCCCGATCGGCCGTCATCCCCGCACGTGAGGAAGAACCGCAATGGCAGAGAG
Source organism: Actinoplanes hulinensis (assembly GCF_019429605.1). NCBI lineage: Bacteria > Bacillati > Actinomycetota > Actinomycetes > Micromonosporales > Micromonosporaceae > Actinoplanes > Actinoplanes hulinensis. Next base: position 111,025 of record NZ_JAHXZI010000001.1, on the reverse strand, counting down.
AAAGGTCCGGAAGCGGGCACTGCTCGGCGTCGCGGCCGTACTGGTCGTGCCGGCCGGGCTCATCGGCTGGTCGATCGTGCCGTCGAACGCGGCGACCGCCCCGGCCGCGGGCAACACCTACACGCTGGCCGTGAAGAAGAGCGGTATGTGTATCGACGTGCCGTCGGCGTCGAAGGACAACGGCGCACTGCTCCAGCAGTGGGGCTGTACCGCGGGCGCCGCCTGGCAGCAGTTCAAGCTGGTCGCCGCGGGCAGCGACTTCCTGATCCAGAACGTCAACAGTGGTAGGTGCATCGACGTGCCGGCCGCCTCGACGACCTCGGGTCAGCGGTTGCAGCAGTGGGGTTGCGCGAGCGGCCAGACCAATCAGCAGTGGAGGTTCGTGGCGTCCGGCACCGACACCTACCAGATCGTCAACGTCGGCAACGGCCTGTGCGTCTCCGACCAGGGCGCCTCGACCGCCTCGGGCGCGTCGATCATCCAGGAGACGTGCACCGCGAACTCGAACAAGCAGTTCGCGTTCACCCTGGTCTCCGGTGGCGCCACCGGCACCTTCACGGTGGCCGCCGACGGCACCGGGACCTACCGGACCGTGCAGGCGGCGATCGACGCGGTCGGGGCGAACAACGCCGGCCGGAAGACGATCACCATCAAGCCCGGCACCTACCGGGAGATCGTGACCGTCCCGTCGAACAAGCCGTACATCACGCTCCAGGGCGGCGGCGACTCCAACGACGACGTGGTGATCGTCAACAACCGCAGCAACGCCGGCGGTTACGGCACCTCGGGCAGCGCCACACTCTTCGCCAACGGCAAGGAGTTCAACGCCACCAACCTGACGATCTCGAACGACTACGGCGAAGGGTCGCAGGCGGTGGCCGCGAACCTGAACGCCGACCGGCTCGTCTTCGACAACGTCCGGTTCCTCGGCGCCCAGGACACCCTGCTGGTCAACAGCGGCCGCTCCTATGTGAAGGGCGGCTACGTCGAGGGCACCGTCGACTTCATCTTCGGCGCCGGCACCGCGGTGTTCAACGGCACGAAGATCTACCAGAAGCGGAGCACCGGCGGCCCGATCACGGCGGCCCGCACCGACGCGGCGAACGCGTACGGCTTCCTCGTCTACAAGAGCACGATCACCGGCGCGACCAGCAACACCACCCAGCTCGGCCGCCCGTGGGGCCCGAGCGCGCAGGTGCTGTTCCGTGAGTCGAGCCTGAGCGCCACCATCAAGACCGCCCAGCCGTGGACCGACATGTCCGGCAACACGTGGCAGAACGCCCGGTTCCTGGAATACCGGAACACCGGTTCCGGCGCGACGACCAACAGCAACCGGCCGCAGCTCAGTGACGCGCAGGCCGCCAACTACACCCCGCAGAAGTACCTCGCGGGCACGGACAACTGGAACCCGGTGGGTTGATCATGAAGAAGCGCGTCTTTCTGGCCACGGCCGTTCTCGCGGTGCCGGCCGCCTTCATCGGCTGGTCGATCATCCCGTCGAACGCGGCGGCCGCCCCGGCCGCGGGCAACACCTACCAGCTGATCGTCAAGAAGAGCGGCAAGTGCATCGACGTGCCGTCCGCGTCGAAGGACAACGGCGCCCTGCTCCAGCAGTGGGGGTGCACCGCCGGCGCCGCCTGGCAGCAGTTCAAGCTGGTCGCCGCGGGCTCGAACTTCCTGATCCAGAACGTCGACAGCGGTAAGTGCGTCGACGTGCCCGCGGCCTCGACCACCTCGGGCCAGCGGCTCCAGCAGTGGGGTTGCGCCTCGTCGCAGACGAACCAGCAGTGGAAGCTGGTGGCGTCCGGCACCGACACCTACCAGATCGTCAACGTCGGCAACGGCCTGTGCGTCTCCGACCAGGGCGCGTCGACCGCGAACGGCGCGTCGATCATCCAGGAGACCTGCACCGCCAACTCCAACAAGCAGTGGGCGTTCACTCCGGTGACCGCGTCCTCCACCGGCCGCACCTGGGCGTCCACCCCGGACGGTTTCGCCTCCACCGGCGGCGGCACCACCGGCGGCGCGGCCGGGACCACGGTCACCGTGACGACGCTCGCCGACCTGACCAGATACGTCACCGCGGCCGAGCCGTACGTGATCAAGGTGGCCGGCGCCATCACGATCACCCCGAAGGGCACCGAGCTCAAGGTCCGGTCGAACAAGACCATCGTGGGCGCCGGCGCCACCGGCGAGATCGTCGGCGGCGGCTTCTTCCTCGGCGCCGGGGTCAGGAACGTCATCATCCGGAACCTCACCATCCGGGACACCCGGATGACCGAGGACGACCCGGACGACAAGACCTACGACTACGACGGCATCCAGATGGACACCGCGGACCACATCTGGATCGACCACAATAAGATCACCCGGATGAACGACGGCATGATCGACAGCCGTAAGGACACCACCTACCTGACGGTGTCCTGGAATATCCTGGACACCGGCAACAAGGCGTTCGGCATCGGCTGGACCGAGAACGTGACGTCGCGGATGACGATCCACCACAACTGGATCAAGAACACCGTGCAGCGGAACCCGAGCACCGACAACGTCGCGTTCGCGCACCTCTACAACAACTACATGCAGAACATCACCTCGTACGGCAACCTGTCCCGGGGCGCCACGAAGATGGTCCTGGAGAACAGCTACTTCGACAACGTCGTGAACCCGTACTACAACGACACGTCGGCCGCCCAGCTCAAGCAGTCGGGCAGCATCGTCAAGAACTCCTCGGGCAAGCAGCAGACCAACGGCTCCGCCTTCGACCCGAAGAGCTTCTACCCGTACACCCTCGACGCCGCGGCGGACGTTCCGGCGCTGCTGGCGAAGTACGCCGGGCCGCAGGCCGACATCGGCGGCTGAGCATCACCGGGGGGTGAGAGAGGGGCGGCGTTGCCTGGGGCGGCGCCGCCCCTCGTGTTCGGCGGATCTCCGGATAGCCTCTACCGGGTGACCAGCAGGGGCGGAAGCGTGCACCGGGCGTACAGCGTGGTGGTGTTCGTGATCCTGGCCGCGCTGGACAACGTGGCGATCGGCCTGGTCCCCCCGCTCTACGGCAGCATCGCCGCCGATCTCGGGGTCAGCGAGGGCCACATCGCGCTCGCCACCACGACCATGTTCCTGGTCAGTGCGGTCGCGGCGATCGGTTTCGCGTACGTCGGGGACCGCACCGACCGCAAGCCGGTGCTGATCGTGGGCACGGTCATCTGGGTGGCCGGCACCGTGTGGTCCGGGCTGGCCGGCGACTACGGGCAGTTCCTGGCCTCCCAGGCGGTCGCCGCGTTCGGGCTCGGCGGCGTCGCCTCGGTGAGTTTCTCGGTGGTCAGCGACCTGATCTCGCCGCGCCGCCGGGGCCTCGTGATGAGCTTCTGGGGCCTGTCGCAGGGCGTCGGAACCCTGGCCGGCACCCTGGTCGGCGGGATCCTCGGGCACGACGACTGGCGGCGGCCGTTCCTGTTCGCGTCGGCCGCCGGGGTGGTCGCCCTGCTGGCCTACCTGTTCACCTACAGCGTGCCGCGCGGCGACAGCCAGCCCGAACTGGCCGGGGTCGACTACGAGGAGCGGATCCACCACGAGGACCTGCCGGTCATTCTGAAACGGCGCACCAACGTCTGGCTGATCCTCCAGGGCGGCACGGCGCAGATCGCGTTCGGCTCGATGGTGTGGCTGCCGGTGCTGTTCCGGGCCCGGGCCGAGGACCAGGGCTACACCACCGGCACGGCGGTGCTGATCGGCAGCGTCTTCGCGACCGTCTTCCAGCTCGGGGCGGCGCTGTCGATCCTCGGCGGGCTGGCCGGCGACCGGCTGCAACGGCGTACGCCCCGGGGCCGGGCACTCGTCGCGTCGATCGGGGTGCTCGCCGCCGTACCCCTCTATGTGGTGTTGTTCTTCGTGCCCATGAAGATCACCGTTCCGGACGGCGCGGGCACCGGCGCGGTGATCAGCGGGGTGTTCACCAACGTCCTGACCGAGCCGACCGTCGGGATCTGCCTCGCGGTGGCCGTCGTGGCGGTGATGCTGACCTCGGCGAACTCGCCGAACTGGTTCGCCATGATCGCCGACGTGAACCCGCCGCAGCACCGCGGCACCGTCTACAGCCTCGGCAACCTGGTCAACGGAGCCGGCCGGGCGGGCGGCAACGTGCTGGTGGCGGTCGCCTTCGCCGGCCTCGCCGGGGCCTTCCCGCCACCGCTCAACTACGCGGTCGGGCTGGCCGCCTTCCAGTTCTTCTTCATCCCGACCGGGATCATGTACTGGCTGGCCAGCAGAACGGTGGCGAAGGACATGGACGAGACGCACACCGCCCTGCTGGCGGTCGCCTCAGAGCATCGCCCAGACCGTCACGTCGGTGGGGACCAGCCCACCCGCGTCCAGCGGCTCGCTGCTCAGCAGGATCCGGGCCCCACCGGGTAGCGCCACCGGCTCGGCGCTGAAATTGGTGACGACCACGATGTCGCCGTTACGGAACGCCAGCGCCCCCGGATCGGTCGCCAGCCAGACCAGCTCACCGGAACCCAGCTCGTGGGCGCGCCGGGTGCTCAGCGCCGACCGGTACAGCTCGTACGTCGAGCCGGGCACGCCCACCTGCCGGTCCAGCGCGTACTCCGCCCAGATGGCCGGCTGCGGCAGCCAGCTCGCGTCGGTCGGGCCGAACCCGAAGGACGGGGCGTCGGCCTCCCACGGGATCGGCACCCGGCATCCGTCCCGGCCGCGCTCGGCGTGCCCGGACCGCTCCCACGCCGGATCCTGCCGCGCCTCGTCGGGCAGCCCGGTGTGCTCCGGCAGGCCCAGCTCCTCGCCCTGGTAGAGGTAGGCCGAGCCGGGCAGCGCCAGCATCAGCAGGACCGCCGCGCGGGCCCGGCGCAGGCCCAGCCCGGTGTCCGGTTGCGGGTCGCCGATCCCGATGCCGGGCCGGCGGCGCTCACCGGGCGGGAAACCGAGCCGGGACGCGTGCCGCACCACGTCATGGTTGGAGAGCACCCAGGTCGTGGTCGCACCGACCTCGTCGTTGGCGGCCAGTGACGAGTCGATGATCTCCCGCAGCTCGCCGGCGGCCCAGGGCGCCTCCAGGTAGGGGAAGTTGAACGCCTGGTGCATCTCGTCCGGGCGTACGTACCGGGCCAGCCGCTCCTCCGGCTGCACCCAGGCCTCGGCCACCAGGATCCGGCCGCCCGGGTACTCGTCCAGGACCGACCGCCACTGCCGGTAGATCTCGTGCACGCCCTCCTGGTCCCACATCGGCGGCGGCGGGCCGGCCGGCTCCAGACCGCCGAGGACCACCGACGGCGCGGTCCAGTCGGTCAGGTCGGCGTCCTTGATCAGGCCGTGCGCCACGTCCACCCGAAACCCGTCCACGCCGCGGTCCAGCCAGAACCGCAGGATGTCCAGGAACTCGGCGCGGACCTCCGGATGATCCCAGTTCAGGTCGGGCTGGGATGCGTCGAACAGGTGCAGGTACCACTGGCCGTCCGGCAGCCGCTCCCAGGCCGGGCCGCCGAAGACGCTCTGCCACGAGTTGGGCGGCTCCGCGCCGTCCCGGAAGATGTACCGCTGCCGCTCCGGGCTGCCCGGTCCGGCGGCCAGGGCGGCCCGGAACCAGGCGTGCTCGCTGGACGTGTGGTTCGGCACCAGGTCGACGATCACCCGCAGGCCGAGCTCATGGGCCGTGTCGATCAGCTTGTCGGCGTCACCGAGCGAGCCGAAGCGGGGGTCGACGCCGCGGTAGTCGGCCACGTCGTACCCGGCGTCGTGCTGCGGGCTGGGGTAGAAGGGCGAGAGCCAGATCGCGTCGACGCCGAGCCGGCGCAGCCCGGGCAGGCGCGCGGTGATGCCGGGCAGGTCACCCATGCCGTCACCGTCCGAGTCGGCGAACGACCGGGGATAGATCTGATAGATGACCGCATCGCGCCACCAGGCTTCAGTAGGCATGGCCCCACCATAGGTCGGGCCTCGCGCTCACTCGTCCAGGATCGCGGCGAAGCGCTCCTCGGCGAGGTCGAGCTGGTCCAGGATGTGTTCCTTGGCCGGGGTGGAGAGCGGCGTGTCCGGGCGCCCGACCAGCTCACGCAGCTTGGGTACGAGAGGCCGGTACTTCGTCGCCGACCGGTGCGCCTTGTCCATCGTGGTGTGGATCACGCCGACCCCGTTGTCGGTGAAGTCGGAGATCTTGATGATCCGGGCCCACGGGTCGCGCTCCAGGTTCTCCGCCACGTGGGCGCGGTACTGCTCGTGCTTGTCGCGCGCCGGATCGTACTCCGGGTTGGTGACCGACCGGACCAGCTCGGCGACCCGCGGGTTGAAGCGGCGCGACAGCTCGGCCAGGGCGGCCTCGGTGTGCTCGGCGCAGGGCGCGTCCGGGTCGATCCCGCCCAGTTCGGCCGGGTGATCCTCGACGGCGTCGTGCAGCAGCGCGGCGACCAGGACGTCGGTGTCCCGCACCCCGTAGTAGCGGATGATCCGGATCGCCACCCGCAGCAGGTGGTTCAGGTACGGCTCGCGCACCCGGCGGTCGGCGGCGTGCAGGTCGGAGGCCAGGTCCAGCGCCTCGGTGAGGGTCTTGCGGTCGCCGGTCGGGAAGGACTCCAGTTCCAGAGCGAAACGGTCCCGCAAGCCGGCTTCCCCGTACACCTCCGTGATGGCGTGCAGTGGCATCGAGAGCAGCATCCTTGGCGCCATGCCGTTCAGGTATACCGGATCGGAGGCGGCGACGGGTTTCGATCAGCTACCGGATGTCGCGGGTGGCACCGCCGGCGACGGCGCCGCGGCGGGCCGGGGTGACGGCCGCGGCCCGGGAGAGGGACGGGTGGCGCCGGCGTTCCGGTTGCCGACCACGGCCCGCGCCGCCGGGGTGAGCCGCATGGCTCCCATCGACGACTGCTTGAGCGACCACGGCTGCGGGGACTCGGCGTGCACACCCCGTTTCGGGGTGCCGGCCCCGTCGGTGAACTCCTCCTCGGTCATCGCCTGCAACGCGCTCAGCGCCACGCCGACGATGGTGGCCGTGGTGATCAGGATGATCGGCACCAGCATGCTGAGCGGCCGGATCCCGCCGGACGTCGGTGCGCCCGGGTGCAGCTCGATCGACATGGCCGCCATGCCGGTGTAGTGCATGCCGCAGACCGCGACGGCCATCACGGCGGCGGCGCCGGTGACCTTGACCGCGCCCCGGACCGAGACGGCGAACCACAGCGCCACCGTGCTGGCCGCGATCGCGATCAGGGCCGAGGCGACCATGAGCGGCAGTGAGTAGTGGATGGTGGCGGGAAGCCGGATGCCCTCCATGCCGGTGTAGTGCATGGCGATCACACCGGTGCCGGTGAGCAGGCCGGCCGCCAGGGTCTTCGGGACGCTGCGCCGGCCGTGGCCGACCACCAGCAGCCCGATGCCGACCGTCAGCACCGCGAAGGCCAGGCTCAGCAATGTCATCGCGAGGTCGTAACGGACCGGGCTGGCCGGCACCTCGAAGCCCAGCATCGCGGAGAAGTGCATGAGCCAGATCCCGCCGCCGCCGATCGCGAACGCCGCGATCACCAGCCACCGGTTGCGCCGGCCGCGGTTGCGCGCGTCCCGGGCCCGGCCGGTGCAGAGCAGCCCGAGAAACGAGCCGAGGAACGCCAGCATGTACGCGGCTATCGGATTGAACACGCCGTAGGCGAAGTGATGGACGTCGGCCACGCCCGGCATTGAGTCAGAAATCAGCGGCAGTACATCGCACCCGCTGTGCGGTGGGTCCCTAAAGAGAACCGGGGCCACCGGGGCGGTGTCCGATTCGGACGCGGCCGCGGCGACCCCGGTCCGGGTCGGCTATAGGGCTGATGACGAGGAGGATCAGGTGAAGATACTGACGCCGCCGGGACCCACCAGGAGACCGACGATGATCAGCACAACGCCCCACAGGATCTGCCGCCGGAACAGCGCGAGGATGCCGGCGACCACGAGGATTACGGCGAGAATCCAAAGCAGTAGGTCCATGTCTCAGCGATTACCCGGACCGCCGAAACCGGAAACCTGACATCAGGCGGGTACGAGCGACGCGTCCACCGACTCGGACAGCAACTGATACACGTTGTATGCCTGCTTGATGACCGGGTGGGCGACGTTGCGGACCGGCACGCCACCGGGCGTACGGCCGCGCTCCGAGCCGTGGTGGGCGTGCCCGTGCAGGGCCAGGGCGGTCGGCGCCGAGTCGACGGCGTGGCCGAGCTGGTAGCAACCCAGGAACGCGTAGATCTCCAGCGGCTCGCCGACCAGGGTGTCCGGCACCGGTGAGTAGTGGGTGAGCGCCACCAGCGCGTCACACCGGACCGAGCGCAGCGCCTCGCCGAGCCGGGCCGAGATGTCCTCGGTGGTGCCGACGAACTCCTTCATCTCCCGTTCGCCGAAGTTGCTGGCGCAGGCGCCGGCGAAACCACCGCCGAACCCCTTGGCGCCGGCGATGCCGAGCCGGTGCCCGCGGATCTCCAGCACCGTGGCCGAGCACTCCAGGACGGTGATCCCGGAGTCGGTCAGCACCTCGGTGACCTGCTGCTCCTGGTCACTCTGGTGGTCGTGGTTGCCGAGCACCACCACGACCGGTACGGCCAGCCCGCCGAACTCCGTGGCGAAGCACTTCGCCTCGTCGACCGTCCCGTGCCGGGTCAGGTCACCGGCGACGAGCAGCGCGTCGGCCCGGTCGGGCAACTGCTCGAGAGCGGGACGGTAGCGGCCCACCACGTCCTTGTCCACGTGGACGTCGCCCACGGCGGCGATCCTGATCATGAAATCTCCTCCACCTCGCTGGGTGCCTGTGCCCGGGTGATGCCGATGTCGCAGGTGATAGCAACGCCGGGGAAGTGCGAGGTGATCTGCCGGCAGATCTCGTCCCGCCGGTGGGTGCTCTCCACCTCCCCGCTGAGCACCACCACGTTGTCCCGGTGGTGCACGGTGATGCCCTGCTCGGCGATCTGTTCGTGTTCGATGAGCAGGCGATGGATCTCGGCCTCGAAATCGATCTGGTTCGTCACGTCATCCCCCAACCTTGAGTTCCGTCTCGCCGGGGAAGGAGACGACGTCCAGACGGTCGAGCAGCACCAGGAACGCCTCGGCGTACGGCGACTTGATGGTCTCCCGGCGGACCCGGCCCCAGTCGATCTGTTCCCGCAGCGAGCGGGCGACCGGCAGCCCGGTCGCGAAGTCGCAGTAGTGCTGGCTGTAGCTGAGCAGTTTGTGCACCATGAGCCGGGTCGCCGAGAGCACCGGCATGTAGATCGCCTCGACCGAGATCTGATCGGTGTCGTGCAGTGTCTCGTCGTCCACCGGCGACTCCACCGGACGGTAGATCAGGTCCACCATCCGGCCCTCGTCGTACACCTTGACCAGCCAGTCCTCGGGCGGCTGTTCGGTACTGCAGCCGACCGCGGCCAGCTCCTGGAGAGCCCGGTCCTTGTCCTCTTCGCGTATCAGGAAGTCGACGTCGTGATCACTGGAGTAGCCGCCTCTGGCGTACACCGCGAAGCTCCCGCCCAGGGCGAAGGGTATGTCCGCGCTCTTCAACGTCGATGCGACGCGCTTGAGGGTGATGGCCAAACCCTGGTCCACACGGTGTGGCATGGCGACCTCCTGTCCGTTCCCGGTGGATGACCGACTACCCGGAGTCGCGACACCTTGAACCCCTGCGCTCATTCTGGAGGACGGGCTCGCCCCTGCGGTGTGGAACAGAAGGTGCGGTATCCGGCTACCGTCGGTTGGTATGGCTCTCCCCGCGCAGTCAAGGCCGGCGGCGCTGCCCGCCCGCGGCGCCCGACGGTCGCCGCGCACCATCGCGCTCGTCGGCATAGACGGCTCCGGCAAGACCACCCAGGCCCGCGGTCTGGCCGCCCGTCTGATCGCGGACGGGCTCCCAGCCGCCTACCGGCAGAACGCGGGTGGCCGGCACTGGTTCGGCCGGATCGCGGTGCTTCTCGGCCGGGCGGACGCCGAGGACCTGTTCGGCCGCCGGGGCACGCTCGCCGTCGAGTCGGCGCTGCGCTGGCTGGCCATCGCCCGGACCCTGCTGCGCCGGGCCGTGCGCCGGGAGATCGCGGTGATGGACCGGTACGCGGTCTGCCAGTTCGCCAGTCTCCGGGCCCACGGCGCCCGCCCGGCCGCCGAACGGTTCGCCCGGCTGGCCTACCGGCTCTTCCCGCGGCCGGACGTGACGTTCTTCCTCGCCGTCGACCCGGAGATCGCCCAGGAGCGGATCGAGCGGCGCGGCTACGACCACGAGTCGATCGAGTACCTGCGGGCCGCGACCGACGCCTACCGGTCGCTGCCGGAGTACTCGGGCTTCGTCGTGATCGACGCCAACGGCACGCCCGACCAGGTCCTCAAGGCCCTCCGTACCGAGCTCGGCCTGGATCAGGCCTGACCGTAGACCGGGATCTGCGCGCCACTGGTCGGCGCCGACGCGTCCGAGGCCAGGAAGAGGATCACCGCGGCGATCTCCGCCGGGCTCACCCAGCGGCCGTGGTCGGCGTCCGGCTGGGCCGCCCGGTTCGCCGGCGTGTCGATGATGCTGGGGAGCACGGTGTTGCAGCGCACGTTGTGCTTGCGGTACTCCACGGCGACCGCCCCGGCGAAGCCCAGCACGGCGGCCTTGGCGGTCACGTAGCCGGCCGCGCCCGGGAACGGTGACACCCCGGCCCGTGACGACACGCACACCACCGAGCCGCCGCCGGCCGCGACCAGGTGCGGCAGGGCCGCCGCCGTGGTCAGGTAGGTGGGCCGCAGGTTGACCGCCAGCATCGCCTCGAACTCGGCGACCGGGGTGTCGGCGATCAGGCCACTGCCCGCGTACCCGCCGACCAGGTTTACCACGGCCCGCAGCGGCGCGGCCGGGTCCTCGGCGGCCACCGCGGCCACCGTACGGACATCCGCCTCGACCGTGAGGTCGGCGTCCACGGCGATCGCGCCCTCCGGCAGACGGCCGGTCGTCCCGGGGCGGACCGGCGCCACCACGCGCCAGCCGTCGGCCAGGAACGCCGTGATGGTGGCCGACCCCAGCCCACCTGTGCCGCCGGTCACCAGAGCCGTACGCGTCGCAGTCATGGGGAGCAGCTTGTCACACCGTAGGGCATGTGCTTTTCCTCACTCACCCGGCGATCCCGCCCCCGACCTGCGATTGTTCCGGGCCGCTGAAGCGTCACCCGTGTGGGCGAGTGATGTGTGGCGAGTCGAGGCGCATCGTGACCGGTGGTCCCGTTGGGCCCTCGAGATCCCGAATCTTTCGCGGGCGTTTGTTTCAGGCCCGTCTTTACCCGGCCGACAGTGCATATGAACCCCGCGGGCGCCAAACCCGTACTCGGGGGTGACGAGCATCGCGGTGCCCAGGGTGATGCCCGTCGCTGTGACGAGAAGAGGCCGATGGTGTTATGAGGAACGCGCGAAGGGTATCCGAACGTCTGCACGACGTCGCACTCAGGTACCGCGCACTGGGCTCTCAGCTATTACCCAGGCATTCGTGACACTTTCGACCCGCCAGCCGGAATCAGTGCGGCCAGCTTTTTGTTGTGTAGATGTGTCAGCAACCGCAATGCACGAGCTGCGGACGTTACGGGAGAGGGCTGATGGACGCAGGTAATGCCCGTAACAGGGTTAGTGACGGCAATGAGGGGACCGTGGGCAACGTGGAGAAGAGCACCGTGATGCGTACCGATCAGGTCGCCGAAGAGCGCGACCTCGTCGGAGTCTACCTGCACGAGATCTCCAGGACGCCGTTGTTGGACGCCGAGCGGGAGGTCGAGCTCTCCAAAGCGATTGAGGCGGGCCTTTACGCCGAGCACCTGATCGAAACGGGCGAGGACCGTCGCGGCGTCAGCCGGGAGGAACTGGAGCGCCTCGTCACCGAGGGCCAGCGCGCGAAAGACCTGTTCATCCGGGCCAACCTGCGGCTGGTCGTCTCCATCGCCCGCCGCTACGTCCGGTCCGGCATGCCGATGCTCGACCTGATCCAGGAGGGCAACACCGGCCTGGTCCGCGCCGTCGAGAAGTTCGACTACGTGCGCGGCTACAAGTTCTCGACGTACGCCACGTGGTGGGTGCGCCAAGCGATCAGCCGGGCCATCGCCCAGCAGGAGCGGACCGTCCGGCTTCCCGTGCACCTGGTCGAGGACGTCAACCGGATGCGTAACGTGACCCGTCAGCTCGTCCGCGAGCTGGGCGGCGACCCGGAGCCCGAGCAGGTCGCGGCCGCTCTGGGCGTGACCGTGGAGCGCGTCAACGAGCTCACCCGCTGGGCGCAGGACACCGTCTCCCTGGACACGCCGGTCGGCGACGACGGCGACACCAACCTCGGCGACCTGGTGGCCGACAGCGACGCCCCGAGCCCGGAGGAGATCGTCCTCAACGCGCTCGAGCGGCAGCGCATCGAGGGCCTGCTGAACCACCTGGACGACCGGTCGGCCGGCATCATGCGGGCGCGGTACGGCCTGGAGGACGGCCGGGAGCACTCCCTGACCGAGGTGGCGTCCCGCTTCTCGCTGAGCCGGGAGCGGATCCGCCAGCTGGAGATCCAGGCGCTCGGCCGGCTGCGCGAGCTGGCCCGGGCCGAGGGCCTGCAGGCCGCCTGAGCCTCGGCTCACCGAAACGGCGAAGGCCGGTGCCCCGTGGGGGCACCGGCCTTCGCCGTCGGTACGGAGTTACTTGATCCGGCCGTAGCCGTTCGGGGACATGATGTCGATCGTGCGGTGCAGCACGTCCCGGCCGGCGGACGGGGCGTCGATGATCTTCCCGCTGCCCACGTAGATCGCCACGTGGCCGTTGCCGCGGTAGAACACGAGGTCACCGGGTTGCAGGTCGGATCGGCTGATCCGGGCCGTGGCGCTGTACTGTGCGGCGGCGTTGTGCGGCAGGGACTTGCCCGCCGCCGCCCAGGCCGCCTGCGTCAGGCCCGAGCAGTCGTACGAGTTCGGGCCGGCGTCGCCGTAGCCGTACGGCTTGCCGATCTGGTTGAACGCGAACGTGACCGCCTTGCCGGCTGAGCCCGGGATGTCCGGGATCTCGCCGGTGTAGGAACCGGTGTCCTCCGTGGCGCTGCCGAAGGCGGCCTCGCGCATGTCGTACAGGTCGTCGAGGTCGTCCTCGATCTTGTCCTTGCGCGCCGCCAGCTCCTTGACCTGTGCGGTCTGCTTGGTCTGGGTCTGAGCGAGGGCGGCCTTGCGCTCGGCGAAGGTCTGGGTCGTCTCGGTGAAGGCGTCGATGTCCTGCTGGTTCGACCGGGTGACCTGCTCGAGGAACGTCATCCGCTCCAGCAGGCTCTCTTGATCCCCGCTCACCAGGACGTTCATCGGGCCGACACGGCCCTGCATGTACGTGGTGGCGGCGATGGTCCGGACCTTCTCGGTGGCCTCGGCGAGAGCCGTCTGGGCCGGCTTGAGCGAGGCCTCGAGCTTCACCGCGTCGGTCTTCGTCTTCTTCAGGTCGAGCCGCATCTTGTTGTACGACTCGGTGACGTCCTCGAGCTTCTCCGAAGCGGCGTCGATCTTCTTCTTCAGCTCGCTGGCGGACGGGGCGGCGTGTGCGGCCGTCCCTCCGGACGTGGTGATCGCGAACGCCGTCAACGCGACCACGAGCGCCCGGAGCCGGGTTCGGGGGTGTGGCACTGGTCAGGGGCCTTTCTTCCGCTTGGCCGCCCACCGGGTCGGCGGGAGGGCAGGGCTGGAAGAGAGGCCCCGTCCGCGTTTGCTCCCGGCCCGGTTCACGGCGGCCGCCGCCCGTGGGGTGGGGCGCCGGATCGCCGCGCGTCAATCGGCGGCGTTGGCCGGCGCCACCCGAGGGGTTGTGGCTGCGGACCGGACCAACCGCATTAACCTATCGACGAAAGAAAAGAAATCAAGGCCTGACCGAGTGATTTTTACCAATAGCCGGGATCACGTCATTAATCCCGATAACGGGCTGTTATTTGATCGCCGCTGAGCGTTATTACAACGCGATAAACGGACTATTCGCTCAGGGCCGGTTCGGCGGCCGGGACCCAGTGACGGGTCACCTGGCGTTCGGCCCAGAACGAGAAGAACGGGATGGTGCCGGCCAACATGACGAGGACCATCCGGCTGAACGGCCACTTCGCCCGGCGGGCCAGGTCGAAACTGCAGACCAGGTAGACCATGTAGAGGAAGCCGTGGAACGGGCCCACCGTCTCGACCACGATCGGGTTGTCGGCCGGGCCGTACTTGAGCGGCATGCCGACCACGACGAGGGCGATCAGGACCACGCCGACGATCCAGGCGATGATCCGGTAACGGGTGAGGGCTCCCTGCACGGCGGGTGACTCCTTGATCGGTATCTACTGGGGGATGCGGCCGGGGTAGTCGGCGGGGCGGGCGCCCGGGTTCGCGGCGAGCCAGGCCAGATAGTCGTTGTACGCGTCGAGCTCCGGATCCGCCTCGGCGGGCGCCGCCGGGCGGGAGCCCACCCGGACCGGGCGGCCCAGGGTGACCGCGGAACCCGGAGCGCGCGGCGGGGCCGGCTTCTCCGGGGCGGTCAGCGGCTCACCTGCCGCCCTGCGACGGGCCACCTGGATCTCGCGGACCCAGATGAAGACGACGAAGCCCCCGAAGACCGGCCACTGGAACATGTAGCCCCAGCTGATCGCGTTGCCGTCGGCGGCGCGACTGAACTGCCACCAGCCGAGAGCCAGGCAGCCCGCGGTCAGCACGATCGCGAGCAGATGCCGGGCCATCCACGCCGGAGTCCACAGCCCTTTCATGCCCCGAGCGTACCGGCGGGTTTGGCGGGCGCACGCATGGGCAACCCGTGCTCACTGGCGGATTGACGCGAACGGAGACGGACGATGATGGAAGCGCGGTTGGAGGAAGGGGCGATGGTGAGTTTCGACATCGGCATCGACCCCGCGGGCCTGGCCGACGACGACCTCTTCAGGGAGCTGGCGAGCCTCTACCGGACCCGGTTGCAGACGCTGCGACACGGCCCGGACGCGGCACTGGAGAACCACTTCAAGCGCACTGCCGAGCTGGAGACCGAGTACATGGCGCGCAAACCGGGCCGTGAGGTCGACCCGGACCGGCTCACCCAGGACTTCTGACGGTGGTGCGTGAGCGGGTGACCCGGATGGCCCGGCGGTACGCGCCGCACGAGCACCGGCCGCTGGACGGCTATCTGGTCGCCATGGGCGCCTTCGGTGCGATGACCGGGGTCCTGGCGGCGGCCGCCAAACTCAGCGGCCGCCCGATACCGGAGCGGCCGGCCATGTCCGATGTGGCGCTGCTCTCCATCGCCACCCACAAGCTCAGCCGGCTGGTCGCCAAGGACGCGGTGACCAGCCCGCTGCGTGCCCCGTTCACCCGGTACGCGGAGCCGGCCGGCGCGGCCGAGCTCAACGAGGAGGTGCGCGACGAGGGCAGCTCGGTACGGCACGGGATCGGTGAGCTGATCACCTGCCCGTTCTGTCTGGCCGTCTGGGTCGCCACCGGGCTGACCGGTGGGCTGGTGCTGTCGCCCCGGCTGACCCGGCTGGCGGCCACCGCGCTGACCGCCACGGCCGTCTCGGACTTCCTCCAGATGGCCTACTCGATCGCCAAGGAGAAGGCGGAGCGCGTCGGCCGGGAGTAGATCCGGGTCAGACGTTGATGGCACGCAGCGCCTCGGCGGCCTCGTCCTGGGCGTACTCGCCCTCGGGCAGGGCGTCGATGCGGGTCAGGGCGGCCGCCGGAAGGTCCGCGGCGATCGCTCGCCGGCGCAGGTCTCCGCTGGTCAGCCGCTCCTGGGCGTCGTAGGCGGCGTCCAGGAAGGTGTCCAGCTCTCGGATGTCGTCGGTCACGGCGGGTGGACTACCCGGGGCGGGCCCGGTCAAACCCTCAAGTAGTGATCCAGGTCACAGATGCTCACGGAATCATGCGGCTATGCCGACGGTTATGAACGGATGCCGGTGTGCCCAGTGTCCCCGGGCCTCACCCATCGCCTGCACGGAATACCGTGAGCGGTTGTCCCCACGCATGTGGGGGCGATTCGACCGTTCGGCTGGAGCCGTGTTGAGCCACTCGCCGCGAGGCGACCTGCACACCGGCCTCCGCGTCCGCCCTCCCGGTCTCACCGGGAGGGCGTCGCGGTTTTCCGGGCCACTTGTGGGGTATCCGCCCGCACATGACCGACGATCGCATCGGGCGGCGCGCCGCGAATCTGCTTCCGGAAGAGGCCGTGACCGGCAGCGCCGACCCGGAATTCCAGGCCGAAGCGGTGCTCGCCGAATCCGGCGAGCGTGAGGACGACCCCGGAGCGGCGCCCGGCTCGTTCCTCGAAAAACGTCGTTCTGACGAGACGGTTTATTCCGGCAACACCCCCCATTAGGGGCACCTCGTGGCGCGCTTTTCCGGATAGACGTGGCAATATCCCTCGGGTGTCCGCACCGAAACGCCGTGTCCCGGCCGCGCAGCGTGGCGCCCGGCTGACCCGGCGCACCCCCGCCGATGGCCCGATCCAGCCGTCCCGCCGTGGGAGCGCCCGGCGCTCGCCCCGGTTCTCCGGAGCGCCGTCCGCCGGCCCGCACCCGGTGGAACTGGCCGGGCTGCTGCACGAGCTGACCGTCCGGCTGCTCTCCGCCGACTCGCTCACCCAGGCGCTCGACCGGCTCGCCGCGTTCGCGGCGGGTGCGCTGCCAGGCGTGGTCCGCTGCTCGGTCGCCCTGATCGGTGAGGGCGGGCCGCTCACCGGGGCCGCCGCCGGCTCCGCGGGCGAGACCTTCGACCAGCTTCAGTACGCGGGAAGCGCCGGCCCGGGTCTGGAAGCGGCCCGCACGCGTTCCGTGGTGACCTCCGCGGACCTCCCGGGCGACGAGCGCTGGCCGCAGCTGCACGCCGCGGCCCGGGCCGACGGGCTGGCGGCGGTTGCCGCGGTCCCGATGGACGTGCGGCGCAGCGCGGTCGGGGCGCTCAGCGTCTACCCGGATCGGGCCGGTGAGGTGAAGCCCGAGGTGCTTGTCACCGCGATGGCGCTGGCCGGGCAGGCGGAGGTGCTGCTCGGTGAGCTGCACCGGCGGGAGGCGCTCACCGAGGGCGCCGAGGTGGACCGCGCGGTCGGTGTGATCATCGCGCAGCGCGGCTGCGGCGTGCAGGAGGCCTACGCCGTCCTCCAGGAGAGCGCCCAGCGTCTCGGCCTCGACCGATCCACCGTCGCGGGCCGCCTGGTCGCCGCAGCCGCCCGGAACGCGGGAACCTAGCTCTTCTCCACCTGCTGGACCACCTCGAACTCGAGGAGGGAGGCGCCGGTCGCCACGGGCTTGGCGCGCTCGCCGGCGTGTGCGGCCTTGGCGTCGCCGTTCGCCCAGTTCTGGAAGGCCTCCTCGCTCTCCCAGCGGGTGTACACGAAGTAGCGGGTCTCGCCGGCGACCGGGCGCAGCAGCTCGAAGCCGAGGAAACCGGGCGAGTTCTCGACCGCGCCGTGCCGGGCGGCGAACCGCTTCTCCAGTTCGGGGCCGGCGCCCTCGGGGACCTCGATCGCGTTGATCTTCACAACAGCCATGTGGTCACGCTACTGCGCCTGCCTGGGAAGGCGTCGAAGGCGGGGGTACGGGCGTGTGCTCCACCCGTACCCCGAAGGTTTGATCTAAGCGGGACCGTCGCCGGTGGCCTGGAGCTCGTCCTCGGCGCGGGCCTGCTGCGCGGAGCGCTGCGAGAGCGGCAGCTCCGGCAGGAAGAAGACCACGATCAGGCCGAGGATCATCACGAAGAACGCGATCAGGTAGACGACGTGCACGCTCTCGGCGAAGCCGACCTTGAACGGGTGGGCGATCACGTCGGAGAGCCGGCTCAGGAACGAGGTGTCGGCGAGGCCGGCGCCGCCCATGGCGGTCTTGAGCAGCTCGCCCTGGGCCGGGTCGGAAGCCAGCGCCTGCTGGAACTCGGGTGTCGCCCGGGCCGAGGCATAGGCGTCCCTGATGTTGCCGGGCAGCACGTTGAACAGCACCGACAGGAAGACCGCGGTGCCGAGCGTGCCACCCATCGAGCGGAAGAAGGTGACCGCGCCGGTGGCGGTGCCGATCTCGCGCGGCGAGACGGCGTTCTGCACGGCGGTGATCATCGGCTGCATGTTGCTGCCCAGGCCGAGGCCCATCAGCACCATGACCAGCATGGTCCGCCAGAGCGGGGTGTCCGCGCCGATCAGCGAGAAGAGGAACAGCGCGACGACCATGAAGACGCTGCCGACGATCGGGAAGATGCGGTAGCGGCCGGTCCTCGAGATCAGCTGGCCGGAGATGATCGAGCCACCCATGATGCCGACGACGAACGGGATCATCTGGAGACCGGCCAGCGTGGCCGAGGAGCCCTTCACGATCTGGAGGTAGAGCGGGACGGTCATCAGGCCGCCGAACATCGCCATGCCGAGGATGGTGCTGGCGGTGACGCCGACCGCGACGGTGCGCTTGGCCAGCAGGGCGAGCGGCAGCAGGGCCTCGTCCTTGTAGGCCCGCTCGGCCAGCACGAAACCGATCAGGCCGACCACGCCGATCACGTAGCAGAGGATCGAGCGGCCGGAGGTCCAGCCCCAGTCCCGGCCCTGCTCGGCGACGGTCAGCAGCGGCACCAGGCCGAGGATCAGGGTGAGCGCGCCGGGCCAGTCGATCCGGTGGTCGACACGGTGGTGCGGCAGGTGCAGCACCCGGGCGACGACCGCCATGGCGGCCAGGCCGATCGGCACGTTGAGGTAGAACACCCAGCGCCAGCCGTCGGTCCAGAGGATCTGGTCGGCGCCCGCGAAGAAGCCGCCCAGGATCGGGCCGAGCACGCTCGCGGTTCCGAAGACGGCCAGGAAGAAGCCCTGATACTTGGCACGCTCACGGGGCGGAACGATGTCACCGATGATCGCCAGAGCGAGCGACATCAGACCACCGGCGCCGAGACCCTGAATGGCCCGGAAGGCGGCCAGCTGCCACATGCTGTCGGACAGACCGCACAGGAACGAGCCGAGGATGAAGATGGCGATGGCGAGCAGGAAGAAGGGCCGCCGGCCGTAGATGTCGGAGAGCTTGCCGTACAGCGGCGTGGAGATGGTCGAGGTGATCAGGAAGGCGGTGGTGGCCCAGGCCTGCAGGTCGAAGCCTTGCAGGTCGTCGGCGATGGTCCGGGTCGCCGTTGCCATGATCGTCTGATCGAGCGCGGCGAGGAACATGCCCA
This sequence comes from Actinoplanes hulinensis, assembly GCF_019429605.1. NCBI lineage: Bacteria > Bacillati > Actinomycetota > Actinomycetes > Micromonosporales > Micromonosporaceae > Actinoplanes > Actinoplanes hulinensis. The sequence goes on along the minus strand of NZ_JAHXZI010000001.1, from coordinate 91,880 downwards.
TCATCAGCCCGCCGAGGATCGTCAGGATCTGGCGGTGGGTGAACTCCACCGGTTTGGCGTGACTCACGCAGGCTCCCGTCGGGGTGTGGTCGGATCGGTGCGCAGCAGCGCCTCGACCGCGTGGTTGAACTCTTCGAACAGGTCCGTGAAGGCGGTGATCCGCTCGGCCGGCCAGTCGGCGAGGGCCCGCTCGAGCATCGCCGCACGGGCTTCCCGCACCCGCTCACACGCCTGCACCCCGGCCTCGGTGACGGCCAGCCGCGAGGCACGGCCGTCCACCGGATCCGCCTCCCGGCGGGCCAGGCCGGCCTTGACGAGCTGGGCGGCCTGGCGGCTGACCGTCGAGGGATCGGCCTGCTTGAACTCCGCGAGATCGGTGACTCGCATCGGGCCCATCGCACGCAACGGCGGCAGCAGCATCAGCGCGGAGAACTCGGCGCCGAGATCCCCGGTCTTGAACATGCCCCGGAATCGCGCGCCCATCCGGACCAACCGCGCGATCTCGTCGCCCAGGCGGGTGGATTCCTGCTCATGCACTCGCGGCCTCCAGAGGGGAATATGCGTGTAGCCTACAACTTGTTGTACGGCTCAATTACCTTTGAGCCGCCACACCCCGGTGACCAGGGACTCGGTGTCCTCGAGAGCGGCCGGGACCGGCACCAGGTACTCGGTGACCAGGTCGAAGAGGTGCCCGGGGAAGAAGCCGCGGCCCGGGTCGCCGACCAGCACGGTCGCGCCCGCCCGGCGGGCCGCGCGCAGGGTGGCGACCATCTTCGGGGTGACCGTGGGGCTGTAGAAGACGTCCCCGGCGAGCACCACCTGCGGTTCGTCGAGGTGGCCCACCAGGGACAGGCCGTTCGCCGACGCGTTGCGGTGGGCGGCCTCGACGGCGGCCGGGTCGATGTCCGTCACGGCCACCGCGGCGGCGCCGCAGTGGGCGGCGGCGATCGCGGCCACCCCGGAGCCGGTGGCCACATCGAGCACGCGGCGGCCGGCCACCTCGTCCGGATGGTCCAGCAGGAAACGGGCCAGCGCCTGGCCGCCGGCCCAGGCGAACGCCCAGAACGGGGGCGGCAGGTCGCTACGGAACTCGCCGCCGGTCAGATCGAACAGGCCGACCGGGCGGTTCACCAGGAACAGGGAGATCTCCGGGGCCATTGGCACCGGCGTCAGGGTGGTGGGCAGCACCCCGTGATTCTGCTCGTCCTACCTGATCGGCTGCGGGGTGCTCGCCATGATCAGTTTGGCGCGGTACTCGGCACGGGCCTCGGCGGCCCAGGGCGCGTCCTCGTCCTCCAGCAGCGGACGCGACGCCAGCACCTCGGCGGCGGCCAGCGGGCGGGTGGCCCGGTCCGCGGAACGGCCGGCCGCCACGGCGAGCAGCTGATCGAAGGTGGCGGCGTCGACGTGCACCCGATCGGGGTCCAGCCGGAACGTGCCCCGGCGGCCGATGATCACCGACTCCCGGTCCCGGACGCCCGGCTCCAGACGGTCGCGCAGCACCGCCAGATCCGACTTGACCGTGGCCGGGGCGACACCCAGCGTGTCGGCCAGCTCCACAAGCGACCGGCCTCCGCGCAGCGCCAGGAGCGCGAGCAGAAGGCGGGGCCGGGCGCCGCCGAAGTCCTCCCCGGAGAGAACGATGCCGCGGGTCCGGACCTCGATCGGGCCGAAGAGCTGGATGTCGAACATGATCCAGAACTCTGCTTGTCCGGCGTCCGTTGCGGCAAGCCCCAAAGCGAGGGGGTGAGTCGGCCGAACGACGGGGCATCCGGTCCGCTCGGAGGCAACCGGTCGTCGGCCGTACCGGCGGGCAGCCTGTTGGTAGGTCGGGCATTCCTTCGGGTAATCCTTAGACTGCGCGGAGCCCGACGGGGCGGACTGAGGAAGGTGACGTATGGACAGCGACGAGGCGATCACGGTGCTCGTCGTCGATGGCCACCAGACCTTCGCCGAGTTGCTCGGGCACGCTTTGGCTGGTCAGCCCGATCTGCGCTGGGTGGGACACGCCAGGACAGGGGCCGAGGCGTTGAGTCTCGCGGCAGAGTTGCGACCCGATGTGATCGTGCTCGATCCCGAGCTGTCCGATGCGGACGGCATCGCCATCGCCGAACTCATCCGGGTACGACAGCCGGATTCACGTGTGGTAATCCTCACTGCCAGCGAGGAGCAGAGTCTGGTACGACGGGCCACCACCGCCGGAGCGGCCGGATTCCTCTCCAAAAACGGTGCGCTCGGTGACGTGCTGAACGCCTTGCGTACCGCGCACCGGGGCAGCATGACCGTCTCCACCGACATCCTGGCCCGGCTGCTGCGCAGCACCACACCGGCCACCGCCCCGCGCGGCGGCGTCGCCAGCGGTGGGCTGACGGTCCGGGAGAACGAGGTGTTGCAGCTGATGGCGGCCGGTTTGGACGCCCGGACCGTGGCTCGCCGGCTGGGCATCAGCGTGCACACCTGCCGCGGATATCAGAAGGCCGTGCTCGCCAAACTGGGGGCGCACAGCCAGTTGGAGGCGGTCGCCATCGCCACCAGGCGCGGGCTCCTTCGACCTGACCCACGGTAAACATCCTTGTCACTCATCCGATAGGCGATTCCTTACGTACTTCCATCGGGGGACATACCGAGGTTGCGCTGCAGGGAGGAATCGCGTGGACCGTACCGCCGCCGTCGGCTCATCTCCCGACTCGGCTGGGGCCGGGGCGGGGGAAGAGCGTACGGCTTCGGGGCTGCCGTTGCGGCGGCCCAAGAAACCACCGCTCGAACCGGAAGGGGAGCCGGTCTCGTGGTTCGGCGGCGAGTCGGACACCGGCTCGCTCTCGTCGCCGGTCGCGGCACCGCCGCCCGAATCGGCGCCGTCGGAACCGTCGCCGCGTTCGGTGTCGTCACCGCCCGCGTTCGGGCCCGCGTCGCCGGCCGGGCCGGGACGGACGTCCTTCGGCTTCAGCGACGGGCCGATCGGTCGATCGCGGACGGGGCGTGCGCCCGGTGAGGGCGACACCGGCGGCGATGGGGAGCCGTCACGGCACCCGAGGCCGGCCGGCGGCTCGATGGGGGCGCTTGCGGCCGCCTCGGGTGCGCTGCCGGTGACGGACGAGTTGCCCGCCCGCAGGCGGAGGAACCGCTCCGGTGTGCCCTCCGAGGAACTTCCCGTCGTACGTACGACGGGGAATCCGGCGCCTGCCTTCCCGGAGCCGCCCGCCGCGGAGCCGGCGGCTTTCGCGGAACCGCCCACCTGGGGCCCGATCGGGAGCCCGGCCGGGGAGACGTTCTGGAGTGGAGCGCGGGACCAGCGGCCCAACGAGCCGGCCGTCTGGAGCGAGACCCCGGCGTCCTCCGCCCCGGCTCCGCCCGCCGTCCGTCCGCGACCGCGGCAGTCCCGGCTGGTCACCGCCGGCATGACGCTGCTCGGCGTGGTGGCGCTGGCCGTCGTGGCGTTCACCGGCGTCGTCTACTACACCGGCGACGACAGCCAGATCAGCGACATGCTGCAGCTCGGGGACGACCAGCGGGTGGTGACCGGGCCGCTGGAGTCGCGGACCATCGCCACGTTCGAGATGCTGGCCGCCACCGACCGGGTGCGGTTGACCATCGCCGACCTGGGCACCGACATGTACCGGATCAGCGCGCCCGACAACGCCGGCATCCGGCCCAACGCCGAGTTCCGCGACGACCGGCTGCGGGTGGACGTGGCCCGGGACGAGACCGGCACCGGCGGCGAGGTGGAGGTCGTGCTGTCCGCGAAGGTTCGGTGGACCATCCGCTTCTCCGGCTACTCGGCCGAACGGATCGTCGACCTCAGCGAGGGACGGATCCGGGGCATCGAGATCGTCGGCGGCACCCGGCGGGCCGAGATGACCCTGGCCGACGCCTCCGGCACGGTGCCCATGAAGATCACCGGCGGGATCGAGGAGCTGATCCTGCGGGCGCCCAGCGGCAGCCCGGTCCGGATAAAGGTCGGCGGTGGCGCCGGGACGGTGACGGCCGGCTCGAAAACGCTACGGAACGTGGCGCCCGGGTCCACGCTCACCCCGAAGGACTGGACCAGCGGCAACCGTTACGACGTCGACGCGGTCGCCCCGGTCACCCTGCTGACGGTCGAGACCGCCTGACCTTCCCGGTCAGGCGGTCTCGAACCGCTGAGCCGTCAGTTCAGGACGCGCAGGCGGACGGTCTGCTCCATGGCGCGGAGCTGGTCGAGCACCTCGTCGCTGTAGCCGCGGGCGATGTCGGTGATCAGGTAGCCGAACTCGCCGCGGGTGCTGAGCATCTGGCCCTCGACGTTGACACCGTGCTCGGCGAGGATCCGGTTGACCTGCGCCAGCACGCCCGGCGTGTTCTTGTGCATGTGCACGATGCGGTGCATGCCGGGCAGCTCGGGCAGGGTCACGCCGGGCAGGTTCACACTGAGCGTGGTGTTGCCGTCGGTCACGAACTTGGCCAGCTTGTTCGCCACGAAGCCGCCGATGTCGGACTGGGCCTCCTCGGTCGAACCGCCGATGTGCGGGGTGAGGATCACGTTCGGCAGCCCGCGCAGCTCGGACAGGAACTCGTCGCCGCGGCCCTTCGGCTCGGTGGGGAAGACGTCGACCGCGGCACCGGCCAGGTGGCCGCTCTGCAGCGCGTCCCGCAGGGCCAGGTGGTCGACCACGATGCCGCGGGACAGGTTGAGGAACAGGCTGCCCGGCCGCATCTTGGCGAACTGCTCGGCACCGAAGAAGCCGGCGTTGCCGGGCCGGCCGTCCACGTGCAGGGTGACGATGTCGCTGGACTCGAGCAGCTCGTCCAGGCTGGCGCAGCGGTGCGCGTTGCTCAGCGCCAGCTTGTCGGCGGTGTCGTAGAACGAGACCGACATGCCGAGGTTCTCCGCGAGCACCGACAGCTGGGTGCCGATGTTGCCGTAGCCCACGATGCCGAGGCGGCGGCCGCGGATCTCGTGGGCGCCGTCGGCCGACTTGTCCCAGACGCCGGAGTGCATCAGCGTGTTCTTCTCGGTGAGCCGCCGGGTCAGCGCGATGATCTCGGCGATCGCCAGCTCCACCACGGAGCGGGTGTTCGAGAACGGCGCGTTGAAGACCGCGACGCCACCGGCGGTGGCGGCCGGCAGGTCGATCTGGTCGGTGCCGATGCAGAACGCGCCGATCGCGACCAGGCTGTCAGCCGCCTCGAGCACCTTCGCCGTCACCTGGCTCTTGGACCGGACACCGAGCAACTGCACTCCGGAGATGCGGTCGATCAGCTCGACCTCGTCGAGCGCGTTGCGCAGGGACTCGACCTGGAATCCGTCCTCCTCGAGCCGGGAGACGGCGTCGGGGTGGATGCTCTCGAGAAGCAGGACACGCACCTTGGGCTGGTCGATCATCATCTTCCGTTCCATGTTTCGGTTGGCCGCCCGGGCCGCCACGCCGAAGCCCAGTTCAGGGCGTCCAGCCTAGTCCTCCGGCATGCCGGGTCCGGTGCGGTGTGCTTGAGGTCCCATCTACCGGTCAACCCCGTAACTGTTACGCGACGGCTGCGGGTGTGGTTCAGTCCGGTTTCACGGCCGTGACGCTAACGGGTGGACCTTTCTTTTTCCTTGCGCGGGATCCGTTCCCTTTCCTTGCGCGGGATCCGTTCTTTTCCTTGCGTGGGCTCCGTCGCGTCAGTCGCCGAGGGCGTCGCGCAACCAGGGCAGCAGGGCGTCGCCCTGGAAGCGCTGGAAGGCGCGGACCGTCGGCAGGCCCGGTGGTGGCGCGAGGCGGGAGCGGTGCTGGAAGTAGGCGGCGGCGCCCGCGAACACACCCACCACGGCGTCGCGGTCGACGCCGCCGAGCAGCGGGCCGGGATCGCCGCCGTGCACGATCACGTTGATCGCCAGCAGCACGGAGTCGAGCCAGGCGGGGCCCACGCAACCCCATGGCCAGTCGATGAAGACCAGTCGGCCGTCGGCCCGGACCAGGATGTTGTCTGCCCGCAGATCGGCGTGCACCATGGTCTGCCCGCTGGACAACGCGGCGATGCCGTGGTCGGCGGCCGCGCGCAGCGCGCCGAGCCGGCGTGCGGCCCAGGGGTCGAGGTCGTCGGGCGGCGCGGCGGCGATCAGGTCCCACGAGGCGAAGTCGGCGGCGAGTCGCCCGGCCGCCGTCGGCAGGCCGGGCACCGGCGCCGGGGTCAGCGCGGCGGCCAGGTCGCGCAGCGCGGCCGCGGCCGCGTCGATCTCCGCGGCCACCCACGGGACGCGTGGGTGGGTGCCCGCCACGTCCTCCAGCACCAGGACCACCCAGGCGCCGTCGTCGAAGCCGCCCAGCATCCGCGGCACCGGCGCGTGCTCCGGCAGGGCGGCGGTGATCCGCAGCTCACGGCGGGCGAGGTCGGCCGACTCCTGGTTGAGCGCCGGGGTGACGGCCTTGACGAAGGCCTGGGCCCCGGACGCGGTGCGGACCCGGTCGGCGGTGCCGGGGGAGAAGCCACCCGGCTGGGAGGCCGCCGCGACGACCGGGCCGCCGCCGATGATCTCCTCCACCGCGTGCTGGACCGAGCCGGGCAGATCCGCCCAGCCGATCCGCGTGCCACCCGCCGCCGCCGTTGTCATGCCGGGGATCGTGGCAGGCCGCGGACGAGCCGCGAAACAGATTTTCGCCACCCTGTGGACAAGGTCCCGGCGGTCTGTGGACGAGCGTGGAACTGTCGTACCCGTGGGTGAGGATGCGGGTATGAGCGAGGCGTACGTGAGGCGAGACGGATCCGGGCGGCGGGCGGCCCCGCGGGTGGCGCGGGACGCGCGGCGGGAGGCGGCCAGCCGCCGGGCGCACGGCACGGTGGAGCGCAACGTGGCCCGGCCGGCCCGGGCACGCGCCCGCGCCACGGCGCGGCGGAGCCGGGTTATCGCCGACGATTCCGGGTAGATCCTGCCGGTTCAGAGCGATCCGATGCGGTCGGCGCTCGGTATCGTCGATGGTAAGGACCGGTCTTGGTCGGCCGCGCGACAGCGAGGTGGGGGCGATGGGATCGCTGGGGTGGGCCGTCGTGCTCTCCGTGCTGTCCGCGGCCGCCTACGCCGGCGCCGCGGTGGCGCAGGAGAGGCTGGCCGGGCGCGGGCATCGCGGCCGGTCCCGGTGGGCGGTCGCGTTGCTGCTCACCGGGACCGGGGTGGCGCTGCACCTGCTGGCGCTGAATTTCGGCACGGTCGCCGTGGTGCAGGCCCTCGGCACGCTCACCCTGCTGTTCGCGCTGCCCATCCAGGTGATCCGCTATCACACCCGGCTCAGCCGGGCGGCCTGGCTGGAGGCGGCCATGACGGTGGCCGGGCTGGCGCTGATCCTGTCGCTGTCGGTGGAGTCGGAGGCCCCGGCGCTGCTGACCGAGCCGGCGGTGGAGGTGGTCGGGGCGGTCACCGCCGGGGTGGTGTTCGCCTGCTCGCTGGCCGGGTGGCGGTCCGGTCCGCGGATGCGGGCGGTGCTGCTGGCGGCGGCCGCCGGGACGGCCTTCGGGATCGCCTCGGTGCTGTCCAAGGCGGTGCTGGCGGCCTTCACCACGGGCGGGCTCGCGGCGGTGTCCGTGACCGCCGCGACACTGGTCGGCGCGTTCTCGGTCACCGGCTACGCGATCGGCCAGCTGTCCTATCGCGGGGCCGGGCTGGCCGCGCCACTGGCCACGGTGAGCGTGACGAATCCGCTGGTCGCGGCGTTCGCCGGCGCTCTCCTGTTCGAGGAGAGGGCACGGTTCGGGGCGGCCGGGCTGGTCGCCGTGGGCGCCGCGGCGCTGATCATGGGGTGGGGCGTGGTGGGCCTGGCGCGGCGGTCCGCCGCCTCGTCCGGGACCGGGGTCCCGGAGCCGGTCAGGGGGCCCGGGGGAGAAGGACGGTGACGATCAGCCCGCCCTCGTCGCGGGCGTCGGCGTGGACCCGGCCGTGGTGGGCCTCGACGACCGACCGGACGATCGACAGACCCAGCCCGGCGCCGGGCCCGGCCAGGCGTTCCCGGTGGTAGCGGTGGAACGGCTGGAAGAGGCCGGGCACCTCGTAGCGGGGGACCACCGGGCCGGAGTTGGCGACCCGCAGTTCCACCCAGCCGTCCGGCCGGGTGCGGGTGGACACCTGCACCCAGCCGTTCTCCGGCACGTTGTGCCGGACGCCGTTCTCCACCAGGTTCTGCACCAGGCGCTCCAGCAGCACCGGGTCGCCCAGCACGGCGGCCTCGCCCGGTTCGGCGACGACCTTGACGGTGTCCGCGACGGCCACGTGGTCGACGATGTCGGCGAGGTCCACGTAGGAGCGCTCGCTCACCTCGCGCTCGGAACGGGCCAGCAGCAGGAGGCCGTCGATCAGCCGCCCGTGCCGGTCGTTGATGGCGAGCAGCGTGGCGCCTAGCTGCCGCACCTCGGGTGAGACGGTCTCCGGCTCCAGCGCCACCTCGAGCAGCGTCCGGTTCAGGGTGAGCGGGGTGCGCAGCTCGTGCGAGGCGTTCGCGATGAACCGCCGCTGCCCGTCGAGCGACCGGTCCAGCCGGGCCAGCATCAGGTCGAACGTGTCGGCCAGCTGTTTCAGCTCGTCGTTCGGCCCGTCCAGGGCGATCCGCTCGTGCAGGCCACGGTCGGCGGCGGGGGACTCGGCGATGCGCCGGGCCGTCTCGGTGATGGTGTGCAGCGGGTGCAGCATCCGGCCGGCGATCAGCCAGCCCAGCGCGATCGTCGCGGCGCTCACCACGGCCAGGGCTATCGCCCCCTGGGTCAGCACCGTGTATAGGGTGCCGGCCTGGAAGCCCTCGACGGTCTGCCGGGTGACCGCGTCGGGGTGCGCGGCGCCCACCCCCGCCTCCAGCTTGACCGATTCCCCGGTGAAGTTGCCCTCGAACACCATGGGCGCCCGACGGTCGATCAGGATGTAGATGACCGCCAGCAGCACCATCCCGGCGGCCACGAACAGGCCGCCGTAGACGAGGGTGAGACGGCCGCGCACGGTGAGTCTCATCGGATCCGGTACCCCACTCCCGGCTCGGTCAGCACCACCGGGGGATCGCCCAGTTTGCGGCGCAACTTGAGGATCGTCATCCGGACGGCGTGGGTGAACGGGTCGGCGTTCTCGTCCCACGCCTTCTCCAGCAGCATCTCGGCCGACACCGCGGTGCCGTCGGCGCGCAGCAGTTCGGCCAGCACGGCGAACTCCTTGCGGGACAGCGGCACGTACCGGCCGTCGCGGTGCACCTCCCGCCGGTACGGGTCGAGGCTGATCCCGGCCCGGCGCAGCACCGGCGGAGCGGCCGGCCGGGCCCGCCGCCCCAGGGCCGCGACCCGCGCCGACAGCTCCCGGAAGGCGAAGGGCTTCGGCAGGTAGTCGTCGGCGCCGAGGGCCAGCCCGGACACCCGGTCGTCGATCCCGGCCGCGGCGGTCAGCATCAGCACCCGGATGTCGGCCTTGCGCTCGGCGAGCACCTCGCACACCTTGTCGCCGTGCACCACCGGCACGTCCCGGTCGAGGATCACGACGTCGTAATCGTTGACGTCGATGCGTTCCAGCGCGGACCCGCCGTCGTAGACGACGTCGACCGCGTGCGCCTCCCGGCGCAGACCCTGCGCCACCGCGTCGGCGAGCAGGGGCTCGTCTTCCACCACCAGGATCCGCATGTCTCCATCTTGAACCGGTTCGCTGTCAACTCGGCGTCATCGTTTTCCGTGACGGCCGGGATACGCGCCCACCGCTTGACTTCGGTGCGTGGCGGCCGACCGGCCGCCGGCTGAGGAGACGAGATGAGAACCAGGACGGTGCTCGCGCTCGGCGTCCTGCTCGCGGTGATGACGGCGGGATGTTCGACGGGCCAGGACGACAATCCGGCGGTGGCCACCGCCGCCAGCGGCGATCCGGGCCCGGTGAGCAGCGCGGCGGCCGACAACGGCCCCGATCCGGACGCATCGCTCAAGTACGCCAAGTGCATGCGCGAGCAGGGGCTGGAGTGGTTCCCGGACCCGAAGGCGGACGGCCGGATGGAGGTCGCGGTCCCGCAGACCGTCGACATGGACGTCATGCAGGAGGCGGAGAAGGTCTGCAAGAAGTTCCTGCCCAACGGCGGCGAGCCCCCGCCGCGTACCGCGGAGGACATCGAGCAGGAGCGCAAGTTCTCCCAGTGCATGCGCGACAACGGGGTGAGCAACTACCCGGACCCGAACGAGAAGGGCGAGATCGCCATCGACGGCTCGAAGCTCGGCACCGGCCCCGGCGACCCCACCTTCGACGCCGCCGAGAAGGCGTGTGCCAAGTACCACGACGGCCAGGGCATCCGCAACGAGCACCACGAGGGGGGTACGACGTGAGACGGAGCCGGAAATGGACGACGGCCGCGGTGGCGGTGGTCCTGGTGACCGGCGGCGCCGCCGCCTTCCTGCTGGCCGGCCTGCCGGAGACCGAGGGCAACGGCGCGCGGGCGAGCAGCGCCGCCACCACGGCGACCGCGGACATCACCCGGCAGACACTGATCGACAGGGAGCGTCACGACGGCTCCCTCGGGTACGGCGACGCCGTGGGCCTCGCCACCCGGCTGTCCGGCACCGTGACCTGGCTGCCCGCCGAAGGCGCCACCATCAAGCGGGGCAGGCCGCTCCACCGGCTCGACAACGACCCGGTGGTCCTGCTGTACGGAACCCTGCCGGCGTACCGCGCGCTCTCCCCGGGACTCGACGGCCCCGACGTGAAGCAGTTCGAGAGAAACCTGTGGGCACTCGGCTACCGCGGCTTCACCGTCGACGGCGACTACACCTCGTCGACGGCGGCCGCGGTCGAGGACTGGCAGGAGGATCTCGGCCTGGACGAGACCGGCACCGTCGAACTGGGCCGCATCGTCTACGCCACCGGCGCGATCCGGGTCGCCGACCGGTCCGTCGAGGTCGGCGCGACCGCTCAGCCCGGCACCGAACTGCTCACCACCACCGGAACCGGGCGGGTCGCCACGGTCGAACTCGAGATGAGCGACCAGCGGCTGGCCAAGAAGGGCACCAAGGTCGACGTGACCCTGCCGGACGGCAAGGCGGTCACCGGCCACATCATCGACGTGGGGACGACCATCGAAACGGCCGACAACCCCACCGAGGAGGACCGGACCACGATCAATGTGACGATCGGGTTCGACCAGGCTCCACAAGGGCTGGAAGAAGCCTCGGTGGGCGTACAGTTTGTCGCCTCTCAGCGGGAGAACGTGCTCACCGTGCCGGTCAACGCCCTGCTCGCGCTCGCCGAAGGCGGATATGGGCTGCAGATCGTCGACGGCACCGGCAGCCGCATCGTGGCGGTCGAGACCGGCCTGTTCGCCGACGGCCGCGTCGAGATCACCGGCGACGGCCTCACCGAGGGCACGAAGGTGGGTGTCCCGGCATGAGCCCGGTCATCGAGCTGGCCGAGGTCACCAGGAGCTACCCGGGCGGGGTCCACGCGCTGCGGTCCGTCGACCTCAGCGTCGACCAGGGTGAGCTGATCGCCATCGTCGGCCCGTCCGGCTCCGGCAAATCCACCATGCTCAACGTCATCGGTACCCTCGACCGGCCCACCACCGGCACCGTACGCATCGACGGGCACGACGTGGCGCGGCTCTCCGACCGGCAGCTCTCCGCACTGCGGGCGAACCGGATCGGATTCGTCTTCCAGTCCTTCCACCTGGCCCCCGGCCGTGACGCGGTCGCCAACGTCGCCGACGGGCTCCTCTACGCCGGACTGCCGAAGAGGGAACGGGAACGGCGTGCGGAAGCCGCCCTCGTCCGGGTCGGTCTCGGCGACCGGCTCGGACACCGCCCCCACCAGCTGTCCGGCGGTGAACGGCAGCGGGTCGCCGTCGCCCGCGCCGTCGCCGGCGACCCCGCGGTGCTCCTCGCCGACGAACCCACCGGAAACCTCGACACCGCCTCCGGCCAGGGCGTCATGGACCTGCTGCGGGAACTCAACGCGGCCGGCACCACCGTCCTGGTCATCACCCACGACCACGACATCGCCGACACGCTGCCCCGGCAGGTGCCGATGCGCGACGGGCGGGTGGTCTGAGATGGCTCTGCTCCGCCCGGCCCGGCTACGCCCCTCCGACCTGCTGCGCCTCGGCGGCTACGGCCTCCGCTCCCGGCCGCTGCGGGCGGTGCTGTCCGCGCTCGGCATCGCCATCGGCATCGCCGCGATGGTCGCCGTCGTCGGCATCTCCTCCTCCAGCCAGGCCGACCTGGACCGCAAACTCGCCGCCCTCGGCACCAACATGCTGCGCGTCTCGCCCGGCCACACCATGATGGGCGACGACGCCACCCTGCCCGATGACGCCCTCTCCATGATCAAAAGGGTGGGGCCGGTCATCGCGGCCACCGCCACCGGCAGCGTCACCGACACCTCCGTCTACCGCAGCGACCGGATCCCCGAACAGGAGACCGGCGGTCTGTCCGTCCTCGCGGCGCAGCTCGACCTGCTCGAGACGGTCGGCGCCACGATGGCCGACGGCACCTGGCTCAACGCGGCCACCGCCAGGTACCCGGCCGTCGTGCTCGGCTCCGGCGCGGCACGCCGCCTCGGCGACGTTCCGACCGTCTACATCGACGGCCGCTGGTACAGCGTGATCGGCGTCCTCGACAGCGTCCCGCTCGCCCCCGAACTCGACACCGCCGTCCTCATCGGCTGGGACGCCGCCAGGTCGTACCTCGGCTTCGACGGGCATTTCACCACCGTCTACACGCGGGCCGTGGAATCCCAGATCGAGGCCGTCAAGGCCGTCCTCGGGCGGACCGCCAACCCGCAGAGTCCCGAGGAGGTCGACGTCTCCCGCCCCTCCGACGCGCTCGTCGCCAAAAGGACCGCCAACGCCAGCTTCACCGCGCTGCTGCTCGGTCTCGGTGGCGTCGCACTGCTCGTCGGCGGCATCGGCGTCGCCAACACCATGGTCATCTCCGTGCTGGAACGCCGCTCCGAGATCGGGCTGCGCCGCTCCCTCGGCGCCACCCGCGGCCAGATCCGCACCCAGTTCGTCTCCGAGGCACTGCTGCTGTCCCTGCTCGGCGGCGCCGGCGGCGTCCTCGGCGGATTCGCGGTCACCGCCGTCTACGCCGGCACCCAGGACTGGCCGACCGTCGTACCACCCTGGGCGATCGCCGGTGGGCTCAGCGCCACCCTCGCCATCGGCGCCGTCGCCGGCCTCTACCCGGCCATCCGGGCGGCCCGGCTGGCCCCCACCGAAGCGCTCGCCGCCGCCTGACGATCGAACCGGCGGTGGCGTTCCGCCGGTTCGATCCGACCTGGGAGCGTTCCCGTACCGATGATCGAAGCGATCGATCGCGATGGCGCCAACCAGACGCCCGCGCTCGATTCCGTACGGATCAGGGTCCGTTGGGTTTCGGGTTTTCGATCCTCTCGCGGCCCGCTCAGTCCGACTGGACCGGGCGGGTCAGCGAGACCGAGCCGCCCATGCACAGGCCCGGCTCCTTGCCCAGCTTCTCGGCGATCTGCAGACAGCGCGCCACCTGGTCGACACTCGCATCGGTGCGGGTGATCTCCGCCCGGGTCTTCGCGTTCGCCTTGTCGATCTCCAGGTTCCGGGCCTCGAGGATCTTCTGACCGTACGCGGCGATCGCCTGCGTCGTCGGCTCGTCGTACCGCGGCGACTCGAACGCCACCGACTTCACCACGATCTCGTCACCCAGCGCGGTGGTCAGCGCCTTGATCAACGGATCCTTGTACGTCTTGTTCAGATCCGGCGCCGGAGCGTCCCCGCTCGTCACGTCCACCGAACCCAGCGGATCGAACGAGGCGAAGATCGACGTCAGTGAACCGTTGATCTGCGGATTCACCCGTCGCTCCACGAACACCTCGAACCGGGTCTTCCCGCCCACCTCGCGGTAGGCCGCCCAGTTCTCCGGCGCCTTCTCCGACTTCGCCGACCACTCGATCTGCACCGGAATGCACGCCCGCCGCTGCGCCGCGATCGTCACCCACACACACTGGTCACCCAGATGCGCGTACGTCTGACCCGACGCGTCCCACTCGTCGATGTCCTGCCAGGGCGCCGTCCACTGCAGGCCGGCGCCCGTCGTCCGGCCCGTCGGCTTTCCCCAGCTCGTGACGATGCCCACGTTCCGCGTCGGCACCACCGAGATGCACGACCCCACGATGAACGCCAGCGACAGGAACAGACCGATACCGAACGTGGCCCACGCCCCACGGCGCACCCGATCGGCCTTACCGAACACCGCGGTGGCCAGCGCGAACAGGGCGACCGCGGCCAGAAGGACACCGAACACGAACAACGTAATCAGAACTCCCGATCCATCTTCATCTGGTTGCCACGAAGATAGATCGGCAGGTCAAAGCGCGCCCGGCAGGATTCGAACCTGCGACCCACGGATTAGAAGTGGCTCCGCCTCTCTGGTCTGGACCCTCTAGCAGCAACTACATAGGCACGTCGATGTCTCGGAGCCCCCGGAAACTCGCCGTTGGCCTGTGGTTCGCTCCACATGTGGCTCCACGATCTTTGTCCAGCTATCGGTCCCACAGGTGTACGGTTTCTCCGGTCCTGAGCGGCTTGCCATCAGGACCCTTGATGTGAGGGTTGATCCAGATTGGCCGATGTACGCCGCGGCTTGGGTACCACTGCTGGCGCCAATGCCCACGGACCATCCATCGGCAGGTGTATTCGCGGCTGGCCGAGTCGTCCTGCGCCGCCTCGTGGTCGCGCTCCAGGCGCCGGAGGTGAAGTACGCGCACGGCGTGGATATCTAGCCCCGCCTTCTGCGCTCGGCGCCGGACGGCCCTGCTCGGCTCCAGTTCCTCGACATCCGCGATCTGCGGCTGGCTCATCAGGAGCCAAGCGGCGCGTAGCGTCTGGCTCCAAGGCGCGAACTCATCCAGCTTTGCATCATGGCTGGCGCCAGGCTCGTAGCTCGCCTTCCTCTCGCTGCCGTAGCCGATGATCGCTTCATTGTCCCAGTTCAATGGGCCAGACAGAGACCGAATGCGCGTACGTTCCCGTTCACGCAGCGGCCGACCGGCGAGTTCGGCGGCCTGCCGCTCCAAACCGTCGAGGTCGACGGGTGTATAGAAGGTGATCCAGACACCGCCCCGCGGAAAACCGGGGCGGCTGTATTGTCCCCAGCTCACCGCGACTATTGGGAACCGCTCCGGTGCAGGGCCATCAGTGTTGAGGTAGGAACCGATGGGCTGGGCGAAGACCATGAACCCGGTTGGGGCTGGGAGGTCCTCCGGTTCGAGGCGGAAATCCGGAAGAGATTCACCAGCGACCACCGCCAAGCGCGTCATCTCTGCGGTGACCGCGTAGAGATCCGCACCAGTAAGCCGCTCGTACTCCTGCTCACACAGCGTCCGGGCGGCTCCCTCGGGATTTCGCGACGGTGGGATGAACGAGCCCCGGCCTGCCGCGATCACCTTCGCAGTCCGAGAGATCTCGAACGGCGTCCGCATCTGTGCAGCCAGCGCCGCCCGCAGATCGGGGACCTGAGCAGGATCAGGCGCATTCCACGGCGTCGTGCGAATGCTGGCCGAAGGGTCCGACGACATCTCCACCTCCAAATCGAGATTTCTCGATAGTCGCGCGTCCTGCGGCCTCGCCTCAACCACGGGTCTTGGTGCGGGCTCCCTCGGGGCGCCCGCACCAAGACCCTCAAGCGGTGAGCTTCGCCAGCTCCCGATTCAGTCGGCGCCTGCCCGACTTCGCCAGCCGCTCGGCCGCCTCCTTGTTCGCCGCCCGCGTCGCCTTCGCCTTCTCAGCCGCCGCGGCCCGCTTCGCTACCCGCTCCCGCTCGACGTCGACCTCGCGGCCCTGCATCCGGTCCGACAGCCACTCGCTGAACACGAACAGCGCCACGATCAGCACCCCGTACACCCGCTCACCTACCGTGCTCCCGGCGAACACGTTGCACGCCAGGCTCAGCAGTCCGGCCGCAACCTGAACCCGGAACCCCAGCCGGCGGGTGTCGCGGCTGAAAGCCGCGCCGCGCATGACCATGCCGATCACCGCGATCCCGTCGATCGCGAACGGCGTCGTCCACGCCTGCCAGCCGTGCAGGTCGAGCTTGTGGCTCGCCTCGATGACGTGAGTGAAACTCACGGCCAGGGCGCCGAAGAAGTAGAGCTTCACGATCAGCTTGACCACCTGGTACTTGACGTTCACTGCTGCTCCTACGCGGGAACGGAGCACGCTCAATGGGTGCTGCTGGACGCTCCCGCTTACGTGAGTGCCGGGGCCTCGAACCCCCGGTGGCTGCCAGCCACTCGGACCCATGCACGCCGGCTCCGGCTTCCGCTCGCCTACCCGCACGTGCTGGGGGTCTTCGCGGCCCTGTGGTTTCGCCTGTGATGAGGGCTGTCGCTGTGTAGTTGTGGGGGTTGGTGTCGCGCTGTAGCTGGCCCAGTCCCGACCTGACGGGCGGGGGCGGGGCAAGGTTCGCCGAAGGCGACCGCGCAGCGGCTTGGCCTTGCCCCGCCCCCGACTGTCAGGTAGCCCGTAGGGAGCTATTGCGCGACACCAACCCCCACAACTGGCCCCTGGCATGACTAACGGCTTGCAACCGCAACCAGTGCACGGACCAGGCGGAGAGCGCACTGGTCGGTGTCATCAAAATGAGGCTTTCTCGGCTGGCCCGAAGGTTGTTGGAGCCAGCAACGCCAGCCGGCCTTCGGACGCAGATACCAGTAGGACGAAGATTTCGCATCGTCCGATATGGCGCTGTCGCTGGCGCTGTCCCTCTGTCTAGGCTCCGAAGACCAGAAGACGTAGAAGATCATTGAGATGGACGAAATGACCGAGCTACCACGGATCAGGCGCAAGACCCGGATGATCGTGATCTCTGTCGAGGGATACAAGTCGATCAGGGACGAAACCAAGATCGAGCTTAGGCCGCTAACAATTATCGCTGGAACCAACAGTTCCGGGAAATCTAGCTTTATGCAGGCGCTGCTGCTGTTAAAGCAAACGCTTGAGGCACAGTTCGATCCAGGCGCACTGCTTCTAAATGGTCCGAACGTGGCCCTTACATCGGCTGATCAGATGTTCAGCAAGGGTCGATCGAAGTCCGAAGTTGCAAAGATTTTTTCGGTGGGCCTTCAATTCGACAGGCGACAGATTAGACTGTCGTTTCAGCGCGCATCCGGGCAGCCAGTTGGTCTCGAATCCATGCAAGTCGCCGTGAGTGGTGAGCAGTACACGGTCCGCGAAGGTATCGTCGATGAACGGCTACTCGAAGTTCTCCGACCGCAGGGCGAAGCGGCGCTGCCCCGTTCATTGTCCAATGAGGACGGATACGAGTTAGTCGCCCGCGCGAGTCGGAACAGATGCTTTCTGTTCTTCGACCTAGAATTTCAGCGCGAGGGGAAAATGTATGGCGCGCTCCGAACGGATCGTAGCCCTCTCAACGTCGCTGCAATTCGCACCAGATTACTCGAAGTAATCCATGTGCCGGGATTGCGCGGAAACCCGGAGCGGGTTTACCCGCGGTCAGCGTTCGGCGGACAGTTTCCGGGAACATTTGAGCAATACGTCGCAAGCATTATCCATAAGTGGCAGGACTCTAAGCTGGCGGCGGATCAAAATCGCTTAGCGATGCTTAATAGTCACCTGGAAATGCTTGGATTAACTTGGAAGATCGCCGCGAAGGCTCCGAACGATACCAGCGTTGAGTTATTGGTCGGGCGACTTCCGCACGCTCAGCGCAGCGGCGCCCACGACCTAGTGAACATCGCAGACGTAGGTTTCGGTGTTTCGCAGACTCTGCCAGTGCTCGTGGCGCTCGTGGCCGCACGCCCCGGGCAGATCGTCTATTTAGAGCAGCCGGAGATTCATTTGCACCCACGTGCCCAAACTCATCTCGCGGCTATCCTCGCCGAACACGCCGAGCGCGGCGTGATCGTTGTCACGGAGACCCACAGTTCGCTTCTCATTCGAGGCGTCCAGACGGCAATAGCGACTGAAAAGATCCGTTCACGCGACGTAGCTCTTCACTGGTTCACTCGATCGCCCGAGGATGGCTTCTCCCAGGTTTCAACAGCTCAGCCAGACCCCATCGGCCGCTTCTACGACTGGCCGGCTGACTTCGATGACGTTGCGATGGAGGCAGACATGGCTTACTTAGACGCGGCCGACCGTAGGCAGGATGAGCTCGAAGCGGCGGAGGCCGCCGCGGCAGAGTTGGATGGGCTGGCGGAGGGCGCCGTCGAGTGACCAGCCAGAGGACATGGTCACCAGGAATGCGCTCTGCAGTAGTGGATGCCTGCGTCGCGAAGTCGGCGACGGAAGGCAACCACCCCTACTCAGGGCAGGCGCGGTCTGCGCTTATGCAGCTTCAGCGATCTAAGGCTCACGTCCTATTCTCAGAAAGTGTAATAGCGGAGTGGCAGAGGCATGCTTCAGCGTTTTCTGTGCGATGGCGTGCCGCCATGGAGTCGCGCGGTCTTGCAATCCGGGTCAAGGATAGACCCAATCGACTTTTGCGGAAGATGATCAGAAACACGTTGCAGGATTCGGCTGACGTGGCCGCTCTCCTAAAGGACGTTCATCTTCTAGAGTTAGCCATTTCATATACCTGCGCGGTGATTTCGAGCGACAATCGATCAGGTCGCTTGGCCGCTGAGGTTGCGGCCGCTCACGATCCGATCAAACGCGTTCAATGGATCAGCCCGCATACCATGGAGAACCAATGCCACGCATGGATTGAGGGCGGTCTTGTCGATAGCGATGTCGGCATTTTGCGAGATTCGCAGAAGGCTCGGTCCAGAATCCGGCCCCGGCAAGGTGCAGTCGTGCCAGAGCAGCGGCGGGGGCGCGCTAATCAACAAGCCTGAGGCGATACTGCGGATTGGCACTATCTCGACGCCAAAACAATTTGACGTTCATGACTGCTCCTCTGTGAGAGTAGCGGGCCGCGAGTGCTCCACCCGGTCGGTCGGCCCATGCACCAGCACCAACACCTACAGGTGTTGACCTTGAATCGAGCGCAGCTCGATCCGATCTTGGCGACGCGCGAAGCGTCGTCGCCCCACCGCAACCACCCACCCACCGCACTAACCCACCCACCTCAACCACCAACCCACACCCACAACACCCACCCACCTACTGCTCACCCACCCTGCCCTGCCCATACCAAACCCCAACCACGATCAAATAGCGAAGCTTGATTGTGGTTGGGGTTTGGTATGGGCTGCCCTGGGCAGGGTGGGTGAGCAGCCACAACGCCCAGCAAAACCCATCCCAAAACCCGGTCTAAAACCCTTCCGGTCACGGCGGGTTTTAGGCGGGTTCTAGCCGGGTTTTAGCCTGCACTCGACGTGTGCTCCCGGGGCGGCTCATGTCCGGCGATCGTTGCTGTCGCCCCTCAAGGCCGGGGCCGGCCGAGAAGCCCGGTAGGAGCTGCCGCAAGCGGCAGCCGTTCCTTCTAGGGCTAGCACCCTGGCTACACCGCCCCGTCTCCCGGTCAAGGGGTCCGAAACATCTTGGCCGCCCTTCGGGCCGCTTCGCTCGGCCAACATCTTTCGGCCTGATCCCTTGACCGCGAGCCTCTCGGGGCGGTGAGGGCGCCAGTAAAGGCGGCGGGCACAGCCGCCGCCTCGCCCCAACGGGCGCTAGCAAACCCGCCGGAATGCCCGCCAGGGCCTCCACAGCCCTGGCGGGCATTCCGGCGGCTACCGCCTAGAACTAGAACAAGACCGGCCCGCGGGCGGTCGGCTGACCACCCGGCTCTACGCTGCTCTCCGGTTCGGGCCGCGGCCGGGGCCGGCGCTTCGGCGGCAGTGCGGCTGCTACCCGCGCTGCCTCGATAGCTGCCCTCGCCTCGCGAACCGCGGGCACGTCCGGCAGCCCGAACGAAAGCCGCGACAGCGCGGCCGCAACCTTCGCGTACCGGCCCGCCGAGATCAGCACGAATTCGCCCACACCCAGTGTGCGCAGCAATTGCGGGTTCACCTTGAACGCGTGCTGTCGCCGGGCGACACCTTGCAGCTTGAGCGTGTTGTCGGTGTCGTAGTCGGCGCCGCCCTCCGTCACCCGCTCCGTGCCGGCCAGCTTCGCGATCGGTTCGGCCTGTTCACTCTGCCGATAGCTCAGCACCACAGCGTTGGTCGACAGTGCCGACCAGGTGTGCCCGCCCCCGAACCCGGTCGGGTCCTGGGCGGTCAACACGCTGTAGGCGCCCGCGTCCCGGTTCCGTTCGACCTGGTTGACGAACTCGCGGCCTATCACCGGATCTCCGGATACCGCCCCGGCTTCCTCGATGACGATGACCACCGGCCGCGGCTGACCGTCCGGGCCGACCTGCCGCCGCCGCGGGTCCACCAGGTACGAACCGAAGTCCCGCAGGATCAGCCGCATCAGCGCCGTTGCCGCCTCGGGGCGGCTGACCGTGGGCAGCTCGATACACGCGATGTCGGCGTCCTCGAATGCCCAGCCGCCCGCGGTCTCCGGGCCGATCCAGCCGCGCAGGTGGATCGCCAGCGACGCGTACCGCATCAGCGCGCCGCCGAGGTCGTTGGAGTTGAACGCGTCGACCAGCTCGGCCACCCGCGGATCGCGGGAGTTCTTGGCCAGGTTCGCCAACCGTCCACGCACTAGCGAATACACCAGGTCCGGTAGCGCGTCCACGGCCTGGCCCTGCTCCGCGTTGAGCTCGAGTGCCAACGCCACCAGGGTGTTCGCGACCGCTGCCCAGTACCGGTCTCCCCATTCCTCGATGCGGATCAGCCGGTCACGTACCTCAGTCGTCGGGCCGCGCATCGGATCGTAGGGCGCCGTCCGAGCGGTCAGCGACCGGAACCGCAACCCATGCTCCTCGGCGACCGCAGCCAGCCGCGGCGCCACCGACTTACCCGCGGACGGCGGCTCCTTGCACGTCAGGTAGATCACCTGACGGCCGTGCTTCGCTGCCCACTCCGCGATCTCCAAGGCTGTCTCGGTCTTGCCCAACCCGGTCGCTCCCAGGATCAACAGGTGCCGGTTGTCGGGGTGCCGCATCGGCAGCCGAGTGCGGCCGTGCGTGCGCCACGGGCCGCGTAGGTCGCCGCGCTGGAATCGGCCCAGGATCGGGCCGTTCTCGTCACCCAAACCGACCGTGAACGGCCAGGCGGCGATCGCCACCGGCCGCCGCCCAGCGTGCCGGGCACGTTGTGCGGCGTGCGTGACGACCAGGCGGCGTCGCTCCTCGCACCGCAGGCGATGCTCCCGCTCGTCGGCGCCGTCGAACGGCGACCGCTCCCTGTGCCGCTGCGTGGCCAGCCACAACAGGCCGCCGAGCGCCGGGCCGATCACCAGGCCGACACCGGTCACCGTCGCCCACTCCGCTCCGGTTGCCGGCCGGTCCGAAAGCCGCACCAGCCAAGCGCCGATGCGCTGCCACGCTGTCCAGTACGACAGCATTGACAGCGCCCACCACGACATCAGTGAGCCGAGCAACACTGCTGTTCCTGCGATCAGGCGGTCCGGCCAGCGGCGCCGCAACGCCAGGTAGGCCAGCCCGGTTATCGCGGCGGCCACCGGCAGCGCCAGCGCGAACAGCACCCCGCATGTCCAGCGGAAAGCACGCACTAGGCCACCCCCGCCAGATCAAACAGTGTCGATTGAACGAAACTGGCGTGGTCAGCGCCTTCGAGCAGCGGCCGGATGTGCTGTTCATGCCACTGGTAGGCATAACGCGGACAGTTCGCACAGTTCTTGTGACCGGTGCAATCCGCCAACGCTGGCCGGCGGCGAGCAGTGAACGACCAGGCCAGCGAATCGGCCGAGGCCAGCAGCGCTCCGAAGCGCTGTAATCCCTTGACCTTGAAACCGAACCCGTGTAGCCGCGTGACACCGATGCTGTGCAGGTTCGCCAAGATTCGGCCCGCGTCGTCGGTGGCCTGGCGTCGACACACCGTGCCGACCCCGACCAGCGATCCGTCGGCCAGGTTGACGCCGGCCCGGTCATACGCGTCTGCGCACCACAGGTATTCGTCCGGTGTCCAGCCCTGCACCACCCGCTTGATCAGGTCGGCCGGTAGGTCCGCGGCGACGGCGAGATCCCGGAGCCGGCAGTAGTTGTCCACCGTCAGCCGTTGATGCTGGCGCACCGTCAGGCCGGTCTTGGCCAGGATCCACGGCTCGCACATCCAGTCCTGCGGAGCCACCCACTCCAGCCTGCCGATCTCGTCGTAGTAACGGCGCACCCGGGCGATGTACTGCTGTGGAGTCGGCCCCTGCTCCCAACTGCCGTACGTCGACAGTTCCGTGAACCCGCCCGAGTCCAAAGCCCACGGCATCGCCGCTCGGGGCATCCGGCGGTAGCCCCGCAGCCGACGATCCGAGATGAACAGCGGGACCTGGGCCGAGCCCAGCCATGCGGGATGGTGGCTCCCGAGCAGGAATTTCACCTCGCCACCTCGCTCGGCATGTCGATGATGGACAGCGCGCCGATCCGGTCGGCGCTGATCTGCCGATGCGTCAACGTGGTCCGGGCGTTGCGCTCGGCCGCGGCCACCGCGTTTCGGACCTCGTTACCGGCTACCGCGTACAGGGTCACTGCGTAGTTGGTCAGCAGTTCCTCCACGATCCGGACCAGCCGCGCGGGAGCCTTCACATTGCGCTCGACCTCGATCGCCACCCGCGTGCCCTGCTCGTAGGTGGCCACGCCGTCCGGCACGTGCACCCGATCCCGTGGGCTTTGCCCGCGACGGGCCAATCCCAGCGCGTCAAGATCCGACCGGAAGGCTCGCTCCGACTCCCACGCCACCAACCGGCCGAGCGACGGCGACGGCCGGCCCTCCAGTACCAGCCGCAGCCGAGACACCTCGCACTGATGCATCGCCGTCACGGTCGCCGTCTCACGAAAACCATCGACGCCAGCGAGCGCGGCCCCAGCCCTCGACAGCCGCACGATCCGTGGCACACCGTTGACGAACCTACGCACGTCGGCATAGCCGGCGCGCTGCCACCGGGTGACCATGCCACGTAGCCGCCGCGGAGAGGGCCGCTGCCCGGCAGCCGTCCACGCCGTCCCTGGCATCCGCCGCAGCAAGGGACCCAGGTCGTCCTCGTAAACGGCCTTCATGTCGGACAGCCAGCGGAACACCGCCAGATCCCGCTCGGTAAGCCGGACCTGTCCAGCGTCCGAGCGGGGTCGCCGCCGCGGCGAAGCCGGAGCGGCGACACACCTGTCGCAGCGGTCCACGTCGGGCGGCAGCGGGGTGGACGCCCCGCAGCCGGCACACTCGCGCCACACGTTGGTCTCCGGGCTGGTCACGTATGCCACCTTCGCGAGGCTGGTCACTGGGTCACCTGCTCGGATAGCGACCGGATCCGGCTGCCCAGCTCGACCAGGCACACGGAGGCGACGATGACCAGGCCGTCAACGGTCAGCGGGATCAGGTAGGGGCTGGCGCCGGTCTCGCCGTATCGGGCGATCACGTCTGCCATGTGCCAGTACGACACCCACGCCGCGATCCCGGCGATCACCGCGGTCGCGACCAGCCGCACGGTCGCCAGCCAGCGGCGGTGCACCGGCACCCGGGAGATCAGCTCGACAGTGAACAGCAGCGCCAGCGGCGGCCACGCCGCGATCGTCTGGCTGATCGGGTTGTCCACGGCGTGCAGCACGTTGGCCACCGTCGAGGCGACCACGCCCAACGTCAGCGCGGCACGTACACCCCACCGGATCCGCTTGTGTTGCGCCAGCGAACCGTCAGCGGGAGCCATGACCCTGGCGGCGGTCGGCTGGTCGGCTGCCACTGCCTCGGCGGCCTGCTCTCGGAGGTCGGCGGCCTCCTCCGGGTCGCTTACGCGCTCGGCGCGGCGTAGCAGGTCACCTTGCCACGCTGCTCGGGCCTCGGCTGATCCCCATCCCCGCCCGGCGGCCGGATCCGTGTTGTCCTCGCCGCTGGGGCTGTCGTCGCTGGTCACGGGCTCGGCACGCTCGGCACGTTCGGCAGGATCGGCCAAGTCGGCAAGCTCGGCAAGATCCGCGCCAACCTCGGCCACTCGCTCGCGGCTCCACCGCACGCTCATCCCGAACGCCTCGCCCACCTCGGCCGGGGTCATCGGCATGCCGGCGCTGACGCTCTCGCGGTACATGACCCGCGCGGCCTGCCGCCGTGCGGGTAGCGGCAACGCTTTACGGGCCGCCGCGGCTTCCTGTTCTGCAACTGCGGTCTGCTGACTCACGTCGAACCTCTCCACGTTGATCCGGGATTTGCGGGGAGGTTGAGGCGACTGCTACTCGTCCCAACCCCTCTTGCCCGCCGGACTGTCCGGCGGCCACCGCGGGCGCCCGGTCGGGGAAGTGACCGGGCGACCACGGAAGCCGTCAGCGCCTACGCGTGACGCCCTCGTCGCGGGCCTGCTGGTACTGCCGTGCCCGCGGGTACTTCGCAGCGCGGTCGGTGTACGGCCGCGACTCCGAATCGATCGTTGCCATCAGCTGCTTGGTCTGCGGGTCCTTCGGTCGGCGGCTCACGGCCGGGATTCCTGCCGGTTGCGGCGCTCGTCGGCCAGCCGCTGCGCCTCACGCATCGTGGTTTCGCGCTGGTCCTTGTTGCGTTGCTTGACCTCGGTGTGCTGGTTGTTCAGCCACTTGTCGGACATGATTGGGGCCTCTCCTTGAGGGGTTAGAGCTGAAAGGGGAGACCGG
This sequence comes from Actinoplanes hulinensis, assembly GCF_019429605.1. Classification (NCBI taxonomy): domain Bacteria; kingdom Bacillati; phylum Actinomycetota; class Actinomycetes; order Micromonosporales; family Micromonosporaceae; genus Actinoplanes; species Actinoplanes hulinensis. The sequence continues at coordinate 67,298 of NZ_JAHXZI010000001.1, read as the reverse complement.
GGCGCGACCAGGTTTTCCAGGCCGTTGGTCGCGCTCCGGGTTGACGCCTACCTGCGCCAGTAGTTGTCCTGCCGGCCGCAGCCGTTGCAGGCGATCCGCACGTCCCGCGCCGTCTCGACACGTCGGAAGCTGCTGCTGCCGCAGCCGTGCGGCTCCTCCGGTTCGATGAACGTCCGCACGGACGAACCCGTGCCCGGCGTCCTGTTCTGCTGCCTGCGCTTGCCCATCAGGGCCTCCGCCCGGGGATTCCGAGGACGGCCGCGACCTGGGCGCACTCTCCCGCGCTGATACCGATCGGGGTCTTGCCGTCCCGCCCGGTCGCCTCGTAGAGGTCACGCTGCCCGCGCGCCCATTCGCTCCAGCGGGCGGCCGCCTCCTCCACGGTCACGCCCAAGGCGGCAGCGATGGTCACTCGATCGGCACCGGCGAGAGCCGCACGATGCGTCTGCGTCGGAAGCCACCGCGTCAGCCAGTGCGCCAGCGCCGCCATGGTGGCCAGCTCCTGGATCTCACCGTCCGCCGTGCGTCCGACCTTGCCGACCGAGTCGGCCCACCGGCGGGACAGCTCGTATGCGCCAACCCTCGTCGCGTCCTCGAAGGTCCGGATCCGAACGTCGTTCATCACGGTGCCTTCTTCCATGAGCCGGTCAGAAAAGGGGTTGCTCTTCAAATCCGTCCGGCAACGTCAGCCGACGAGGGCTCTTGCGTTCGGTCTGCCGCGCCGCCGGGTTGGACTGGCACAGGTTGTCCGCGTGCACCCGGTACCGGACGCCGCGGATCTCGACGATCACGAACGGCCACTCCGCGGTGCTCTTGACCTTCCCGGACGGCCGCAGGTAGCAGATCCGGTGACAGCCCAACGTCCGCGGCTCCAACCACACCGTGTCGTCCATGCCGAGAGCGTCGAATCGCTTGATCACGGTCCTTGCCTCCTCACAAGCGGGAGAGGAACGGCGGGTTTGCTAGCGCCCGTTGGGGCGAGGCGGCGGCTGTGCCTGCCGCCTTTACTGGCGCCGTCACCGCCCCGAGAGGCTCGCGGTCAAGGGATCAGGCCGAAAGATGTTGGCCGAGCGAAGCGGCCCGAAGGGCGGCCAAGATGTTTCGGACCCCTTGACCGGGAGACGGGGCGGTGTAGCCAGGGTGCTAGCCCTAGAAGGAACGGCTGCCGCTTGCGGCAGCTCCTACCGGGCTTCTCGGCCGGCCCCGGCCTTGAGGGGCGGGCCTAGCCCGCTGCCCGGCAGAACAGGCTGCACTCTGCGCATCTCACCGCGGCGCCGCTGCCCGTGCGACGATGAGCCTCCGGGGTTCGGGCCGGCTGCTACCCGGTCCGAACCTCCGCCCTGACTCGCCCACCGCCGCATCCGTCGCTCGTGGTACCGCCGGGCCACGGCGAGGATCTCATCGCCGTGGGCGTACAGCTCAGCGTCGCTGAACGCCGACAACTCCGCCTCGTAGACCGCGCCGGGCGGCGGCCCGAACTCCACCGCCGCGCTGCGCACGGTCAGCCGCGGCCGACCGGTCACCAGCTCACAGGCCACGTCCCAGAGAAGCCGCCCGTTCATTTGCGGCCTTTCTCCACGTACTGACGGTCCGGCCGCAACATCACCATTAGGAAGCCGACCAAGAACGCGACCGCACCCGCGATCACAAGGTCAAGCTTGACCGGCATCCGGCTCGCCACCATGAGCACCACGACGGTCGCGACTACACCGCCCGCGGCGGACTCCAACACGCGCATCACGCCACGCTCCCGATGGGCCGCTCGATCGCGGCGGCCGCGATCGCGGCCGCCTCCATCTCGTCAATCGCCTTTGCCGGCACTACGTACCGACCGCGGACCTTGATCGCCGGAAACTCACCCGCGCGAATCGCGCGGTAGACCGTCGGCTCTGACAGGCCGAGCAGTTCGGCAGCCTCCGCCACGGTGAAGAAGCGCCTGTCAGCTCCTGCTGACTCCACGCTTAGACCTAACACGGGACCCTCCTCTACCCTCAAGCCCTAAGGACCTATAAGTCCCTAGTAGGGACTTCTGCTTCCCATGATGGGGACGGAAGCGTCTGGTGTCAAGGACTAATAAGACCGCAGTGAACCCACAGGGTCCCCTAGAGCGGGACCAAAACGTCCCCGATGATGGAGGGGTGCAGATCGAGATGATGGCCGAAGTGCTACGACGTAGGCGTACCGAACTGGGGATGTCCCAGGCAGACCTAGCAGCCCTTGCTCGCGTAGATAAGCGTCAAATCAGGCGGTACGAAGCTGCGGAGCAGCAGCCGGTTCTGTCGGTCGCCGTCGCGATCGCTGACGCATTAAAGATCTCCGTGGGGGAGCTAGCCGGAATTCCCACCCACGGCGTCAAGCTCTCGGGAGAGTGGTGGGCGTCGTGGCAGACCTCGAAGGACGGGGAGGAGGTCATCACGCTTCAGGAGGTCCGCTTCCGCCAGCAAGGTGACCTGCTTGACGTTGAGACGACGACGCGCGGCAATGTCACAGTCGAAGAGGGCGGATACCACTGGCGCGGCGAGCTTCGTCTATGGGACAACGAGGTATTGATGGGCTGGTACGCCGCTGCTGACGGGTCCGTCCGGTCCAAGGGGACGATGTACTTCATCCTTCACCCTCACGGCCAGTGGATGTCCGGCCGCTGGGTAGGCATGAGTTACGACGGAAAGATCGTCACAGGCTGGGGCGCAATGGCGCGTGAAAAGGTCCGAGCCACGGAGATCATTGCTGAGTTGAAGGGGCAGGGGCTGACATGACGACCGAGGTCTGCGAAGTGATCATCACGGCGCCGAATGCCGACTGGCTGGCGAACTTCACTCGGAAACTGATCGACGAGCGCCTGAGCGCATGCGGCCACAACATCGCGGCCATCCGATCCATCTACCGGTGGAGAGGTGATGTTCATGATGAGGAAGAGGCCCGGGTTGCTCTCCACACGCGGCTTGACCTCGTCCCGGCGATCATCGAGCGCGCCAACCAAGAACATCCCTACGAGACGCCGTGCGTAATAGCTCTTCCGATCGCCGCTGGAAGTCCCGCGTACATCCAGTGGATCTTGGACGAGACATCGCCTGCCTAGCAGGCAGCGACTCGCGCTCGTTTCCCCCGGGAGGTACGCACCGCACCTTCCGCGGACAGCTCTGCAATTGCTCGGTGAGCCGTGCTCACCGCGACTCCATATCGGGCTGCGAGATCGGCTACCGCGGGCACCGCGTCACCCGGCGCCAGTGCGCCACATCGGATGGCGCCGCGGACGTCTTCGGCAATGCGCCGGTACGGCGCCGAGTCCTCGGCGGCGGTCCGAGGAGCGGGCACGACCACCTGGCCGACGTCGACCCCGGCCGGAAGCTCCGGCATCCGGCCGGCGAGCGCGCCTGCGGCGCGCTGGTCCGCCTCGGCCACCCACGCGCTGTAGACCCGTAGCGTCGTGGCGCCGCCGCCGCCGTGCCCGAGGCGACCGGCTACGGTTCGAACGTCGACGCCCGCCGCAATCAGCTCAGTTGCGGAGTAGTGGCGAAGCTGGTGAAGGTTCATGTCCCAGCCCAACCGCAGACACATCCGTGTGTATCGCTGGCCCACCGAATCCGGTTTGAGCCACGTGCTGCCGTCCGGCGAGCGAGAGAACACCCGAGCGGTCGGCGGAAGGTCGATATCGAGGGCTTCGGCCTGATCCTCGCAGCGCTGCCGATAGGCACGCAGCAGGGCCATGGTCCCGTCATCCAGCGTGATGTGCCGCCGCTGGTGGGTCTTCGTGTCCTTCTCCCACGTCCTGGAGCCGAGCTGCGCGATGCTCGAACGGATCGTGACAACACCGGTGCCAAAGTCGAGCCTGTCCCACGACAGCGCGCACACCTCGCCGCGGCGGGCTCCCGTCATCAGCGCGACCCAGACGAGCATCCCCCAATCGGGATCCCGCCACGCCTCGTTGGCGATGCGCGCCGCCTGCTCTGGGCTCGGAGGCTGTGGATCCGGCGCGCCGGCGGCCGGCGGATCCACCTGATCCATCGGGTTCGTGCCCAGCCAGCGCCACCGCACCGCCCGGGCGCACGCCCCCTTCAAGACTGCGTGGATCTGTCGGATCGAGTTGTCCGCCAACGGGCTGCACACGTGCAGTCGGCACCGGTCGTCGCACTCATGCTCCTGCGTGACTCGGTGCTCCACGAATCGCCGCCCGCGGCAGTGTGCGCGGCACGCGCGCAACTGCGCGTAGAAGGAATCGAGGGTCTCCCCGTCAAGGCGACCGAGGGGGAGATGGCCGAGAAGCGGCCGGATGTGGTTCCGGGCGTATCCCTCGTAGGTGACACGCGTTGTTTCGTCGATATCGACCAGCTCGAAGTACCGATCTATGAGCCGGTCGACAGTCGCTTTCGTCTTCGGGTTGCGCTTCTCGTCAACCTCGCTCAGTAACCGCGTGCGTACCTTTTCCGCCTGCTTCGCGGCTGTCGGACCGGCCGGCACAGTCTCAACGAGGTAGTGGCGCTTTTTCGACACGGGGTCGATGCCCGCATAGACCCGCACCCTGAGCGACCCGCTGGGCAGCGTCTCAATCTCGCCGCGCGAGCGGCGACGTGCCTTCGATCCGGTCGGCATGGAGCCACGGTAGCGTCTCGCTCCACACATGGCTCCATGCCGCGATCAATGTTGCATCAGAGATGGCCTCTGACCTGTGCGCGCCCGGCAGGATTCGAACCTGCGACCGACGGATTAGAAGTCCGTTGCTCTATCCGCTGAGCTACGAGCGCTGGCCAGCACATACTAGGCGGTCGTGCCGGACTTGTCGTCCGCCTCGTCCGCGGCGATCCCCTCCACCACAGCCTCGGCCGCCTCCAGAACGGTGGCTATGCCCGCTTGATCCTCCGGCGCGGGCGGAACATCCACCTCAGGAGTCCCCGGAGCCGGCAGGAACGCGTCCACCCAGCGTCCCAACTCGCGGAACACCTCGGCCCGCACATCCTTGCCGGACAACGTCAGATCGTGCATGCCACCGTCGAACCGGGCGATCGTCACCCGCGGACCCAGACCGGGAGCCCACCGCGCGATGTGCTCCACGTCCAGCACCGCATCGGTCACCTGCACATCGTCATGCCACTGCCGGCCCCGGAACGTCCGCGTCGAACACGCCACCAGCACCGGCGCGTCGATCGCCAGGCCCGAGCGCAGCTTGCGCTGTCCCCGCCGGATCGCCTCCAGCCAGCCCATCCGCACCGGGAAACCCAGAATCGGCTTCCACGCCAGGTCGTAGGTCCACTCGCCGTGGTGGTCCGCGTGCAGACTCTTGCCGTACAGGCCCAGCGACGCCGTCGGTATCTTCCGGTACGGCCTGCGGCCGGTCACCGCCAGCACCATCGACATCAACGGCCGCCGCATGAGCCACGGCAGATTGAAATCGAAGAACGGGCTGTTCAGGAAAAGACCGTCGATCATGCCCCGCTCATGCCGGCAGTGCGCCCACAACGACGTGATCAGGCCGCCCGTCGAATGTGCGCTCACCAGTAGCTGGTCGTGACCGTCCTGCTCCCGGATGATCCGGACCGCCTCGTCCAGCTCCGGGAAGTAGTCGGTCATGCTCCGGGCGAAGTTCGGCGTCTGATGCGGCAACAGGCTGCGCCCGTACTTCCGCAGATCCAGCGCGTAGAAATCCCAGCCCCGCTCGACGAAGAAATCCGCCAGATGCGTCTGGAAGAAGTAGTCCACGAACCCGTGGACGTGCAGCACCGCCCGCCGCGTCGGCGTCTCCGCCCGGCGGCGCACCAGCGTCGCCACCACCGGCCCCTCGTCGTCACTGCCCAGTTCGATGGTGTGCCGCTCGTACGGCCATCCGAGGACGTCGGTCTCCACGACCACAGGTTACCCATGAGTACCGCCCGGCGCGCCATACCAAAATCCCGCCCGTACCGGCCGCCGTCCACAACCCGCCGCCGTCCACAGCCGTCGACCCGGCCGCCCCTCCGCATCCGCCAAGCTCGGCGACGACCGAAACACCCCACACCCCACCAGGGAGACGGCACCGTGTTCGAGACCAACATCGTCATCGTCGGCAACGTGCTCACCGCACCCGAGTGGAGACGCGTCGGCGACAGCAACAGGCTCGTCACCAACTTCCGGCTCGCCTCCACCGCCCGCCGCTACGACCGCGAGACCGGCCGCTGGACCGACGGCAACAGCCTCCGCGTCCGGGTCACCGCCTGGCGCCGGCTCGCCGAAGGCGTGGCCTCCTCCATCACCGTCGGTGACCCCGTCATCGTCTACGGCCGCATCTACACCCGCGACTGGGTCGACGACGCCAACAACAACCGCGTCTCCTACGAGGTCGAGGCCTTCGCCATCGGCCACGACCTCGCCCGCGGCCGTTCCCAGTTCTTCCGCAACAAGCCCGCGCCCGCCGACAGCACCGTCGAAGGCCCGGACACCGACGCCCTCATCGGTGGCGAACCCTCCGCCGTCCTTCCCGACGACGAGATCCCGGTGACCTTCGGCGACGGCCTGCCCGAGCGCGACCCCGACGATGAGGGACCCACCTTCCAGGAGGTCGTCGCCGGCATCGCGGACCAGACCGCCGAGCCCGGCGACGAGCCCGGCGGTGACCCCGGCACACCGGAGACCCGCCCGGTCCGCCGGGTCAAACGGCGCGAACCCGTCGCCGCCTGAGACCTTCCCCACCGCCGCCACCGGCATCGATCACCCTGCCGATCGCCAGGTGCGCGGCGCCCGGGTGGCCCGGCCGGAAGCACCCCCGGCCGGGCCACCGCGAGGCCGGCCCCGGCGGTTCCTTCTATCAGGATGGGCCGATCGTGCCGAAGCAACCGGCCGCCAGTCGGAGCGGCCCGGCTAGGCCCCGGGTACGGCAACCGGGCAGACTGAACCCGTGCTGCTGAAGGACATCCGCGCCATCGTGACCGAGCAGATGGTGCTATCGCCGGAGGACCAGACGGCCGAGGACACCAACACCAACTGGTTCGGTGCGCCACCCCATGAACGCATGGGGCTGTCCGCGGACGAGGTCGTCACCGCGTTCGAGGAGACCGCGGCGGTACTACGCGACCAGGTGGCCGGCTCCGGTCATCGGGGCACCGCCACCTTCTACGTCTGGCACGACACCATCGCCGGGCAGCTCCGCTGCTCCGCCGGCACCCGCAAACCCAGCGACCTGCCGTTCAACGACGGATACCAGGTCACCGAAGACCTCCGGGGCATCGTCGTCGAGTTCCTCGAGGACCGGGCCCCCGGCTCCATCGCCTGGGGTGAACTCGAACCCGTGCCCTACCCCGACAGCGTCGAACCACCCGCGCTCGCCGTCTGGGCGTTCGACCTCACCCCCGTTCGGCCGCTGAGAGTGATGCCACGGTGGACCGCGGACGCGGCCGGCCTCATCGGCGGCTACCTGCTCGACGCGGCACTCGGTGACCCACGCCGGCTGCACCCGGTAGCCGGCTACGGCACCGCCGCCGCGGCGCTGGAGCGACGGCTCTACCGGCCCCACCGGCGCGCGGGGACGGCGTACACCGCCATCGCCGTCGGTGTGCCCGTCCTCGCCGGGCTCGCCGCCGCACGGGCCACCCGCAACCGGCCGGTCGCCCGGGCCGCCGTCACCGCGGCCGCCACGTGGACGGTGCTCGGCGGGCGTACCCTCCGGCGCGAAGCGCGAATCATGGCGGGCCACCTGGAAGCCGGGGACCTGCCGGCGGCCCGGGGGCGGCTCGGGCACCTGTGCGGGCGGGATCCGTCCGCACTCGACGAGCCGGAACTCGCCCGGGCCACCGTGGAGTCCGTCGCCGAGAACACGTCCGACGCGGTCGTCGCCCCACTCTTCTGGGGAGCGCTGCTCGGGCCGGCCGGACTGCTCGGATACCGGGCGGCGAACACACTCGACGCCATGGTCGGGCACCGGTCCGAGCGGTACGCGCGATTCGGGACGCCGGCCGCCCGGCTGGACGATCTCCTGAACCTGGCGCCGTCGCGGGTCACCGGGGTCGTCACGGCGGCCGTCTCGCCGGTGGCGGGCGGGTCCGTCCGGGAGACGCTGCGGGTGTGGCGGCGGGATCGCGGGGACCATCCGTCGCCCAACGCGGGGCAGTGCGAATCCGCCATGGCCGGGGCGCTGGGAGTGCGGCTCGGTGGGCGGAACGTCTATTTCGGACGCAGTGAGGTGCGGCCGCTCCTGGGGGACGGGCCGCGGCCGTCGGCGGGGCATCTGCGACGGGCCGCCCGGGTGTCGGGGGCGGTCGGGGTGGTGGCTCTGGGGATGGCGGCCGCCCTGGCGGCGGCACGGGGCCTGATGACGCCCGTCCGGGGGTCTCGTCGATGACCGGCGCCCTCCTGGTCACCGGCACCACCTCCGACGCCGGCAAGAGCATCCTCACCGCCGGCATCTGCCGCTGGCTGCATCGCAACGGCGTACGCGTCGCCCCCTTCAAATCCCAGAACATGTCCAACAACTCGGCCGTCGTGGTCACCGCGGACGGCCGTGGCGGCGAGCTGGGCAGAGCCCAGGCCATGCAGGCCGCCGCCTGCGGCATAGCCCCCGACCTGCGTTTCAACCCGGTCCTGCTGAAGCCCGGGAGCGACCGCTCCAGCCAGGTCGTCCTCCTGGGCGAGGCGGTCGACACGGTCACCGCCGGCAACTACCGCACCCTGCGCCCACGCCTGGCCGAGACGGCCTTCGCGGCGTTCGAGGAGCTGCGCTCCGCGTACGATGTCCTGATCTGTGAAGGGGCCGGAAGTCCCACCGAGATCAACCTTCGCGACGGCGATTTCGTCAACATGGGCCTGGCCCGCCGTTTCGGCCTGCCGACCGTGGTGGTCGGCGACATCGACCGCGGCGGCGTGTTCGCCGCCTTCTTCGGCACGCTGGCCCTGCTCGCCCCGGAGGACCAGGAGCTCGTCGCCGGCTTCGTGATCAACAAGTTCCGCGGGGACCCCGGCCTGCTGCGCCCCGGACTCGACATGATCACCAAGGCGACCGGCCGGCCGGTGCACGGTGTCCTGCCGTTCCATCTGGACGTCTGGCTCGACGCGGAGGACTCCCTCGCGTACGGCCGGGTCCTGGGCCGTCCCGGACCGCCACGCGGAACCGAGTGGCTGCGCGTCGCCGTGGTCCGCCTGCCGCGGATCTCGAACGCCACCGACGTCGAGGCGCTCGCCGCCGAGCCCGGCGTACAGGTCAGGTTGACGATCGAGCCGGGCGAGATCGCCGACGCCGACCTGGTCGTGCTGCCCGGCTCCAAGGCCACCGTGAGCGATCTGGCCTGGCTGCGCGACACCGGCCTGGCCGGCGCGATCCGCGCGCACGCCGCCGCGGGCCGGCCGTTGCTCGGCATCTGCGGCGGCTACCAGATGCTCGCCGAGACCATCCACGACGAGGTGGAGAGCGGCCACGGCACGGTGCCCGGCCTGGGCCTGCTGCCGGTCGGCATCACCTTCGCGGCCCGCAAGACGCTGGCCCGCCCGGCGGGGAGCGGCCTGGGCGCGCCGGTGAGCGGTTACGAGATCCATCACGGGTACGTCTCCGCGGGCACCCCCGACCCGCTGCTGCGGTACGACGACGGCCGTCCCGAGGGCGCGGTGGCCGGCAACGTCCACGGCACGCACTGGCACGGTGCCTTCGAGTCCGACGAGTTCCGTCGCCGCTTCCTCACCGAGGTGGCCCGGCAGGCCGGCCGGCGCGGGTTCACGGTCGCCCCGGACACCCGGTTCGCGGCCGTCCGCGAGCGCGCGCTGGACGTACTCGGTGATCTGGTCGAGGAGAACCTGGACACCGCCGCCCTCTGGCGGCTGATCGAGCAGGGTGCCCCACCGGGGTTGCCGTTCCTTCCCCCGGGTGCTCCCTAGGGATCGATCTCCGGGTCTTCTCCGGGTCGCCGGCAGGGACACGCGTTGCGTCGCGGGCGTACGTTGGGCCCGGAAGCGCGGCCCTGCGCCGCGGCAGCGGCGAGGACGGGGTGACACAGATGACCACCGAGGACGACAGCCGGCCGGTGCGCCGCCGGGTGACCCTGACCGGGATCAGTTCACGCGCCTGGGAGCATCCGGCCGACAAGGGCGCGCTCTCCGCCCTACGCGAGTTGCGCGGGTTCGACGACGTGGTGAAGACGTTCTTCGGCATGTGGAACGAGCGGGGTTTCCGGCTCATGTTCCTGGCCGGCGGCATTCGCGTGGACCACCGGCAGTACCCGCGGGTCTACCAACGGTTCACCGAGGCGGCGGCGGCGCTGGACGTGCCCGACCTGCCGGAGCTGTACGTGACGCAGGACCCGCGGATCAACGGTCAGGCGATCGGTCTGGACCGGCCGTTCATCGCGCTGACCACCGGCGCCGTGGAGAAGCTCGACGACGACGAGTTGCGGGCGCTGCTCGGGCACGAGCTGGGCCACGTGCGCAGCGGCCACGCCGTCTACAAGACCATCATGACGATCCTGACCAGCTGGGCGGCGAATCTGAGCTGGCTGCCGGTCGGCGCGATCGCGTTGCGCGGGATCATCGCGGCGATGCTGGAGTGGTGGCGCAAGGCGGAGCTGTCCGCCGACCGGGCCGGTCTGCTCGCCGGTCAGGACCCGGCCGCCTCGCTGCGGCTGCTGATGAAGCTGGCCGGCGGTGGGGACCTGTCGCAGATCGACACGGCCGCGTTCCTTGAGCAGGCGGCGGAGTACGAGGGCGGCGGCGACCTGCGCGACAGCATCCACAAGATCGGGCTGACCGCGTGGAACAGTCACCCCGTACCCGTCGCTCGGGCCGCTGAGCTGCGGAAGTGGATCGACTCGGGGGAGTACGCGCGGATTCTCGGCGGCGACTACCCGCACCGGGACGGCGACGGCGACGCGTCGGTCTCCGAGGACGTGAAGGCCGCCGCCAAGGCGTACCGGGAGGACTTCACCACCTCGCAGGACCCGCTGGTGACCCTGGTGCGGCGGTTCGGCGGCGGAGCCGCCGATCTGGCCGGATCGGCCGCCGGGAAGGCGTACAACTGGGCCAGCGACGCGGCCCGGCGAGGCCGCGGGGACAACGGCGGTGAGGGTACGCCGGACGCATGATCCGCATGCCGCCGACCCGGGCGGGCCGGAGGTTGTCATACTTCCGGCCTACGATCGGCGGCATGAGCCTGAGTGAATCCGATCTGCGCGCCGCGATCCGGCGCGAGATGCCCGGTGTCCGCGCCGACCTGGAACGGCTGGTGCGTATCCCGGGTGTCGCCTTCGAGGGTTTCGACCACTCGCACGTCGAGCGGTCCGCCGTGGCGGTCGCCGAGCTGCTGCGCGGGTGCGGGCTCGACACCGAGATCGTCCGGCACGGCGGCCAGCCCGCCGTGATCGGGCGTAAGACGGCGCCGGCCGGCGCGCCCACCGTGCTGCTCTACGCGCACCACGACGTCCAGCCCGCCGGTGACCCCGCGCTGTGGACCAGCGATCCGTTCGAGCCGGTCGAGCGGGACGGGCGGCTCTACGGCCGCGGCGCCGCCGACGACAAGGCCGGGGTGATGGCGCATGTCGCCGCGCTGCGTGCGTTCGGCGATCAGCTGCCGGTCGGCGTGGTCGTCTTCGTCGAGGGGGAGGAGGAGTACGGCTCGGACTCCCTCGACACGATCATCCACGAGCACCTGGAGGAGCTGCGGTCCGATGTCATCGTGATCGCCGACTCCGGCAACTGGGACATCGGCCGGCCGGCGCTGACCACCTCGCTGCGCGGCCTGGTCAACCTGTTCGCCGAGGTCCGGGTGTTGAAGAGCGCGGTGCACAGTGGCATGTTCGGCGGGCCGGTGCCGGACGCGCTGATCACCCTGGCCCGGCTGCTGGCGACGCTGCACGACGACGACGGCGAGGTGGCGGTGCCCGGGCTGGTGGGCCGCGAGGGCGCGAGCGTCGACTATCCGGCCGACCGGTTCCGGCACGAGGCCGGGATCCTGGACGGCGTCGACCTGATCGGCCGGGGCACCATCACCGACCGCATCTGGACCAAGCCGTCCATCTCCGTGCTGGGTGTCGACGCCCCGCGCACCTTGGAGGCGGCCAACGCGTTGCAGCCGACCGCCAAGGCCAAGATCAGCGTCCGGCTGGCGCCGGGCGAGGACCCCAAGTCGGCGTACGACGCGGTCCGCGCCCACCTGGAGAAGAACGTGCCGTGGGGGGCCCAGCTCGAGGTCACCCTGGAGAGCGACGGCCAGCCGTGCGTGATCGACGCGACCGGCCCGGTGTACGACGCGGCCCGCGCCGCCTTCCGCTCCGCGTGGGACGGCACCGAGCCGGTGGACATGGGCGTCGGCGGGTCGATCCCGTTCATCGCCACCTTTCAGGAGCTGTTCCCGGCCGCCGCGATCCTGGTGACCGGCGTCGAGGATCCGTACTCGGCCGCACACGGACCGGACGAGAGCCTGCACCTCGGTGAGTTCGAGCGCGTCTGTGTGGCCGAGGCGCTGCTGCTCAAGAACGTCGCGGAGACCATGACGAGGTAGATCGGGGTGGCTGATGGCCGAGCTGTCGTGCGAGGTCCTGGTGGTGGGCGCCGGCCCCACCGGGCTGATGCTCGCCAACTGGCTGACCAGGCTCGGGGTTCAGGTGATCGTCGCGGACGGCAAGGACGGTCCGACGATCGAGTCCCGGGCGCTGATCGTGCAGGCGCGCAGTCTGGAGATCTACGATCAGCTCGGCATCGGCGACCAGGTGCTGGAGGCCGCGCGCCGGGCCGAGGCGCTCGCCCCCGGCTTCGGGGCGCGCGGCTTCGGGCGGATCCCGCTCGGGCCGCTGGGCGGGGCGGTCACGCCGTACCCGTACATCGAGGTTCTCGAGCAGAGCCGTAACGAGGAGATCCTCAACGAGAATCTGCAGAAGCTCGGCGGCCAGGTGTTCTGGGAGTCGCCGGTCACCGCGGTCGTGCAGACCGAGGACGGGGTCGAGGCGAAGGTCGGCAACCACACGGTGCGGGCCCGGTTCTGTGTCGGCTGCGACGGCGCCAACTCGATGGTCCGCAAAGCCCGCCGGATCGACTTCGAGGGTGTCACCAACCCGCACCGCTTCTTCGTCCTGGACGCGACCGGCGCCGGCGGGCTCCAGCCGGACGCGATAAACGTCCGCCCGTACCGGGACGATTTCCTGCTTGCCTTCCCGATGCGCGGCAACGGCAACTGGCGGCTGATCGGCCTGGTCCGGGACGTGGACGGCGACGGCGCCCTGGACGAGGAGGACGCCCGCGCCCGGATGCTGCGGACGTACGGGGTCACCTACGACCGGTCCCGCTGGTTCGCCACCTACCGGGTCCACCACCGGGTCGCCGCGGCGTTCCGGGACGGCCCGTTCCTGCTGGCCGGGGACGCGGCCCACGTGCACTCGCCGGTCGGCGGCCAGGGCATGAACACCGGCCTCCAGGACGCCCACAACCTCGCCTTCAAACTCGCCGACGTGCTGCGCGGCACCCGGAAGGACGGCTGGCTGGACCGCTACGAGGCCGAGCGCCGCCCGGTCGCCCGGAAACTCGTCGCCACCACCGACCGGGTCTTCGGGTTCCTCACCTCCAGCCGGTGGCCGCTGCGCGTGCTGCGGCGGGTCGCGGTGCCGCTGCTCGCGCCGGTCGGGGTGCGGGCGCTGCCCGGTTCCGCCGGCGGTTCCCGGCTCTTCCAGTACGTGTCGCAGATCCGGATCCACTACCGCCTCGACCCGGCCGGGACGCCCGGGCGGCGGCGGGATCCGGTGGTCGGGCGGCGGTTGCCCTGGGCCGACGGCAACCATGCGGCACTGCGCGCCGCCTGCTGGCAGATCCACGCGTACGGCGGGGTCACCGCGGCCGACGCGCCCGACCTCGGCGTGCCGGTGCACGTCTTCCCGCCGGCGCCCGCCACCGTGCTGCGTCCCGGCCTGTTCTACCTGGTCCGGCCGGACGGCTTCGTCGCCGCACGGGCCGAACCGGCCGAGGCCGACACCCTGTTCCGGCACGCCATGGCCAGGTGAGAAACGGTTGTCCACAGGTTGGATCTACGGGTGGCGCCGACGATCGATCCTGTTAGGATTCGAACATGCGTTCGACTGCATCGAGCACTCCGGCCGCGCAGCCAGGTCCGACCGCGCAGCGGCTCTCCGCCGCGCAGAGCATGTCGGCCGCGCTGGCCGGCCGTGCGGCCCGGGTGACCCCCGGTTCCGCGCGTGACCCACTCGACCGTCTCCGCACGCGTGAGCGGATCGAGTCGATCGCCCGGCTCCGTGCCGCGGCCCGCGCCCTCGGAGACGTCGATGTCTCCGGGTGGGACGACGACACCCTCACCGATCACCTCGATGACCTCTCCCGGGTGCTCTGCACGCTCGATGCCGAGCTGGCCCGCGTCGCGGACGCGGTCCGGGCCCGTGGCTTCCGCATCGCGGAGGAGCCAAAGGCCGCATGACCGGCTTCCTCACCCCGGGTGCCGCGCCATCGTCGCCGCGGTTTCCTCGGGGAGGGGGTATGGGGGTGACGTGCCCGATTCGTCGCCAGCGGGGACACGAAAGACGTAACCGGCTGTCAGGATGGGGATCGTGCGGTTTCTCGACATAGCAGCCACCTCGGCCGCCGTCGCCGCGACCTCGGGCCGCAAGGCCAAGATCGAGCTGCTGGCCGGGGCGCTGCGACGTCTCGACCCCGGTGAGATCGTCGCCGGGGCGGCGTTCCTGGCCGGCGAGCTGCGGCAGCGGCAGACCGGCGTGGGCTACGCGTCCCTGCGTGAGCGGCCACCCGCCGCCGCCGAGGCCACGCTCACCGTGGCCGCGGTCGACGCCGCGATCCAGGAGATCTCGACCGTCGCGGGAGCCGGCTCCCAGGCCCGCCGCAGACAACTGCTCGGCGCGCTGTTCGCCGCCGCCACCGAGGAGGAGCAGCGGCTCCTTCTCGGCCTGTTCGGCGGCGAGCTGCGGCAGGGCGCGCAGGCCGGGCTGCTGGCCGAGGCGGTCGCGGTGGCCGCCGAGGTGCCGGCGACCGCGGTCCGCCGGGCGCTGCTGCTCTCCGGCGACCTCAGGGCGGTGGCCGTCGCGGCGCTGTCCGGTGGAGCCGCCGCGCTCGCCGAGATCCACCTGCGGGTCGGCACCCCGCTCAGCCCGATGCTGGCCGGCAGCGCACCCGACGTCGCGGCCGCCCTCCAGGCCACCGGCGCCCCCGCGGTCGTCGACGTGAAACTCGACGGCATCCGCATCCAGGTGCACCGCTCCGGCGACGAGGTGGCCGTCTACACCCGCAGCCTCGACGACATCACCGCCCGCCTGCCCGAGGTGGTCGCCGCCGTCCGTGAGCTGCCGCTGCGCGAAGCGATCCTCGACGGTGAGGCCATGGCTCTCGACGAAGCCGGCCGGCCGCGCCCGTTCCAGGAGACGTCGAGTCGCGCGGCGACCCGGGGCGCCCCGGCGAGCGGCCTCCGGCCGTACTTCTTCGACCTGCTCCACCTCGACGGCGCCGACCTGCTCGACGAACCCGGCCGGGTGCGCTGGGCGGCCCTCGCCGAGGCGCTGCCGGAGTCCCTCATCGTCGGCCGCACCGAGGCCGGGAGCGAGGAGCAGGCGGCCGCCGCGTTCGCCGCCGCACTGGCCGCCGGGCAGGAGGGCGTCGTGATCAAGGCGCCCGAGGCGGCGTACGACGTGGGCCGCCGGGGCGCCGCCTGGATCAAGGTGAAACCCCGCCACACCCTCGACCTGGTCGTCCTCGCGGTCGAGTGGGGCAACGGCCGCCGCCGCGGATGGCTCTCCAACCTGCACCTCGGCGCCCGGGACCCGGACTCCGGCGGGTTCGTCATGCTCGGCAAGACGTTCAAGGGCCTGCCCGACGAACTGCTGCGCTGGCAGACCGAGCGTTTCAAGGCACTGGCCGTCTCCGACGACGGCTGGGTCGTCCGGGTCCGGCCGGAGCAGGTCGTCGAGATCGCCTTCGACGGCGTCCAGACGTCACCCCGCTATCCGGGCGGGGTCGCCCTCCGGTTCGCGCGGGTGCTCCGCTACCGCGACGACAAGACCGCCGCCGAGGCCGACACCATCGCCATGGTCCGGGCTCTCCATACCGGAGTGGCCTCCACCGGGCCCTGAACCGTCGTGGTCAGAGCGCGGCCAGACTCCGGACGTAGTTGACCTGCTGGTTGATCGACGCCACATCGCCCTCGCGCTGAACCGGGACCCGGCCCACGTACTGATGAGTGCCGCTCGTCACTGTCACATGCACCGTTCCCTGCGGAACCGTCTCCTTGACCAGCAGGAGCAGCAGGCTGAGGCCACCGGTCGGGCAGATCGCGAGAAAGGCCGCCACCTTCGCCCACATCGGGGTGCGCCGTTGCGAGAGCCAGTGATCGGTGACATGCCACCGCGAGCCGGCGAGCGGCAGATCACCCACCGGCGTCCGGACCAGCGAGGAGGTGACGTGAATCTCAGCGATCTCCACGATCACCGGCCCGGTCGTCTCCGGGACGGCCGGGCTCTCCGGCTCCGGGGAGGGAGCGGGCGCGCCCCACGGATCACCAGACGGAAAGGTCATGCCGCCACCCTATTCGCCCTCACCGATCGTCGCGAGGCGGCGCTCACGGCCGCGGGCCACCGTCTACTCGATACGGCGATTTCGGGGGCGTTGGCGGCACGGCCGGGACGAGGAGGTGCTAGTCGCTCTCCGGCCGGTCGGCCGTGACGGTCGCGGACCGCGATGCGGCGGCCCGCCGGTCCGCCTCCTCGACGCGGTCGCGCGAGGCCTTGCGCTCGTCGGCCGCCTCGACGCGGTCGCGGGGACGGTCGGCCTTCCTCGCGGGCCGGGCGCCGGACGGCTTCCCGGACGCCGACTCCAAAGCCTCCCGCCGGGCCTGCCAGCCGTACAGCACGAAGACCATCCCGGCGAAGATCCACCACTGGACGGCGTAGCCGCCGTTCTGCCAGGAGTCCTCGTGCGGGATCGGGATCGGGACGAAGGCCGGATCGGCCGCCGGCGTCTGTTCCGTCAACAGGACATACGCCCCGTACACCGGGAAAGGCAGTTCGGTGGCGAGGCGCGGCAGACTGATCCGCCGGGTGTCCAGACGGCCGTCCCGCCGGTCCACCGGAGCGGGTCGGCTTTCCGACAGGTGAATCTGCCCGACGACCGTGACCTGCCCGGTCGGAGCGGGCGGAACCTCGGGTGCGGCGAGCGCCCCGCCGGGCGGCGCGGGCACCCAGCCACGGTCCACCAGGACGGCCGTGCCGTTCTCCAGGAGGAGCGGTGTGAGGATCTCGAAACCGACCTTGCTGCCCACCGTGCGGCCCCGTGCCTGGATCTCGTTGGCCGGGTCGTAGCGGCCGCTGAGGGTGACCTTTGTCCAGGCCAGAGCCTTGCCGGGGGCGGCGCCCGGGGTGCCCGCCGCGGTCGGCGCGGTCAGCACCGAGGTCAACGCGACGGCGTCGACCGTGTTCGCGGCGTCGATCCGGTCATTGATGGCCGTGCGTTCCTCATACCGGTGCAACTGCCAGTTGCCGAGCATGACCATCACCACCGAGGCGACGACGGTGAGCGCGGCCGCGGCCAGCCAGCGGGGGGTCAGCAGGAACCGGTACACCCCCTGAGGCTACCCGGCTAGGCGATAGTCCCTGCTCCAGCCAGGTAGTCTGCGACATCCGGCAGTCGACGAGAAGTGGCGGCCGCCTGCGGAAACCTCGGGGGAGACATTGATCACCGCCCAGCCTCGTCTGGTCGTGAGCGCGCCGTCGTCCGGCCACGGCAAGACGGCCATCGCCGTGGGACTGCTCGCCGCGCTCAGCGGACGGGGCATCCCGACCGCGGGCTTCAAGGTCGGCCCGGATCACACCGACGCGGCGTACCTCGGACTGGCCGCCGGACGCCCCGGCCGCAACCTCGACCCGCGCCTGGTCGGCGCGCAGCGTGTCGCGCCGCTCTTCGCGCACGGCGCGTCCGGTGCACAGGTCACCGTCATCGAAGGCGCGATGGGCCTGTTCGACAGCCTCACCGGTCAGCCGGAGGTCGACGGCACCGCGTCGGTCGCCGCCGCGCTGCGGGCCCCGGTCGTGCTGGTGGTGGACGTCGCCGCGATGGGCCACTCGCTGGCCGCGCTCGTCCACGGCTTCCGGATGTTCGACGAGATGGTGCACCTGGGCGGCGTCATCCTGAACCGGGTCGCCTCCGAACGGCACGAACAGATGCTGCGCAGCGCGATGGACGACATCGGCATGCCGGTGCTCGGCGCGCTGCATCGCGGTGACCTTCCCAACGTGCTGCCCGCCCGGTCACACGGGCTCGTTCCGGTCGCCCACCGGACCGTCGAGGCCGGCCGTGCCGTGCGCCGCCTCGGCGAGGCGGTGGCGAGCGGCCTCGACATGGAGCGGTTGATGGCGCTCGCCGCGTCGGCGCCGCCGATCCCCGGCCCGCTCTGGACCCCGGCCGAGGCGGCCGGGGACGTCCCGTTCGATCAGCGGCCACTGATCGCCCTGGCCGGCGGCCAGGGCGCCCCCTACACCTACGTGGAGACGGCCGAGTTGCTCACCGCGGCCGGCGCCGACGTCGCGGTCGTCGACCCGCTGCGCGACGAGGCACTCCCTCCGGGCACGCGCGGCCTGGTCGTCGGTGCGGGCCTTCCCGAGGGGTACGCGGAGGAGCTCTCCGCCAATCGCCGCCTCTGCGCCGCGGTCGCCCAGTTCGCCCGGGACGGCTGGCCGGTGGTGGCCGAGGGCGTCGCCCTGCCGTGGCTCGGCCGTGAACTCGACGGGCGCCCCATGTGCGGTGTCCTCGACGCCACCGCCACCACCGGAGAGCAGACCGTCGCCGGCTACCGTGAGGCGACCGCCCCCGGCATGTCCGTGCTGGCTCCGGCCGGCGCCCGGATCACCGGCTACAAGCAGCACCGGGCGGTCGTCACCCCCCGCTCCGGCGCGAACCCGGCCTGGACCTGGTCCGGCGGCAATCCGGAAGGCTTCGTCTGGCGCCAGGTGCACGCCTCACAACTGGGCCTGCACTGGGCCGCCGCCCCGGAGATCGCCCGCCGGCTGGTCGCGGCCGCGCACGCCGGTCCGCAGGGTCCCGGATCGTCCCACCCGGCTGCCGGCATGCCCACGGCTCCGACGCAGGCCATGCCTTCCGGCCCGCCATCGGGTCCCCCTTCCGGCATGCCGTCCGGCCCGCCGCAAGGTGTTCCGGCCGGCTCGCCGCAAGGTATGCCGCCCGGCCCGCAGGGCATGCCCGCGGGTTCCCCGCCCGGAATGGTGCCCGCCGGCCACCCGGCCATGGTTCCGGCCGGTGCCGGCCTGTCGCCGGTCCAGGGCTCGCCGGCCGGCCCTGGTGCGGGTGGCCCACCCGCGCAGGGCGTCCCGGACACCGTGGTCCTCACCACCTCGGGCCAGGTCTCCTCGAGCGCGGCCTCCGGTATGCCGCACGCCATGAACCATCCCGGCCACAACGGTCCCGGCTCCGGCCTGCCGGGCGGAGACGCTTACGGCCAGGACTTCCCAAGTCATGACGCGCCGGGCCAGGGTGCCCCCGGTTCCGATTTTCCGGAACGGGGCGGGCCGGGCCAGGGTGCCTTCGGCCACGATTTTCCGGAGCGGAGGGCTTCCGGCCCCGGTCAATCCGGCGGCGGCCAATCTGGTTCGGGTGGGTTCGGGTCCGGCAATGGCCAGTCCGGTTCGGGTGGGTTCGGGCCCGGCAATGGCCAGCTCGGTCCGGGCGGGTTCGGGCCCGGCAACGGCCTACCGGGTCACGGCGTGCCCGGCCAGGGCATGCCGGCCAGCTCCGGCCCGGCCATGTCACCTGGCCAGGCAATGCCGCTCAACCCGGCCATGTCACCCGGCCAGGCCATGTCGCCCTCGGCGGGACCGATCGTCCTGCAGGGACAGGTGCTGCCCCCGCTCGGCCGCCAGGGCAACGGCAGGCCGCCCGGCCCCGACATGCCCGGCCCGGATCACGGGATGCCGACCGGCCAGGGGGGTCCCACCCACTCCGACGACCATCCGGCCCCGGACTTCCCCGTCCATTCCTGACCGCTCGTCCCGCGAAATGCTCCGCCCACCACCGGCGGCCGGGGATTCCGTCTGTTAGAGGCCGGTTCCCCAGCCTCGGCGGGCGGCCTGAGGGGAAGCGATTTGTCTCTTGTCACCGGGCAGAGAAGGTCGCGGCCGACTGAGATCGCTCGTCGTCTCGCAGGCGTGAAAACCGGCGTCCAGGCATTCCGTCCGTTGCCGCTACGCCCGTACTGGGGAGGAAGACGGCGCAGCCGACGGTCCATTCGATCCGCTGCTGTCCGGCGGAAGAGGCCGAAGATCTTCTCGGTTGAGCCGGTAGGGACGGTGCCGGCCGACGGGCGGAGTGCGAGCGGGCTGTCCGTTGCCGCGGGCGAGCGTGGGGTTCGCCGCCGGAAGCGGCCCAGCGTGCGAAAGGCCGGATCTCGGGCTGCGAAGTTGTCGTACCCCCCTCGTACCGTGAGGGCTACGAGAACCGAAGGAGGTGGATCGTGGCCGATCGTGTGCCGCTGGATTTCGACCCGCCGGTTCGTCAGATCAGAGCCCTGCTGCTGGGGGTCGACGATCGTGACCTGACCGCCCCGACGCCCTGCCCGGGCTGGCCGGTCGCCGCGCTGCTCGATCATCTGATGGGTCTGGCCCACGCTTTCACCTTGGCCGCCCGAAAGCGTTCGGGTGTCGACGGCCCACCACCCGAGCCGTCCGCCGAGCACCTGTCCCGGCATTGGCGCAGCCGGCTTCCGGTGCTGTTAGCCGAGTTGTCCATGGCGTGGAAGGACCCGGCCGCCTGGACCGGCACGGCGCAGGCGGGCGGTGTCACCATGCCCGCCACCGCCATGGGCGCCGTCGCGATGAATGAGCTGGTCATGCACGGGTGGGATCTCGCCCGGGCGACCGGCCAGGACTACGCCGCCGATCCGCGCGCCCTGGAGCAGTTGATCGAGTTCCTCGGGCAGGGCCCGGGCGAGGGCACGCCGGGCCTGTTCGGTCCACGCGTTCCGGTCGGCCCGGAGGAGGATCTGCTGGCCCAGGCGCTGGGCCTGGCCGGCCGCGATCCGGCCTGGCGACCACCCCGCCGCCGACCGGCCAGACCCACCCGGCCGGTCCTCCCGGCCCGGGACTGAGGCCGGCTGGTCTTCCCGGCCCGGGACTGAGGCCGGCTGGTCTTCCCGGCCCGGGACTGAGGCCGGCCGGGGAGGGGTCGTCACCAGACGAGTTTGTCGGAGGGTGGGGTGAACTTGAGTTCGGGCTCGTCCTGGAGGGCGTCCCGCAGCGTCTGGGCGACCGTGTACTTCGACATCGTCGAGCGGCCCGAGCCGACCAGATGCTCCGGGTTGTCCGGGTCGGCGACGAAGGCGGAGGCCGCCAGCTGCGGGGTGTAACCGCTGAACCACGCGGTCTTGTTGCCGTCCGTCGTGCCGCTCTTGCCGGCGACCGGGCGCTGCAGGACACCGTAGACCATCGCGGAGGTGCCCCAGCCGCAGTGGCCGCGGGCCGCGCCGTAACCGGTGACGCAGCGGGCCGCGTCGGTGGCCGCGCGCGCGACGGTGGCCTTGACGGCCTGGTGGCAGCGGGGTGCGGCGACCAGGCGTTCCTGGTAGACGGCGTGGGTTCCGTCGGGGTTGCGGATGCTGAGCACCGGCAGCGGCTCGCAGTAGCGGCCCTCCGCGGCCAGGGTGGCGAAGACGTTCGCCATCTCGACCGGGGTGGCGTCGCTGACGCCCAGGGTGAAGGCGCCCCAGTCGGGGGCGTGTTCCTTGGTGGCGAGTTCCTTGTCGACGGCGGTGCGCCAGCGCAGCCCGAGGCGTTCCGCCATCCGCACCGCCTTCTCCGCGCCGACCCGCTGTTCCAGCTGTACGAAGTAGGTGTTGACCGATTTGCCGAAGCCGCTCCACATGGTCTGTGTGCCGGTCATCGACTTGCTGGAGTTCTTCGGGCACCAGTAGATGCCGCAGGTCGCCGGCCCGGGCGCGGTGATGTATTGGGAGACGAACCGTTGCGGCGCGTAGAAGGAGGTGGTCAGTGGCAGCCCGGCTTCCAGGGCGGCCAGCAGCGTGAAGATCTTGAAGGTGGACCCGGCCTGATATCCGGCCATGTCACCGCCACCGAGCAGCGGGTTGACCGTGTTGGGGTAGTTGCCCTTCTCGTCGTCCTTCTTGCGCCAGTCGGTGTGCTGCCCGTTGTTCTCCTGGTCCAGCGAGTAGGTCCGGTTGACGGCCATGCTCAGCAGCCGTCCGGTGCCGGGCTGCACCACGACCTGTCCGTGGGCGAAGGTGCTGCCGCGCCCTTCCTTCTCCAGTACGTGCCGCAGCGCGTACCGCTGGATCTTGGGGTCTATGGAGGTGACCACCCGGTAGCCGCCGCGGCGCAACTGGGCCTCGCGTTCCTGGGGGTTGCTGCCGAAGGCGGGCTGCTCACGCCACCAGCTCTTGAAGTAGTCGCAGAAGAAGCCCCAGTCGTTGTGCTTCTCCGGCACCGAGACGCAGTCGTTGGGCGGCGTGCTCAGCTTGAGTTTGATCCTCGATCTGAGGGCGGTGGCGGCCTGCTCGGCGGTGATCGCGTTCATCTTCCGCATCTGGTCGATGACGTAGTTGCGCCGGTCCAGGGCGGCGCCCCGGTCATTGGCCGCCGGGTCGTAGGCGGATGGTGCCTTGACCAGCCCGGCGAGCAGTGCCGCCTCGGTGAGGGTGAGGTCGCGCGGCGCCTTGGAGAAGAAGACCTGGGAGGCGGCGAAGATGCCGTAGGCGCGGTGCCCGAAGTAGGCGGCGTTGAGATAGCGCTCGAGGATCTCGTCCTTGCTGAGCCGCTGTTCCACCTCGATGGCGAGCCGCATCTCGCGCAGCTTGCGGGCGGCGGTCTGTTCGGTCGCCTTGAGCGCCTCGGTCGGGGTCTTGGCGCTGTCCCGC
This sequence comes from Actinoplanes hulinensis, assembly GCF_019429605.1. Classification (NCBI taxonomy): domain Bacteria; kingdom Bacillati; phylum Actinomycetota; class Actinomycetes; order Micromonosporales; family Micromonosporaceae; genus Actinoplanes; species Actinoplanes hulinensis. The sequence continues at coordinate 44,479 of NZ_JAHXZI010000001.1, read as the reverse complement.
AGCGCCATCCGCACGTACTGCATGGTGAGTGTGGACGCGCCCTGGGCGACCCCGCCCGCTTGCTGGTTGGCGACGAAGGCCCGGGCCACCCCCTTGGGGTCGACGCCGTTGTGCTCGTAGAAGCGGGTGTCCTCGGAGGCCACGATCGCCTTGACCAGGTAGGGCGACATGTCGTCCAGGTCGGTGTGCTTGCGGTGCTCCTCGTAGAACATCGTGAGCAGCGTCTTGCCGTCGGCCGCGTAGACGTAGCTGGTCTGGGCCGGCGGTGTCTCGGTGAGCTGTTCCGGCATGTTGTCCAGTGCCTCGGTGCCGGCCTTGACCCCCATGCCGGCCAGCGCGGTGAAGGGGTAGGAGAGGCCGGCGAGGACCAGTCCGGCGATGAGCCCGGCCCGGATCAGCATGGCGACTTTTCCGGCTACGGTGAGGCGTCGGCTCGTCACTTCTCGAAGGTATGACAAAAAGCCTCATGTTTACCCGGAACGGCCGAAGTGTGGCGTGGTCGGCCGTCCGGCATGCTGAGCCCATGAGTTTCGACCTCGATCATCACGGCGACGCCGAGGTGGGGGCGGGCCTGATCGATCTCGCGGTCAACGTGCGGCATCAGGCCATGCCCGCCTGGCTGGCCGGGCCGATCGCGGAGTCGCTGGGCGCGCTCTCGGCGTACCCGGACGACCGCGCGGCCACCGCGGCCGTCGCGGCCCGGCATCGCCGGGATCCGGGCGAGGTGCTGCTCACCGCGGGCGCAGCCCAAGGGTTCGTGCTGCTCGCGCAGGCGTTGCGGGGCGCCCGTCGGCCGGTCGTGGTGCATCCGCAGTTCACCGAGCCGGAGGCGGCGCTGCGCAACGCCGGCCACCGGGTGGAGCGGGTGGTCCTGCGTGAGCCGGACGGCTTCCGGCTCGATCCGGGCCTGGTTCCGGACGACTCCGACCTGGTCTTCGTCGGCAACCCGACCAACCCCACCTCGGTCCTGCACCCCGCCGCCGACGTGGCGAAACTGGCTCGCCCGGGCCGCGTGCTGGTGGTCGACGAGGCGTTCGCCGACACCACCTTCCGGCCGGGCGTGCCGGGTGAGCCGGAGTCCCTGGCCGAGCGCCGCGACCTGCCCGGTCTGGTGGTGCTGCGCAGTCTCACCAAGACCTGGGGCCTGGCCGGCCTGCGAATCGGCTACCTGCTCGGGCCGGCCGACCTGCTGCGCCGGCTGGCCGCCGCGCAACCACTGTGGGCGGTCTCCACACCGGCGCTCGCCGCGGCCGCCGCCTGCGCCTCGCCGGTCGCTGTCGCGACCGAGCGGGAGATCGCGGCGGCGCTCGCCGCCGAGCGTGCCCATCTGGTGGAACGGTTGCGGCGAGTGCCGAGCGTCACGGTTCCGGGCGACCCGGCCTCCGCGTTCGTTCCGGTACGCCTCCCCGCCGCCGATCAGGTACGCGCTGAGCTGCGCCGACGTGGCTACGCGGTGCGCCGTGGCGACACCTTCCCGGGGCTGGGCCTCGACTGGCTCCGGATTGCGGTGCGCGACACTGCCACCACTGACGGATTCGTGCAGACTCTGACCGATGTGATCGAGGAGCGACCGTGACGCTGGAGACCACCCTGGCGGCCATCCGGCCCGCCGACGACGGGGCCATGACCGCCGCCCGCGAGTTGCAGGCCCGGCTCACCAAGCCGACCGGTTCGCTGGGCGTGCTGGAGGAGCTGTCGGTGCGCCTGGCCGGGCTGGCCGGGGTGTGCCCGCCGCCGCTGCCGGAGCCGGCCACTGTCGCGGTCTTCGCCGGCGACCACGGGGTGCACGCCCAGCGGGTGACGCCGTGGCCGCAGGAGGTCACCGCCCAGATGGTGGCGAACTTCGTGGCCGGCGGCGCGGTGGTCAACGCGTTCGCCCGGCAGGCGGGCGCGGACGTCATGGTGGTCGACGTCGGCGTGGCCATCCCGCTGCACGGCGGGCCGAACCTGCTGGACGCGAACGTGCGGCGTGGCACCCGGGACATGACGGCCGGCCCGGCGCTCACCCGCGAGGAGGCGCTGGCCGCCGTCGAGGTCGGCATCCAGGTCGCCACGACCCTTGTCGACCAGGGCGCCCGCGCGCTGCTCACCGGTGACATGGGCATCGCCAACACGACCCCGGCGGCGGCGTTGATCGCCACGTTCACCGGCGCGTCCGCGGCGGCGGCGACCGGGCGGGGCACCGGCGTCGACGACGAGACCTACCAGCACAAGATCTCCGTGGTGGCGGCCGCCCTCCAGCGGCACGCGCCCGACCCCGCCGACCCGCTGGGCGTGCTCGCCGCGGTCGGTGGCCTGGAGCACGCCGCGCTGACCGGGTTCATCCTGGGCGCCGCCGCGCGTCGCGTACCGGTGATCGTCGACGGTGTGATCGCGGCGTCGGCCGCGGTCGCGGCGGCGGCCTTCGCCCCGGACTCGGTGGCCGCCATGGTCGCCGGGCACCGTTCCGCCGAGCCGGGCGCCGGGGTGGCGCTCACCCACCTCGGCCTTGACCCGTTGCTCGACCTGGGCATGCGCCTCGGCGAGGGCAGCGGCGCGGTGCTGGCCCTGCCCGTCGTGTCGGCCGCGGTCCGCGTGTTGCACGAGGTGGCGACGTTCGATTCAGCGGGAGTGTCCGAGAAGTGAGCATCTATCCGTTGGGTCTGCGGATCGAGGGCCGCCGCGTGCTGGTGGTCGGCGGCGGCACGGTCGCCACCCGCCGGGTGCCGGCGCTGATCGCGGCGGGCGCCCGGGTCGAGATCGTGGCGCCGGAGCTGACCCCCACGCTCCAGGGGCACGTCGACGCCGGCCGGGCCGTCTGGACGCCGCGGCGCTTCGCGCCCGCCGACGTCGAGGGCGCGTGGCTGGTCCATGTCGCGATCGACGATCCGGAGGCGGCGGCTCAGGTCAGCCTGGCGGCCGAGGAACACCGGATCTTCTGCGTACGGGCGGACGACCGGGACGCGGCGACCGCGTGGACCCCGGCCGTCACCCGGCACGGCCAGGTGACCGTGGCGGTCACCGACGGTGGCGACCGTCGCCGTGCCATGGCGGTGCGCGACATGGTGGCCGGCGTGCTGGAGGCCGCCCCACCGGCCGCGCCCGAGTTCAAGGGGGTGGCCCTGGTCGGAGCCGGCCCCGGCGACCCCGAGCTGATCACGGTGAAGGGCCGCCGCCTGCTCGCCGCCGCCGACGTGGTGGTGGCCGACCGGCTGATCCCCGGCATGCTCCTCGGCGAGCTGCGCCCCGAGGTCGAGCTGATCGACGCCGCCAAGATCCCGTACGGTCCGCAGGCCGCCCAGGAGGAGATCAACCGCATCCTGGTGGACCGGGCGAGCCAGGGGCGGTTCGTGGTCCGGCTCAAGGGCGGCGACAACTTCGTCTTCGGCCGTGGCGGCGAGGAGGCGCTCGCGTGCGCCCGGGCCGGTGTGCCGGTGATGGTCGTCCCCGGGGTGACCAGCTCGATCGCGGCGCCCGCCCTGGCCGGAATCCCGGTCACCCACCGCGGGGTGGCGCACGAGTTCACGGTCATCTCCGGCCACATCCCGCCGGACCACCCGGACACGCTCGTCGACTGGGCGGCGCTGGCCCGGATGCGCGGCACCGTCGTGGTGATGATGGGCCTGAAGAATCTGCCGCGGATCGCCGAGCGGCTGATCGCCGAGGGCCGCTCGGCGGACACCCCGGTCGCGGTCGTGCAGGAGGGGTCGACGGCCCACCAGCGGTCGCTGACCAGCACGCTCGGCGCGGTGGCCGAGGCGACCGCGGCGGCGGGGATCCGGACTCCGGCGGTCGTCGTGATCGGCGACGTCGTCGCGGTCAGGGAGTGTTTCACGCCCGCTTCGAGCTGAAGCGCGCGTCACGCGTACCGGAAGAAGGGACGCCGGGCCGAAACGGCCCGGCGCCCGATCTCAATCCCCGGCCTTCTCGTCGTCGATGTTGAGCTCGTCGAGGAACGACTTCGCCCACCGGGCCACGTCGTGGGTCCGCAGATGGCGCTGCATGACCCGCATCCGGCGCCTGAGCTCCGGCCGTTCGGCGCCGACCGCCCGCAGCAACGCGTCCTTCACCCCGTCCGGGTCGTGGGGGTTGCAGAGGAACGCCTGGCGCAGCTCGGTGGCGGCGCCCGCGAACTCGCTGAGCACCAGCGCGCCCCCGGTGTCGCCGCGGCAGGCGATGTACTCCTTGGCGACCAGGTTCATCCCGTCGCGCAGCGGGGTCACCATCATCACGTCGGCCGCCGCGTACATCGCGGCCAGCTCCTGTTTGCTGACCGACTGGTGCAGGTAGTGCACGGCCGGCGTGCCGACCCGGCCGAACTCGCCGTTGATCCGGCCGACCTCGCGCTCCACCCGCACCCGCAGCGTCTGGTAGTGCTCGACCCGCTCCCGGCTCGGCGTGGCGACCTGCACCATCACCGCCTCACCGACGTTGAGCTTGCCGTCGGCGAGCAGCTCCCGGAACGCCTTGAGGCGCAGCTCGATGCCCTTGGTGTAGTCCAGCCGGTCGACGCCGAGCACGATGGTCTTCGGATCACCCAGCTCGGCCCGGATCTGCTTGGCCCGGGCCTGCACCGCCGGGTCGGCGGCGAGCTTCTCCATGTCGGCGGTGTCGATGCTGATCGGGAAGGCACCGGCCTTCACACGACGGCCGTCCACCTGGATCGACTGGCCCTCGTAGCGCAGCCCGAGCAGGTGCCGGGCCAGGCGGACGAAGTTCTGTGCGGCCAGCCGCTGCTGGAAGCCGACCAGGTCGGCGCCGAGCAGCCCGCGCAGGACCTCGGCCCGGAACGGCATCTGCATGAACAGCTCGATCGGTGGGAACGGGATGTGCAGGAAGAACCCGATCCGTAGGTCCGGGCGCATCTCCCGGAGCATGGCCGGGACCAGCTGCAACTGGTAGTCCTGCACCCAGACGGTGGCGCCCTCTGCGGCCACCTCCGCCGCGGCCTGCGCGAACCGGTGGTTGACCACCCGGTACGTCTCCCGCCAGCGTCGCTTGTAGACGGGCGTCTCCACCGCGTCGTGGTAGAGGGGCCAGATCGTCGCGTTGGACTGACCCTCGTAGTAGCGCTCCAGCTCTTCGGCGCTGAGCGGAACGGGGTGGATGTGGATGCCTTCGAGATCGAACGGATCGGGCGCTGGGCCGTCCCCACCGGCCCAGCCGATCCAGGTGCCGCGGTGCTGGGCCAGCACCGGATGCAGGGCTGTGACCAGGCCACCCGGACTGGGTCGCCACTGTTTCTCACCGTCCGTCGTGGTGACCTCGTCCACGGGCAGACGGTTGGCGACGACGACGAAGGAACTTCGTTGGGCCACGCTGAGTACACCTCCGAGTGGTTTCTGTTCCCAAGGTGAGCCTACTGTGTGTAAGCTCCCGCTCTCTCACCACCTCCGCTCGGCCTCCCGGGCCGATGCGTGATGGACCCGCCGGGAACCGGGTGTCATCCTGTGCCGGTGACACCGCTCGATGATCATTCCCAGCGACGGCGGCCGTTGTTCATCCCTGTGGTGATCGCCACGGCGGTGTTGACGGTCGGCGGCTTGGTCACCGGGTATCTGCTCTCCCGCGGCCGTGAGCCGAACAACCCCGAACCGGGCATTTCGCAGGGGCCCAGCCTGCTGACGGTGGGGCCGTTGTGCCGGCCGGAGACGCAGGCGATGGGGGAGAAGGCGGGCGCCGTCGGCGAGCTGCGCCAGGTGCTGCGCGTGCGGACCGAGAGCCGTACGGTCGTCTGGATCTGCCAGGACGAGGAGGCGCGGCTCTACTACCACGCCAACAAGGGCGGCGGTGAGGCCAAATGGGTGGAGAACAAGACGGCGCTGTTCCTCGCCAACGTGCGGCACAACGACGCCGGTGAGTTCTGGGCCGCGGCCGAGGACGGCGCGATCTTCGTGGTGACCGCCGACAAGCTGATCATCACGCACGAGGACGGCCGGGCCGAGGAACAGGACGTCGTCCCGGAGTGACAGCCGGGGTTGTCGTTCGCCGCGCGCGGGCAGGTGGAAAGATTGTCCTTTGATTCCGGCACCGAAAACCCACGATCTCGGAGGTAGGGCACACCGTGGCCCAGTTCATCTACGTCCTGGAGAAGGCGCGTAAGGCGCACGGCGACAAGGTCGTGCTCGACAACGTGACGCTGAACTTCCTGCCAGGCGTCAAGATCGGTGTGGTCGGCCCGAACGGCGCCGGTAAGTCCAGCCTGCTGAAGATCATGGCGGGCCTGGACACGCCGAGCAACGGCGAGGCCCGGCTCATGCCCGGTTACACGGTCGGCATGCTCGCGCAGGAGCCGCCGCTGAACGAGGAGAAGACGGTCCTCGGCAACATCGAGGAAGCGGTCGCGGAGACCAAGGCCAAGCTCGAGCGGTTCAACAAGATCGCCGAGCAGATGGCCACCGACTACACCGACGAGCTGATGGAGGAGATGGGCAAGCTCCAGGAGGAGCTGGACCACTCCAACGCGTGGGACATCGACGCCCAGCTCGAACTCGCGATGGACGCGCTGCGCTGCCCGGCGCCGGACGCCGACGTCACCCAGCTCTCCGGTGGTGAGCGCCGCCGCGTCGCGCTCTGCAAGCTGCTGCTCGAGGCGCCCGACCTGCTGCTGCTCGACGAGCCGACCAACCACCTCGACGCCGAGAGTGTGAACTGGCTGGAGCAGCACCTGTCCAAGTACGCCGGCACGGTCATCGCGATCACCCACGACCGGTACTTCCTGGACAACGTCGCCACCTGGATCCTCGAACTGGACCGCGGTCACGCGTACCCGTACGAGGGCAACTACTCCACCTACCTGGACAAGAAGGCCGCCCGCCTCGCGGTGCAGGGCCGCAAGGACCAGAAGCTCCAGAGGCGCCTCACCGAGGAGCTCGAGTGGGTCCGGTCCAACGCCAAGGCCCGGCAGACCAAGAGCAAGGCCCGTCTCGAGCGGTACGAGGAGATGGCCACCGAGGCGGAGAAGACCCGGAAGCTGGACTTCGAGGAGATCCAGATCCCGCCGGGCCCGCGTCTCGGCAACACCGTCATCGAGGCGAAGGACCTGGTCAAGGGCTTCGACGGCCGTACCCTGATCGATGATCTGTCGTTCTCGCTGCCGCGTAACGGCATCGTCGGCATCATCGGCCCGAACGGCGTCGGCAAGACCACGCTCTTCAAGACCATCGTCGGGCTGGAGCAGGCCGACGCCGGTTCGGTCCGGGTCGGTGAGACGGTCAAGCTGTCCTACGTCGACCAGAACCGGGCCGGCCTGGACGGCAGCAAGACCGTCTGGGAGGTCGTCTCCGACGGCCTCGACTACATGATGGTCGGCAAGGTCGAGATGCCGTCCCGCGCCTACGTGGCCGCCTTCGGCTTCAAGGGCCCGGACCAGCAAAAACCGGTCAAGGTGCTCTCCGGTGGCGAGCGGAACCGGCTCAACCTCGCGATGACGCTGAAGATCGGCGGCAACGTGATCCTGCTCGACGAGCCGACCAACGACCTGGACGTGGAGACGCTCTCCAGCCTGGAGAACGCGCTGCTCGAGTTCCCCGGCTGCGCCGTGGTCATCTCCCACGACCGGATGTTCCTGGACCGGGTCACCACGCACATGCTGGCCTGGGAGGGCACCGACGAGGACCCGGACAAGTGGTTCTGGTTCGAGGGCAACTTCGAGGCGTACGAGAAGAACAAGATCGACCGGTTGGGCGCCGAGGCGGCCCGACCGCACCGGGTGACCTACCGCAAACTCACCCGTGACTGAGCGTTTCATATACGACGTGCCCGTGCGCTGGTCCGACATGGACGCGTACGGGCACGTCAACAACGCGCGCTTCCTCACTCTCTACGAGGAGGCGCGGGTGGCGATGTTCTTCGTCGGGGCCCGGGCGCACGGCCTGGGCTCCTTCGAGGAGGGCATCGTGATCGCCCGCCACGAGATCGACTACGTGCGGCCGATCGACTTCGGTGACCCGGTCCGCATCGAGATGTGGGTCTCCGAGCTGCGGGCCGCGGCGTTCACGGTCTCCTACGAGCTCTTCGACGACGGTGTGCTGGCCAGCCGGGCGAAATCCGTGTGTGTGCCGTACAACCTGGTCAAGGGGCATCCGCGCCGGCTCTCCGACGCCGAGCGGGAGTTCCTGGCGCCGTACGTCGAGGATCGGTCATGAGAGGCCACGGCCTGCTCGGGGTTCCCGATGCGGGCGCGTTCCTGGCGCGGCTCACCCGGCTCGATCCGGCCGCGCCGGTCCGGCTCCGGTCGTCCGGCGGGCGGACCGCGCTCTGGGCCCGGCTTCCCTGGGAGGTGCTGGTCACCCGTGAGGTGGCCGGCCCCGGACCGGGTGATGCCACGGTCTCCGCCGCCGAACTGCTGGCCGTGCTGGCCGCCGGCGGGGAGTCCCTGCCGGAGCGCCGGGACACGCAGTGGCGGTGGCCGCTGCCGCCGGCCGCCAGCCGGGCCGTCGAGTCGATCTCCGGCGCCGAGCTGACCCAGTTGGCCGCGGCGGCCGCCGGGACTCTGCGGGAGGTCGCGTCGGGCGGCTTCCCGGGCCGGGCGGTCGGGCAGCGCGCGGTCCGCGACGCGCTCCTGGATCACGTCGCGCTGGTCGTCACGCCCGAGGACGGCGCGCCCGTACAGATCTCCCAACGTCTCGTCCAGGCGGTCGCCCGGATGGGTTTCCTCGGTCCGGGGGACGCGGAGCCGGCGGAGGTGAGGGTTCGGGTGGCCGGCGGCTGGGTGGGAATTTCTGCACCATATGGAGTAGCTTGGCGACAGAGCGTTCACAAATTGACCGTTATGCCGATGGTGAATCACCCGAAAGGGTGACACCACCTCGTTCTTCCGGTTCCGCCCTCTCGTTAGGGGGATGACCTTCAGGAACGGTACGGGTACCGTCTGCCCTCGGATCCACTGCAACACCCGGCTCTGGGTCTGTTGGGGAGTGAGGTGCACACGATGCCGTGGTGGTCATGGCGTCCGGGATCGGCTGCGAGCAATGAGCTGGATACCGGTGGCGAGGTGGCGGTGCAGAGCACCGTTCGCGTCGGTGTCCCGGCCCAGCGCGAGCCGAGCCGCTCCGGAGTCCCGTCCGAACTGTCCGCGACCGGATCGTCCGATTTGGTCCTGCCGGTGCAGCTCGCGCGTGTCGGCAAGGCGCTCGATCTGCTCGACATCCGGTTCCTCGCCGACGGCGGCGGCAGCCTCCTGGCGATGTGGGAGCGGCACGCCGTGCTGTTCACCCTGGAGGGACCGGACGACGAGATCCTGGTGATGCGGGCCCGCCCGCACGCGACGGTCCCGCCGGACTGGGCCGACCGTGCCTACCGGGTGGTCAACGAGTGGAACCACACACGCCGCTTCTGCAAGGCCTACGTCGGTGACCCCACCGAGCGGGGCCAGCTCCCGATCTACGCGGAGCTCCAGGTCCCCCTCGCCGCGGGCGTCCACGACACCCTGCTGGTCGAGCTGCTCGACTGCGGCGCCGCGGTCGCCACCTCCTTCGTGGACTGGCTCCACGACGAAGGAGCATTGCTTTAATTGCTCCGCTTCGCTCCGCGGCGATTCGCCTGGAAACCGGGCCCCGAGTCGCCGGCGGCGAATCGCGGGTGCTGGTGGTCAGCGCAAGGGGAACATGCCGATCCGGCCGTGGAATTCGCGGCCCAGCTGGTCGGTGTCCGAGCCGACGAGCAGGCCGTCCGGGGTGACCAGGAAGGTCCGCACGCCGACGCCGCGGGACCGGGTGGGGTTCCACTCCAGGGCCTTGCCGGTGCCCGGGCTGACCGCGCCGATACCGGGCCGGGAGACCGCGCCCGGCCCCGGTCCGTTGCCGTCCGTGCCGTACGGGTTGTCGAACCACCGCTGGTGCCCGCCCAGGTAGACGGCCGGCCCGGTGATCGCCACGGCGTACAGGGAGTCGCCGCCGGTGCGCTGCACCCACGTCGGGTTCAGCCGTCCGGTGGCCCGCACCTCGAACCGGGCGGCCGAGTCGCACAGCTTCTGCGCCGACGACGCCCGGCCGGTCGCGGCCACCACGACGTACGAGCCGTCCGGTGAGAACTTGACCTGCCGCAGATAGGTGTCGAAGCCCTTCATGCAGGTCGGCTTGAACGCGTCGGTGTACCAGTTGACCAGGCCGGCCCCGGAGCCGCCGACGTTGAACTGCGCGATCTGCGTACGGTCCGCGCCGTTGGACCGCAGGAAGGCGCCGACCGCGATCAGCCGGTTGCCGTCCGGTGAGACGTCGAAGTGCTCCACCCGGACCCGTTTGAGGCCCGGCCCGGCCAGCCGCGCGTCGAAGCCCTGGTCCACCGAGCCGGTTTCGCCGTTGAGCCGGACCAGCCCGACCCGCTGCACACCGTTGACCGCGGAGAACGTGCCACCCGCGTAGAGCCGCTCACCCCGGCTGACCAGTGCCCGGATGTCACCCCAGTTGACCCGGGCGTTGAAGGAGCCGTACCGGGTGCCGTCACGCACCGACATCCGGGCCAGACCGCGCTGTTGCGCCCCGTTGACGGTCTTGAACGCGCCACCCATGTACACCGAGTGGTCGGGCCCGGCGGCCAGCGAGTAGATCGCGCCGTCCACCTGCGGGGAGAAGGTCCGGATCACGCCGTCGTGCAGCCCGAACGCGAAGATGTTCTTCCGCTCGTAGGTCTGCCGGCGGCTGCTGTCGGCCACCTTGGTGAAGGCCCCGCCGACCACCACCGTGTCACCGACCAGCGCCAGCGACCACACCGTCCCGTCGAGCACGTGCGGCGTCCAGTCAACCGGGTCGTCGGAGACCACCGACGGGTGCGCGCGGTCGGCCGTGGCCGGCACGGTATCGATCAGCGCCGGAACGGCGACGACCGCGACAGCGGCGGCAGCGAGCAGGCGACGGCGCATGAGATGGCTCCCGAGATCGTTAGTGACAATACGATCAACGAGCCATCGCCGGTCGCGACACTGTCAGTGGGCGGGCTCCGCGCTATCCACCGTGTTCACCATGAAATGTGCCGCTCGCTCGAGATAGTCCCAGAGCTCCGCCTCGTACGGCGCGGGCAGTTCGAGTGAGTCGACCGCCACCCGCATGTGCCGCAGCCAGGCGTCGCGGGCCTCCGCGTCGACCTGGAACGGCGCGTGCCGCATCCGCAGCCGGGGATGCCCGCGACTGTCCGAGTACGTGCTGGGGCCACCCCAGTACTGGATGAGGAAGAGCGTGAACCGGTCGGCGGCCGGCCCCAGGTCGTCCTCCGGGTACATCGGGCGCAGCAGCGGGTCTTCCGCGACGCCCTCGTAGAACTTGTTCACGAGGCGCCGGAACGTGGGTTCGCCGCCGACGGCTTCGAAGAAGGTCACCTCTCCATCCTGCCAGCACCCGCGGCGGGTTCCGGCAGGCCCTGGCGTGGCCAGGACAGAACGATGAGAAGCATCACGACGGCGCCGCCGATGCTCCACAGCCCGACCACGAGCGGCAGCCGGAAATGGTCGGCCAGAAGGCCGGTGACGATGACGGCGGTGAACTGGGTGACCTGCACCCCGCTGCCGACGACCCCGAAGGCGCGGGCCCGGTAGCCGTCCGGCACGGCCAGCGTGAAGTTCGCGTTGAGGGTCGGCAGCAGCGCGCCCTGGGTCAGTCCGGAGAGCATCACCAGCGCCGCGACGAACGGCGCCGGCGGTCCGAAGATCGACGGCACGAGAAGCAACGGCATGGACACCGCGAGGTACGGGACGAGCCGTGCCCGGCGGTGGGCGGGCACGAGCCGGCTGAACAGGATGCCGCCCAGTACGAACCCGAACGGCCCGGCCGCCATGATCAGGCCCTGGTCGAGGTTCGACGAGCTGTGGCCGGGGGTGCCCTCGACGGCCCAGGCCGCGGCGAGCCCCTCCGGGACGATGGCGAAGACGGTGACCGTGAACACCACGGTCACGATGGAGCGCAGCAGCGGATGGGAGAAGACCAGCCGGAACCCCTCGCCGGTCTCTCGCAGCAGGTGGGTCCGTCCGCCGTCCGGGTTCGTGGCCGGCCGTGGCCGCACTCCGGACGCCACCAGCAGCGCCGAGAACAGGAAGGTCAGGACGTCCAGGCCGAGGGCGATCCGCGGGGTGAGGGCGACGGCCAGGGTGGCGCCGGCCAGGTAGCCGACCACCTGGGCGGTCTGGCTCGCGGTCTGCTGGAGCGCGGTGGCCAGTGGCAGCCGCTCCCGCCCGACCAGCTCCGGCAGCAGCGCCGAGCGGGCCGCCTGCGCGGGCGGCGCGGCGAGCCCGGCCAGCAGCAGGATGAGCAGCATGAGCGGCACCGGCATGTGCGGCACCAGCAGCAGCGCGATCAGCGCCATCCGGGTCAGGTCCGCGACGATCATGACCCGGCGGTACGGGTACCGCTCGGCGATCGCGGACAGCAGCGGCCCGACGATCCAGGGCAGGAAGCCGACCGCGAACGAGGCCGCGGAGAGCAGCACCGACTGGCTTTTGTGGTAGACCAGCACCGTCACCGCGGCCCGGGACAGATAGTCGCCGAGCCAGTTGATCAGGGTCGCGAGATAGACCGCGCGGTACTCACGGAGGCGGAAGAGGCTTCGGAAAGTAGCGTTCCCCCCACTGTGTGTAGCCGTTCTGGGGTCGTTCGCCACCGAAGCCTCCATCGCTTTCGACGATCGCCGAAGCACGACGAAGGCCGTGCGCGCCCGCTGATCTTCGGGGGGTGGGCGCGCGGCATGAGCAGAATCTGTAGCGGATTCTGCCCGATCGTCCTAGTCGATGCTAGTGAAGTCGAGTCTAAGATTGGCCGTTCGGGCGAGGTGGAATCGGGTCCTGTGTTTTATCTGCTGGTCAGGTGGCTCCGCCGGGCCGCTGCGGGTCGGCCGGGGAAGGAGAGGAATTCTCGCCGCCACCGAGCCACGCGGGCGGAACGGCGCTGCGCGGCAGGAGCCGGGACGCCGCGATCCGCTCGGACAGCCCCGAGGTCTCCAGCGACTCGGTCAGCGCCCGGCGCAGGTCCCGCTGGATCACCACCTGACTGTCCGCGGTGGTCTTGGCGATCGTCCGGATCACCGCGCCGTCCACGGTGAGCTGCTCGACGCCGATCACCTCCGGCGGCTCCAGGAACTCGGTCTGGTGCTCCGGCTCGGTCGCCACCGACTCGGCGGCGATCCTCAGTACGGCGATCGCCTCCTCCGAGCTGACGAAGCCGATCGGGATGTCGATCACGACCATCGCCCAGCCCTGGCTCTTGTTGCCGACCCGGACGATCTCACCGTTGCGGATGTACCACAGCACACCCCGGGCGTCGCGGACCGTGGTGATCCGCAGCCCGACGCTCTCCACCACACCGGTCGCCTCGCCCAGGTCGACCGTGTCGCCCACGCCGTACTGATCCTCCAGCAGCATGAACAGGCCGGCGATCAGATCCTTGACCAAACTCTGCGCACCGAAACCGAGCGCCACACCGACGATGCCGGCGCTGGCCAGCAGCGGTCCCAGGTTGAAACCGAATTCACCCAGGATCAGGAGCGTGGCCATGGTGAAGACCACCGCGCTGACGAAGCTGCGCAGCACCGAGCCGATCGCCTCGGCGCGCTGCCTGCGTCTCTCCGGAATGAACAGAGCCTCTTCCGCGGTGACGTCGTTCCGTTCCTTCAGCGGTCTCAACAACGCGGGCATGGAGGCCCGTGAGGTGCTCGACGCCAACCGGGAGATCGCCCGGTGAAGCAGCCAGCGGATGAGCATCGCGACCAGGATGATCGCGAGCACCCGCAGCGGTTTCACGACGACCACGTAACCGCTCTTGGCCAGCCAGGGGCTCACATCCTGCTTGAGCAACCACATGCAGACCGAGTCCGCCTGGCAGGACTTGGTCAGGTCGACGTCGGGGATCGTGACGGACGGGCCGGGGGTCGGAGCTAAGAGGAACACGGGGACAGAAGCTACCGGGTCCGGCCGGGTGAAGACCTCTGACGTTTACCGCGTAGCCACAGATTGTGCTCGCAATTTGGTTATTCATCAGGGACTATTGGCGCACGGGCCCCGTACGGCGAGGCCCACATCACACACGCATGGGCTATGGGAGCGGTCAAAAGCAACTGACACCGGAAGGTTGATTGCGATGCCTGACATACGACCCACGGTTGGCTCTTCCGCGTTGGTGCTGAACGCTACCTACGAGCCGCTGTGCGTCGTATCGGTGCGTCGAGCGACCATCCTCGTCCTGACCGCCAAGGCGGAGTGCGTCTCGGACGGCGACGGCATCCTGCACAGTGCCCACCACACCCTCCCAGTTCCCTCCGTGGTTCGTCTCACGCGGTATGTGAAGGTTCCGTACCGTACTCATGTCGGGCTCTCCCGCCGGGCCGTCTTCGCCCGTGACGGCGGCCGTTGCGCCTACTGCCGCGGCTCCGCCGAGACCATCGACCATGTCTTCCCGCGCAGCCGGGGCGGCCTGCACGCCTGGGACAACGTGGTCGCCGCGTGCGCCAAGTGCAATCACAGCAAGGGCGACAAGACCCCGGCCGAGCTCGGCTGGCGCCTGCACGCGCCGCCGGCCGCCCCGCGCGGCGTGGCCTGGCGGGTGCTCGGGCACCGGACCCCCGATCCGCGCTGGATGGACTGGCTCGACCTGCCGCCCGCCCCGGTCGAGACCGCCGAGGCGGCCTAACCCTTCGCGACCAGGGAGGCGAAGACGACGATGTTGTCCTCGTAGCCCTCCTCCTCGCCCAGCCATCGCCCGCCGCACGTCATGAGGCGCAGCAGTGGGCGCGTGTAGTCGCCGTAGACGCGCTTGGCCGGCAGCTCGTTCTTGTCGAACCGCTCCACGGAGTTGACCTCGAAGACCGCCTTCGTGCCGTCCGCGCGCCACACCCGGATCTCCTGGCCCGGCTTCATCGTGTCCAGCTTGTGGAAGACCGACGGGCCGGTCCGGGTGTCGGCGTGCCCCACGATCAGCGCCGGACCGTACTGTCCCGGGGTCGGGCCGCCCTCGAACCAGCCGGCCTCGTTGTGCCGTTTCAGCGGTGGGACGTCCACCGAGCCGTCGTTGGCCAGCCCCACCTCGAGCACCGGCGCCGACACCCGCAGCGCCGGGATCTCCAGCCGCTCCGGCCGGCTCGGCTCCAGCACCGGGTACTCCCGGGGCGGTGGCTTGTCCGGGCCGCGGAACAGGCCGCCGACGTCGAAGCCGGTCGCGAAGCCCAGACCCATGCCGACCACGAACAGCCCGAGGAAGAGCAGCACCAGCGCGATCACCCCGATCGTCCCGGCACGGCGGCCCCGCACCGGTGCCGGCGACGGCATTCGCCGGGGCAGCGGGATCCGGAACGGCGACCGCCCGCGGGTCACCGGCGTGGGCGGCAACGGCCCGGTGACCACCCCGGGCGGCGGCGCCGTGATCACCTGGGCCGGGCGCTTGCGCGCGACCGCGTCCGGCACGCGAGGGCCGGACGGCGGCTTCTCCTCCTGGGCCACGGCAGCCTCAGCCGAGTCGCCGGCGGCGCAGCGACACGACTCCGAGACCCAGCCCGGCCAGTACGGCGAGCAGGCCGCCGCCGATCAGCACCGACCCGGTGGCGCCACCGGCGGTGCCTCCGCCTCCGGTGGCCGGGCCGCGGCTCGGCTCGACGCCCGCGACCACGTGCAGGGTGGTCGTCGCGGCGCCGCCCTCCTGGCAGCGCAGGGCCACCGGGTAGTCGCCGGGTTCGGTGTCGGCCGGCACCCGTACCGTCGCGGTCAGGAAGCCGAACTCCGGCGAGACGGTGACCGAGCCGATCGGCTCGGCCGTCACCGTGGCCGCTTTGAGGTTGTCCTCGCAGGACGCGCGGATCGAGAGCTCGTCACCGGCCGGGACGGTGCTCGGGTTCAGCTCCACGAAGACGGCGGCCGCCCGTGCGCCGGACGGGACACCCAGAAGAACGAGGATGAGCGCCGCCGCGGCGGCGGGGACGGACTTACGCATAGGATCCCCCTCCTGCCGTCCGCGACGGAAAGCACGCGGACGGCGCGTGAGGGTGATTTTCGCACCTGCGAGCGCGATCCGCGTAGATCCCGACGGCGTGAGACCCCGGTTCGAGACCCGACGGTCCGGTACGACCATCGCTCCGCTACGGTGATTGATGTTCGGAATACGCAGGATCATCCGGCGCCTGGGGGCGTTCAGTTGTCAGTAATCAGCACCGTTCTGGTCTTCGTGATCATTCCGGTTGTGATCATCGGGACGATCGCGACTCTCGTCTTCGCCGGATCCGACCGGTCGAAGCCGGACCGCCGTTACCGCCCGGGCCGTCCCTACGACTTCCCGGCGATGTGGTTCACCGCGAAGCCGCAGCAGATCGCGCCGGCGTCGGCCGGTCACAGCGGACTGGTCATCGAGGACAGTTCCGGCGCACCGGTCCGGCCAGGTCCCACAGGAGGCGCAAGTGACAGTTGGTGAGGTCACCCCGCTCGAGCAGCCCGCCGAGGGTCCCTTCTCGACCCGGCAGCTGCTTCGTCTCGACGAGGCGCTCCGGATCGCCGACCAGGTGACCGGGCTCAACTTCAGCATCTACCTGGGCGAGCTCGGCGAGCCGCTGCGCGCCGCCGCCGAGGAGCTGCACCACCAGACCCGTGACCCGCAGCGTGCGGTCCTGATCGCGGTGTCGCCCAACCAGCGGAAGCTGGAGATCGTCACCGGCGCCGACGCCCGCAAGCGCATCTCCGACCGGGACGCGAAGCTCGCCGGCCTGTCGATGGCGGCGTCCTTCGCCGGCGGCGACCTGGCTGGTGGCCTGCTCATCGGGATCGACCAGCTGGCCACCCACGCCGGGGCGGCGTAGCCCCGCCTAGCGCCACTGCACGGGGTTCACCCGGATCGGGTAGGGGCTGTCCAGCTGGAGCTGGCCATCGGTGCCGACGTCCTCGAGCGCCTGGTAGGACTCATCCGTCAGGGCGTGGACGCGGAGCACCGGCCCGGCTTCCACCCGCCAGTAGGCGGGGATGCCGGCCGCCGCGTAGACGGCCGGCTTGAGCAGCCGGTCGTAACGCCGCGTCTCGTCCGACTCGATCTCCACCACCAGCGCGACGTCCGCCGGGTCGACCCAGATCGACCCGGACGAGTGCGGCCGCAGCACGGTCACGTCCGGCACCAGGTTGCTCGTGCCCATCTCGATGCCGAGCCGCGCGCACACCCACCAGCCGGGCGGTGCCGCCGAGCGCAGCGTGGTGACCACGCTCTCGACCATCGAGTCGTGTCGCGCGTCGGCCCGTGGGGTGACGTGCAGGCTGCCGTCGAGGATCTCGTAACGGTGCCCGTCCTGCGGGAACAGGTGCAGATCCGGCTCGGTCCATCGACCCTCCGGCGCACTCCACCGCACCGGGGAAACCTGGCTCAGCATTGTCAAGTCCGCCTCCATGACCGGGGAGTGTCAGACTACTCACACAGAGTTGTTTCCCGTGGCCAACGCGGCGGTAAGTTGCCACATGTGAAAGGCCCGCCCCACCAAAGTGGGACGGGCCGTCATCACATCCGGTCAGGCGGAGCGGTCCTTCGCCCGGGCCTTCAGCGCCCGCAGCACCCCGTCCCGGCCCTCGGCGACCAGCCGCCGCAGCGACGCGGGGTGACCCTCCCGGGCCAGCCACGCGTCGGTGAGAGCCACCGTCTCGTCGCTGATCTGGTAGGCCGGGTAGGCGAGCATCGCGAACTCCTGCGCCGGCTCACTGTCCGAGTGCGCCCACACGTCCGCGACCACCTCGAAGAACTTCTCCGCGTACGGCGCGGTCAGCGCCACCTGCCGGGTGCTCTGGAAGCCCTGGAGCAGCGACCGGTTCAGCCAGTTCGGCGGCGCCTGCGGACCGGTCAGCTCGGCCCACACGCGGGCCTTGTTCTCCGGCGTGGGCAGCAGCGCCCGGGCGATCGCCGCCTCCCGCTCGCCGCTGGCCGTCTTGTCGGCGGCCAGCTCGTCGTCGATCTCGGACTCCTCGGCGGCGCCCAGCGCGGACAGCGCCTGGAGCAACGACCAGCGCAGCTCGGTGTCGACGACCAGCCCCTCCGGCTTGGACCCGCCGGTCAGCCAGCCGCGCAGCACGGCCGCCTGCTCCGGGGTGCGAGCCGCGGTGATGAACGCCCGCGCCCAGGTGAGCTGCCACCCGCTGCCCGGCTCCGCGGACGCGAGCTGAGCCTCCGCGAGGCCGGCCAGGGCGGCCCAGCCGTTCGGCGCCCACTCCGGGTCGGCGAAGCTGGTCAGCGCCGTGGCGGCCTGCCGCAGCGTGGCGGTCGCCAGGTTGACGTCGTCCTCGGCCGGCAGCCCGGCGACGACCAGGGCCACGTAGTCGCGGGTCGCCATCTCGGCGTCGCGCAGCATGTCCCACGCGGCCGCCCAGCACAGCGCCCGCGGCAGCGCCGAGTCGAACCCGGCGATGTGGCCCACCAGCGTGGCCAGCGACCGCTCGTCCAGCCGCAGCTTCGCGTAGGTCAGGTCCTCGTCGTTGAGCAGCAGCAGGTCCGCGGCCCGCACCCCGGTCAGGGCGGTGATCGCGGTCCGGTCGCCGGCCACGTCCGCCTCGATCAGCTCGCGCCGGACCAGCCGGTCGCCGTCGAGGTCGTACAGGCCGATGCCGATCCGGTGGGTCCGCAGCGTCGGGTAGTCGGCCGGCGCCTCCTGCGACACCACGACGCTCGCGTAGTTGCCGTCCGCGTCGACCTCGACGACCGGCCGCAGCGTGTTGACCTGGGCCGTCTCCAGCCACTGCGCGGCGAACTTGCGCAGCTCCCGGCCGGACGCCGCCTCCAGTTCGGTGAGCAGGTCGTCGAACGTGGCGTTGCCCCACGCGTACTTGCCGAAGTAGGCCCGCAGACCGGTCAGGAACGGGTCCAGACCGACGTACGCCACCAGCTGCTTGATCACGCTGGCGCCCTTGGCGTACGTGATCCCGTCGAAGTTGACCTCGACGGCCTCCAGGTCCGGCATCTCGCAGTACACCGGGTGGGTGGAGGACAGCTGGTCCTGCCGGTAGCCCCAGGCCTTGCGGATGGACAGGAACGTCGACCAGGCGTCGGAGAACCGGGTGGCCTCGGTGTTGCACCAGTGGCTGGCCCACTCGGCGAACGACTCGTTCAGCCACAGGTCGTTCCACCAGCGCATGGTGACCAGGTCGCCGAACCACATGTGCGCCAGCTCGTGCAGGATCGTGTTGGCGCGCTGCTCGTACTCGTAGTCGGTCACCTGCGACCGGAAGATGTAGTGCGACTCGGCGTGCGTCACGCAGCCGAAGTTCTCCATCGCGCCGGCGTTGAAGTCCGGCACCCAGAGCTGGTCGTACTTCGGCAGCGGGTAGCGCACCCCGAACTGCTCGTGGAAGAAGTCGAAGCCCTGCTTCGTGATCAGGAACAGGTCGTCCGCGTCCAGGTGGCGAGCCATCGAGGCCCGGCAGAAGACGCCCAGCTCGATGCCGTCGTGCGAGTCGCGCACCTCGTGGTACGGACCGGCGCAGATCGCGGTGATGTAGGTGCTCATCCGCGGCGAGGTGGTGAAGTGGACGGTCTTCGCGCCGAAGCCCGCCGCGTCCTCCGACTCCACCGGCATGTTCGAGACGACCTTCCAGTGCCCGGGAGCGGTCACGTGCCAGGTGAACACGCTCTTGAGGTCGGGCTGGTCGAAGCACGTGTACGCCCGCTGGGCGTCCGCCGTCTCGAACTGGCTGTAGAGGTAGACCTCCTTGTCGACCGGGTCGAGGCTGCGCTGGAGCCCCTGGCCACTGGCCGAGTACTTGAAGTCGCCGGAGACCACCAGGGTGTTCTCGGCGGCGAGACCGGACAGCGGCAGGCCGTTCTCCGGGGACCACCCGCTGAGGTCCAGCGGGGTGCCGTTCAGCGTCGCGGAGTGGATCGCGGCGGCCGCCGCCTCGGCGAACGTCGCAGCACCGGGCTCGGCACACCGGAAATTGATCACTGTGGTGGACCGGAACGTGTCGGAGCCGGGGTTGCCGTGCCCGTCGGTCAGGTCAAGGGTGATGTCGTACCCGGTCACCTCGAGCAATCGACCACGCTCCGCAGCCTCGACCTGGGTCAGGTTGTGAACACCGGCCACGTGCACTCTCCTTCGAGCTGACTGCGTTTACCCGAAGCCTATGCGGCGACGGCGACGCATCTCACCCCGACTGGCGGCCGAGTAGGGAGGAAGATCGAAGCATGACAGCCATCCGACCGCCCCACCCACCGCCCGAAAGCGGACTGAAGGCAGCCTCGTCCACCGTCGACATGTGGTTCGACCCCCTCTGCCCGTGGGCCTGGATCACCTCCCGCTGGCTGTTGGAGGTGGAGAAGGTCCGTCCACTGGACGTCCGGTTCAACGTGATGAGCCTGTCGGTTCTCAACGAGGGCCGCGACGAGCTTCCCGAGCGCTACAAGGAGCTGCTGGCCAAGGGCTGGGGCCCGGTCCGGGTCTGCATCGCGGCCGCCGAGGCCGCCGGCCCGGCGGTCCTGCGTGACCTCTACACCGCCCTGGGCACCCGGATCCACCTCCAGAAATACGACATCGAGGACCCGAAGCTGTTCCAGGAGGCGCTGGCCGAGGTCGGCCTCGACGCGAGCCTGGCCGAGGCGGCGCACACCGACGCCCGCGACGAGGCGCTGCGGGCCAGCCACAACGCCGGCATGAAGCCGGTCGGCACCGACGTCGGCACCCCGGTCATCCACGCTCCCGGCCCGAACCCGGGGGAGACGGTCGCCTTCTTCGGCCCGGTGATCACTCCGGCGCCGAAGGGCGAGGCGGCCGGCAAGCTCTGGGACGGCGTGGTCCTCGTCGCCGGCACCCCGGGCTTCTACGAGCTGAAGCGCAGCCGGGACCTGGGCCCCATCTTCGATTAGTTGCTTTTCGGGGGCGAAGGCCCCCGAAAAGCGATCCTCGGCCTGTCGCCGGTCGTTGGATGGGGTGATGTACACCTCACCCAACGCGGAGGCGGGTATGCCGCAGACCGAGCCGGTCGGTTCGAGTTTCAGCGTCCAGCGCGGATTCTGGACCGATTTGTCACCAGAAGTGGCTTCTATGCTGGCTCCTCCGGTGACCGTCACGGCAGCACCCGCCGAACACGCGGTGAATTCCCTCGCCGCGGTGCAGTTGGGCAGGTCACCGGGGGCGACTCCGGTTGGTGGGCGACGGCGGCACGCCGGGTAAGTTGCCTGCCATGACGGTCGTGCACCCGATCAGCCGGGCCTGGATCACCAACGGAGGTACCGGGGCCCAGAACTACGACGAGTTCGCCGACGACGCCGAAATCACCGACATCATCAAGGCCAACCCGCACAGCGCGCTGGCCGTCGAGATGCCGCACCTCGCGCCCGAGTCCCTCGGGAAGTCCTTCCTCGAGTCGCTGCCGGACGCCGCTGTCCGCCTGCAGCGCGATCAGGCCGAGGAGAAGTACCGGCAGGCTGAGCACGTCGTGGTGCTCTACCGCATCACGGCACCGGGCGAGGCGCCCGCCTACGGCCTGTGGAGCATGGTCGAGACCGGCCAGATCTCCACCAGCGCCGACGAGCCCGGCCTGGTCATCCGCAACGAGGACGTCTTCATCAGCAAGGTCCGCGAGCGGGTCGCGCTGGCCGAGGCGGTCAACACACTGCTCTCCCCGGTCCTGCTGCTGCAGACCGGCCGCGGCGAGGAACTGCACGCCGCGCTGGCCGAGGCGATCGACGCGGCCGGTGAGCCGGCCGCCACCGATGTGGACGGCTCCGGGCGTACCCATGCGATCTGGCCGGTCGGCCCCGGCGAGTTGCAGGACCGGCTGCTGGCCCTGGCCGGTGGCGGCGAGCTGGTGGTCGCCGACGGCAACCATCGCAGCCTGGCCGCGCAGACCGGCGGGCTGGAGCGCTTCCTGGCCGTCGTCACCACCCCGGCCTCGGTCTTCATCCAGCCCTACAACCGGCTGGTCAGCGAGCTGCCCGCGTCGCTCGACGAGCTGCGGGAGAGGCTCCGCGCGGCCGGCGCGACGGTCACCGAGCTGCCGCGCGCCGTGCAACTGCCGCCCAAGGGCACCATCGAGATGTACGTCGGCGGCCGCACCTTCGCCCTGGAGTTGCCCACCGACCCGGCCGGCACCACGGTGGAGAACCTGGATCACGCCCTCGTCGAGCGCGTCCTGCTGCGCGACTCGCTGGGCCTGGACCCGGGCGACAAGCGGATCTCCTACATCGGCGGCGACTACCCGGTCGAGTGGCTGCGCGGCGAGGTCGACGCCGGCCGTGCCGAGCTGGCCGTCCTGATCGCCCCGGTCACCGTGGAGGACTTCGTCGAGGTGAACCTGGAACGGCTCAAGCTGCCCCGCAAGAGCACCTGGTTCACCCCGAAGGCTCGCGGCGGCCTGGTTCTCGCCGAAATCCGCTGATGCTCCACCCGCAGGTCACGGCCGCCGCCGAGTTGAGGCGGCGGCCGTCTTCGGAGGCACTGGCCGCGGATCCGTACCAGCGCCTGCTCGGCGTGCGGGCGGCCATGGAGGAGTCGAACGAGGCGGAGAGCGGGCCCGCCCTGCCGCTGCCGGTGGTCGCCGACTTCGACGCCGACGGTGTGCCCTGCCGTCTCTACGCCACCCGGACCGGGACCCCGGTCCTGGTCTACCTGCACGGCGGCGGCTGGTGTTACGGCAGCATCGAGACCGTCGACCGGTTCTGCCGCCGGGTCGCCGAGCGCTCCGGCTGCGCCGTGGTCTCGGTCGGCTACCGCCTCGCCCCGGAGCACGTCTTCCCGGCCGCCGTCGAGGACGCCGAGGCGGTCGTGTCCTATCTGCGCCGCTCCGGCGCCGACCTGGGGCTCGACGTCTCCCGGCTGGCCATCGGCGGCGACAGCGCGGGCGGCCAGCTCGCCACCGTCACCGCCCGCCGGCAGCGCGACGCGGCCACTCCGCTCGACTTCCAGGTGCTCATCTACCCGGCCCTCGACCCGCTCACCTCCGCCGAGTCGTACGACGAGGTGGGGGAGTACGGCCTGGACCGGGCCTCGATGAAGCTGGCCTGGGAGACGTTCGTCCCCGATCCGGTGCGCCGGCTCACCCCGGACGTGGCGCCGCTCGCGGTCGCCGACCTGTCCGGGATGCCGCCCACCCTGCTGATCACCGCCGAGTACGACGCGCTGCGCGACGAGGGCGCCGACTACGCCGACGCGCTGATCGCCGCGGGCGTCCCGGTGGTGCACACCCGCTACATGGGTGTGAACCACGGCTTCGCCCGCAAACTGGCCACCATCGACGCCGCTCGGGCCGCGGCTGATCAGGTGGCGTCCGCCCTGCGTTCGGCCCTCACCTTCTGAAAGACTTCTGCCATGCGTCTCTACCTGGGTTCCGACCACGCCGGCTTCGAGCTGAAGAACCATCTCGTGAACCACCTGAACAAGCAGGGGCACGATGTGGTCGACGTCGGACCGCACGTCTACGACGCCGAGGACGACTACCCGGCGTTCTGTTTCCACACCGGGGTCAAGGTGGTCGCCGACCCCGGCTCGCTCGGCATCGTGATCGGCGGCTCGGGCAACGGTGAGCAGATCGCCGCGAACAAGGTCCCCGGTGTGCGCTCCGCCCTGGTCTGGAGGACCGAGATCGCCGAGCTGGCCCGGCAGCACAACGACAGCAACGTGATCGCCATCGGCGCCCGCCAGCACACCCTCGACGAGGCCACCGCGTTTGTCGAGGCGTTCATCGCGACGCCGTTCTCCGGCGACGCCCGGCACGCCCGCCGGATCGGCCAGCTCGCCGACTACGAGGCCGCCCGTGAGCTGCCCGAGCTCCCGGACTCGGCCGCCATCGCCTGAAACCCCTTCAGCTGGTCACCAGTGCTGTCTCAACGCGTGTGAGACAGCACTGGTGACCAGCTGAAGCTCTTCTGCGGCCGCTCTCCGTGACGCGGGGCTCATCGCGGGACGGCCGGGCCGCTCTCCGTGACGCGGGGCTCATCGCGGGACGGCCGGGCCGCTTTCAGCGGCGGGGCAGCTCCTCGCGGGGCAGCCAGTTGCGCCGGACGATCGGCAGGCTCTCCTCCGCCTCGGCCAGGTCCCCGTCGGTGGGCCGGGAGGCGTCCCGGGCCCGCAGCGCGGCCCCCACGCTCACCTGCGACGACCCGGAACCGACCAGGCCGCGCAGCCCGCGCTCGGCCTCCCGGTCGTCGCCGCCCGGCCCGGACCCGGTCCGGCGGGGCGGCGCGCCACGGGACTGCCGCTGCCCGCCGTTCTCGGCGGGCGGCCGAGGGCTCTCGCCCTCCGTCGTCGTCACGGCGGCCGAGCCGGGTGGTCGTCCCGGCACGGGAGGCGTCGCCACGGAGGCCGAGCGCGGCGGGCCGGGCACCGGCGGCGGGCCGGGTACCGGCGGCCCGGGCACCGGTGCTACGGGTGCCGGTGTTGCGGGTGCCGGTGTTGCGGGTGCCGGTGTTGCGGGTGCCGGTGTTGCGGGTGCCGCGGTTACGGGGGCCGGCGGACCCGGCACCGGTACGGCGGGAGCGGGCCTCGGCTCGGCGACGGGCTCGGCCGGTGGGGCGGATTCGGCCGTGGGCGTGCCGGTGGCCGCCCCGGCGGATGCCGAGGAGGGGCGCACGCGGCGGCGACGGCGTTCGGGCTGGCCCATGACGCCGACGGTACCGCCGCGGACACCGGCACGGCACACCCCGCTCAGAAGACCTCGGTGGAACTGGGCCGGCGGTGCCAGCCGAACGCGACCGTCGGATCGTTCCCGGTCAGCAGCCGGACCCGCCCGGACGCCACCAGCGCCGACAGCGGGGTGCCACCGAGATGGACGGCGCCCAGGTCGGTCACCGAGCAGGTCACGTCGGCCGGGTCGGTGGTCGGCACGCACACCGCCCCGTCCGGGCCGCCGGTGAGCCGCCAGCGCCCGGTGTTCCGCTCCAGGATCGGGTCGGTGACCTCGAGGACCACGTCGACCGGTGCGGCGTACCGGCGGGCGGCCAGGGCGGCCGGCACGTTGACGAGGCGCACCCAGAGGGCGTCGAGCACCGCCGGGCCGAGGCGGCGCGGCTCGTCGACCAGGTAGCGCAGCGGTTCGTCGACGGCGCCCAACCGGAACGTCACGCTGCGGCACAGGTCGATGCTCAGCAGGAAGCGCCAGAGCGCCTGGTACGTCTCCGGATCGGTGGCCACCACCTCACGGACCTGCACCTCGCAGTCCGGGCCGTGGCCGTTCCAGCCGTTCTTGACCCGCCACAGCGCGTACCCCGTGGGGCCGTCCGGGCCGTCGTGGACCACCGCGTACCGCTTGGTGGCGCCGTCGCGATGCGCCTCCAGATCGGTGAGGACGTAGCGCCACCACCGGTCGTCGCGGCTGGACCAGCCGGGACGGTCCGGGCGCAACTGCTCGTACACCTTGGTGAGGTCGGCGAGCAGGCCGGTGGGCTCGGCCATCCGCAGCCGGCCCGCGGGCTCGGCGGGCGGGACGGTGAGACGCACCTCACGGTTCATGATCGTGAAAGCGAGCCGGGAGGAGGCGGGGCCGTAGCCGTACCGTGGATAGATCGAGGTCTCGCTGGCCCAGAGCACCGCGATCGGCTCCCGGCCGGCGTCGGCGATCTCGGTGAGCTGCCGCCGCATCATCCGGTTGAGCAGGCCCCGCCGCCGGTGGGTGGGGACCACACCCACCCCGGACACGTGCGCGGCCGGCACGACGGCCCCCGGCACGGTGAGATCACGGGTGTAGGCGTCGATGTGCCCCACCACCTGACCCGCGTCGTCGGCGACCAGCGAGCGGTCCAGTTCGAGGACCCCGGTCTCCCAGTCGCGGACCTCCTCGGGGTAGTCCTCGTGGAACACCGTGCCGAGCAGTTCGAGGATCCCCGGTACATCCCCCTGGGTGGTGGGGCGGATTTGTATCTCTTCCCTCATGGCTCGTGTGTAACCGACGGCTGTGTGCTGCGGCGACTGATTTGTTGGCTCGCTACCCTCGAACTGTCGCCGGTCGCCGACCGCAGACCGAAAGGGGAACGATGCCGGAGCAACCGCAGTGGTCCGAGCGGACGCTCAACATGCCGCCGCAGGATCCGTGGGCCGACCAGCCGACGGAGCAGGCCGGCCCCGCCAGCACGCCGCCGGACTCCGCTCCGGCCGTCCCGGGGCCCGATTCGTCCCCGTTCAGCCGGGGCCGCGCCCGGGTCACCCAGCGCACCCACCAGTTCACCGGCCAGTTCGGAGCCGAGCACGAACCCACCGGCACCGGCTGGCCCGACGACCACGGTCGGCAGCAGCCGCAGCGCAGCCTGAGCTGGCACATCCGGCGGCTGCGCCGGGGCGGCGAGTGGAGCAGCGCCGCAGTCCTGTTCGCCTTCGTCTGCTGGGGCATCTGGGCGCTGTCCGAGGGCGGCGACCTGTTCACCCCGATGGTCCTGTTCGTGGTCGAGCTGTGTGTGGCCGCGGGCGTGTTCGCGCTGGCCCGCCTGGTCGGCCGCCTCGTCCTGGAGCGGCAGATGGGCCGGGTGCGCCACACCG
Source organism: Actinoplanes hulinensis (assembly GCF_019429605.1). NCBI lineage: Bacteria > Bacillati > Actinomycetota > Actinomycetes > Micromonosporales > Micromonosporaceae > Actinoplanes > Actinoplanes hulinensis. Next base: position 18,112 of record NZ_JAHXZI010000001.1, on the reverse strand, counting down.
CCCGCGGCGCGCACATGATCACCGGGGTCTTCATGGTCGGCGTCGGCTTCTCCTACCTGCGCCAGACCGGCTGGGTGATGGACGCCGTCAACTGGGTGACCAGCACGTTCTGATCAGCTGACCGGTTTGCCGCCGGTGATCCCGAGGACCTCACCGGTGGTGTAACTGGATTCCGGGCCCGCGAAGTAGACGTAGGCCGCGGACAGTTCGGCGGGCTGCCCGGCCCGCCCCAGCGGGGTGTCCGCGCCGAAGGACTTCACCTTCTTCTCCGGCATGGTCGCCGGGATCAGCGGCGTCCAGATCGGGCCGGGCGCGACCGCGTTGACCCGGATCCCCTGGTCCGCCAGGTCCTCGGCGAGAGCCTTGGTGAAGGCCACGATGCCGCCCTTGGTGGTGGCGTAGTCGAGCAGCGCGCTCGACGACAGGTAGGCCTGGATCGAGGCGGTGTTGATGATCGCCGAGCCGGGCGGCATGTGCGGGACGGCGGCCCGGCAGAGCCAGAACATCGCGTACAGGTTGGTCTTCATGACCCGGTCGAACTGCTCGTCGGTGATCTCGGTGATCCCGCCCGGCTGCGCCATCTGGTAGGCGGCGTTGTTCACCAGGATGTCCAGCCCGCCCAGTTCGGTGCGGGCCCGGTCGATGATCGCCCGGCAGTGCGCCTCGTCCCGGATGTCACCGGGGACCAGAACCGCCTTCCGGCCGGCCTTCTCGATCCACTGCGCCGTGTCGGCGGCGTCGGACTCCTCCTCGGGCAGGTAGGAGAGCAGCACGTCGGCGCCCTCCCGGGCGTAGGCGATGGCCACCGCCCGGCCGATTCCGGAATCGCCGCCGGTGATGACCGCCTTGCGCCCGGTCAGCCGTCCACTGCCCCGGTAACTCTCCTCACCGTGGTCCGGCCGGTCCGGCATCGCCGAGGTCAGACCGGGCGGCCGCTGGTCGCCGCCGTCCAGCGCGGGCTTCGGGTACATGTCACGCGGGTCCACGTCGCCTCCTCGTCTCGCGTCGTCGCCCCTCCCGATTCCCCGATGACGTGCGGATAACCGGATCGTGCCGCCGCTATGTCGGCTGACGCGCCGGTTCCGAGACGTGCGCCGTGACGATCCGCCAGCCCTCCGGCAGCCGTACCCAGGTCTGCGACTGGCGGCCCAGCACGTCGCTGCCGGGATAGCCGAACAACGTGGTCACCACGGCCACGCTCTCCCCGTACCCCTGGATGATCGTGTCCTTGAGACGACGGCCCGGCGGCAGGCCACCCTGCGCGCGCCGCCACCTGGCCTGTTCCTCGATGCCGATCTGCTGGTCGGCGATGCCGAACCGCACCGCGGCGGGGGCGAAGAAGGCGAGGATCCCCTCGACGTCGTCGGCGACCAGCGCCCGCTCGTAGGCCTCGAACGCTGCGGTGACCTCGGCGATCACGTCCGGAAGGTCTCTTTCCACGGGTTGCCCTTTCCGATGGGGACGCGGCCCGGAGGGATCCGGGCCGCGTCGACGGGACCTCATCCGATGGTGGCGGACTCCTTCTCCGGCGTGGGGTCGGTCACCTCGTCGGGCTCCGGCGCCCGCGGGGTGGGCTTGCCGAGCGCGAACAGCACGCAGACCAGCGTCAGGAAGAGATAACCGAGCGTGACCTCGCCGTCGGCGTTCCACTGCACCTTCTCGGCGTGGATCAGGCCGATGAACGTGAGCACCGCGCCGCTGGCCGCGAAGACCGCCGCGTGCCAGAACCGCTTGTCGATGAGGAACGCGACGATCGCCCCGAGCACCAGGCCGGCCAGGATGGCGCCCTGGCCGAGCGTCCTGAGCCCGTCGTAGACCACGCCCGCTCCGGCCAGCGCCTCGGTGCCCACCTGCGCGGCCGTGGTCCCGGCCGCGGCCAGCGCGTTGTCCATCTGGCCGGTGGCCCAGGAGGCGATGTTCGGGATGAGCGCGGCCACCACGGCGGCGGCGTGTGCCTTCGGCGTGGCCTGGAACGCCTGCGCGCCGATCAACAGGCCGATGTAGAGCAGGATCGGCACGATCGCGGCGGTCGGGAAGATCGCGCCGAGCAGCCCGAACAGGCCGAAGAAGCAGAGCAGCGCGATCACCACACCGGTGGCCATCGAATATCCGGTACGCCCACCGGCCGCCTTCCAGCCCGGGTGCCCGACGTAGACGGCCGGCGGGAACGGCGACCCGAGACAGGAACCGATCACCGCGCCCGCGCCGTCGGCCAGCAGCACGCTGCGCAGGTTGTACCGGTCGCCCGCGGTGGCGGCGCTCTCCACGTTGGTCATCGCCTCGGTGAAGTTGTAGACACCCAGCGGGATCGCCGTCGCCAGCAGCGGCGCCATGTCCTTCAGCCCGTCGATCAGCAGGTCGAACTTGAGGTGCGGGAAGGCGAACGCGATGTCCTTCGCGGCGCTCTGCACGTCCGGCACCGACATGGCGCCGCCGATCCAGCCGATCGCCGTGCCGACCAGCAGCGCGGCCAGCCCGATCGGGAAGTTGAACGGCAGCTTCACGTCGGTGAGCAGGCCGATCAGCAGCAGGCCGAATACCGGCAGGGCGATCCAGGCGTAGTTCCACATGCTGGCGGCGGGGTTCATCGAGATGAACGTGATCGAGATGCCGGCCAGGGTGCCGAGCAGCGCGGCCCGTGGCGTGTACCTACGGATGTACGGGCCGACGAACGCGCCGATCAGCACGATCACACCGATGATGAACGCCCACGCGATACCGGCCGTCCACGCCGCCACCGGATCCTTCGTGGTCAGGTAGATCGGCAGCATGATGACGAAGATGACGATGAACATGTGCGGGACGCTCGGCCCGTAGGGCAGGGCCGTCACGTCGGTGCGGTTCTCCCGGACGGCCAGCCGCCGGGCGAGGAAGGTGTAGTAGACGTTGCCCGCGACCAGGGCGATGCCCAGCGCCGGGAGGATCACGCCGAAGACGTCGCCGGCCGGCATCTTGATCACGCCGAGACAGAGGCCGGTCAGGGTGAGCACGTTGACCAGGACGTTGACACCGAACCCGAAGAAGGCGTTGGTGTCACCCCGGACCCAGTAGGCGAGTTTCATCGGGCGATCTCCTCGATCAGAGCGGGGGACTCGGCGACCCAGCCGAAGATGCCGCCCTGCGCGGCGATCATCCGGAGGCCGGCCTGCTGGAACTCGGGGAAGTAGGAGCCGACGCAGTCGGCCAGGACCAGGCACTCGTAGCCGCGGTCGTTCGCCTCACGGACCGTGGTGTGGACGCACACCTCGGTCGTGACCCCCGTTACGACCAGTCTTTTGATGCCGTCCTTGATCAGGATCTCTTGTAGATCTGTGGCATAGAACGCGCCCTTGCCCGGTTTGTCCACGACCGTCTCGGTCTTCAATGGCCGGAGCTCGTCGATGATGTCGTGGCCGTACTCGCCCTGGATCAGGATTCTTCCGAAATTGCCGGCTTGACCGATCATCGGGCCGCGCTTGAGCTTCGCCGGTGGACAATCGGACAAATCGGGCTTGTGGCCCTCACGGGTGTGGATGATCGGCATGTTCGTGGCGCGCCAGGCTTTGAGCAGTTCGCCGAGCGGCTCGATGGTCCGCCGGAGCTGGGCGACATCGTTGCCGAGCGACTCACCGAAGCCGCCGGGCAGAAGAAAGTCCCGCTGCATGTCGATGACCAGCAGCGCGGTGGTGTCCAGATCGAATTCGAAGGGGGTGGGTTGGGCGTCGACAGTCGGCATGGCTGGGCCGCCTTCAGTCCGTCTTACGGGTGGTGGGTGGGGCGGTTGGATGGGTTGCCGCTAGCACGTCGTCGGAAGTGGCGACGCAGCCGAAGACGCCGCCCTGCATGGTGACCATGTGCAGGGCGGCGGTGTGGTTGGACGGATCGGTGGCTCCCGTGCAGTCGCTCAGGATCAGGCACTCGTAACCCCGGTCGTTGGCCTCGCGCATGGTCGTGTGCACGCAGACGTCCGTGGTGATTCCGGTCAAGATCAAATGCGAGATTCCATGGGTACGGAGGACGAGGTCCAGATTCGTCGCATAGAAGGCGCCCTTACCGGGTTTGTCGACCACCACCTCGCCCGGCGCCGGCGCCACCTCGGGCACGATCTCCCAACCCGGCTCGCCCTTGATCAGGATCCGGCCGCACGGTCCCTGACCGCCGATCTCCGCCCCGATCCGCTTCGACCGCCACCGCTTGTTGGCGGGCAGGTCGGACAGGTCGGGATCGTGGCCCTCCCGGGTGTGGACGACGAGCATGCCCAGCTCACGGACGTGCGACAGCAGTTTCGCGGTGGCCGGCAGCCCGGCCCGGGTCAGCTCGATGTCGTAGCCCATGCTGTCGACGTAGCCGCCGGGTCCACAGAAATCGGTCTGCCAGTCGATGCAGAGCAGGGCGGTCCGGTCCACCGGGACCGAGCCGTCGTAGGGCCAGGCGTACGGGTTGGCCCGCACCGGCCCGATGCGTGCGGTCATGAGTCAGCTCCCTTCGAACGGTGATTCCGCCAGCCGCCGCTGGCGGTGATGTCCCGGGCGCCGCGCACCGCGTACGCCTCGCAGAGGAATCCGGTCACCTCGGCGCCGTCCTCCAGCACGAGCCGGCCCAGCGACAGCGGCGCCGGGATGCCCGCGAGGAAGCCACCCACCTGGGCGGCCGGCAGCCGCCAGAGTTCGATCTCGATGGCGGCGCCACCATCCGCGACCCGGATCAGCCCGGGAGCACCCGACGGCAGCTCGTACATCCGGTAACAGGGCGCGGTCCTGGTCACGCTCTGCAGCGTGCCGCCGCGCTCGCGAAGCTCACCGTTGCGCGGCTCCCCGCTCAGATGCAGCCCCACCACGGCCACGGTCATCCCCGGGCCGTCCCACCCGTCACCGTCCCGCCGCGCGCGATCCGCCTCGTCGGCGGCGGGCTTCTCGGTGCCGCTCTCGCCGGCGTGCAACGGGCGGCCCCCGCTTTCGTTGCTGTTGGGTCTGCCTGTGCTTTCGTGCCTGTTCGGTCCGCTGCCTGCGCTTTCGTGCCTGTTCGGTCCGCTGCCTGCGCGTTCGCTGCCCGTCTCGCCCGTGTCCCGCCCACCGGTCAGCGTGTGCGCGAGCTCCATCAGCAGGTCGTCGCTGAACGCCGGCCCGAACAGCGTCACCGAGGCCGGCCGCCCATCCCCGGTGAACCCGTTGGGGATCGTCACCGCGGCCATGTCCAGCAGGTTCGCGAACTGCGTGTAGCGACCGAGAAGGAGATTGCGCCCGATCGGATCCTCGGCGATCTCGGCATGCGTGAACGTGGTCCCGACCGTGGGCAGCGCCAGCACGTCGATCCGTTCCCACATCCGCTCAGCGGCCGCCCACAACTCCCGCAGCCGGTGCTGGGCCCGGAAGGCGTCCACCGCGGTGAACGCGTGCCCACCCTCCAGCACCCGCCGCGTCACCGGCAGCACCGAATCGGGGTGGGCCGCCAGGAACTCGCCGAGATCGGCCAGTCGTTCCGCCACCCATGGCCCGCGATAAAGCAGATCCCCGGCTTCCAGCAGAGCCCCGATCGCCACCTCACCGACCACCTCGAAGACCCCGCTGGTCCCCGTGTCCCCCGCGCTGCTGGCCGTGGTCCCCGCGTCGGCCTGCGTGTCTCCCTTGCTCCCCGCGCTTGCCTGCGCGGCTCGCGCGCTGATCTCCGCGGCGCTCGCCGTGAGTCCCTCGGCGAAGCGGGCGAACGCCTTCTCCTGCCCGCCGTCGCCGAAGAAGTCGAGACTTCCCGGAAGCCCGATCCGAACCCGGGCGGCCTTCGGTCGCCGTCCTTCCCGCGACCAGGGGTCGGTCCGCTCCCGCCCGCGGGCCACCCGCATCACCAGCGCCGCCAGGCCGGCGTCCCGGGAGAAGATCGAGACACAGTCGAGCGACCGGCAGGCCGGCACCACCCCGAGCGTGCTCAGCAGCCCCCGGGTCGGCTTGGCCCCGATGATGCCGTTCATCGCGGCCGGCACCCGCCCGGATCCCGCGGTGTCGGTGCCGAGCGAGAAGTCCACGGTTCCGACGGCGACCGCGACGGCCGACCCGGAACTGGACCCGCCGGAGATCAGGCCGCCACCGAAGACGCTCTCCGGAGCCCCGTACGGCGACCGTGCCCCGGTCAGCCCGGTAGCGAACTGGTCCAGATTGGTCTTGCCCACCACGATGGCGCCGGCCGCCCGCAGCCGCCGCACCACGGGCGCATCCCGCTCCGGCGTATAGGCGAAGTCCGGACACCCCGCGGTGGTCGGAAGCCCGGCGACGTCGATGTTGTCCTTGACCGCGAAGGTGACCCCGGCCAGTGGCGCGGCCGGATCCACCCGGCGCGCCTGCTCGCGCAGCTCGTCCGCGGAGAACCGGCTGATCCAGACCCCGTCCGCGCTCGGCGCCGCGAGCACCGCATCGACGATCGCATCTACGTCCACATCGTCGATTGTCGACAATTCTGTTTCAGTGAGACCTGCGTCACGTAACGGCCGGATTTCCCGGAGCTATCAAAGCCCTCGTACAGGATGAAAGCCGAACCACCGGACTCCCGCCTGTCACCGGAAAGTGGCGCAGCCCGTCCGGGGGTGGCACCCGCCATGGGCGTTCGCGCTCCCGCCCGCGCCCGTGCTCCCGGCTGCGTCTGCCCGCGCTCAGATCAGGTAGGTGCGCGCGCCGTGCGTGCCGAGAGCTTCCAGGATCTCCGCGGTGGCGCCGATCTCGACCGCCGCGAACAGCCGCTCGTGCCGCAGCACCCCGTCCACCGCGCGGGCGGTCTCGGCCTCACGCCGCATGTTGACCGCCATGAACAGCTGGATGCGCACGAGAATCGACTCGTACAGGGCGGTGAGCTGTCGATTCCCGCTCAGCGCGACCACCTCGACATGGAACCGGCGGTGCGCGTTGGCCAACTCCAGGCGGTCGTCGGTCGCCGTCGCCGTACGGATCGTTTCGAGCGCCGCACGCAGCCGGGTCAGGTCGGGCGCCGCGGGAGTGCTGGTGACCGCGTGCCGCTCCAGGACGTCACGCACCTCGTACAGCTCACGCACGTCGTCGTCGGAGAGGGTGGCCACCCGGGCGCCCCGGCGCGGGATGTGCTCGATCAGGCCCTGCTCGGCCAGCAGCCGCATCGCCTCCCGCAGCGGCGCCCGGCTGATCCCGAGCCGGCGGGTCAGTTGCTCCTCGACCAGCCGCTCGCCCGGATCGGTCCGGCCACTCAGGATGTCCCGCCGCAGCCGGTCGACGGCGAGCTCGACGAGACTGTAGGTCTCCAACTCCCCGTCACTCACGCGGCAAGTCTGCCAGCCCGTGCCGTATGGGCACGGGCTGGCCCCGACGGCTGTTACGAGCCGGCCATGACCTTGCCGGTCTCCAGCAGGGACTTGAGGTCGCTGAGGACCCAGGCCCAGCCGCCGCCACCCTCGGCGCCGGCGTCTGGGCTCCCGGACACCATCGCGGAGTGGGCCGGCGCGCCGGTCAGCTCGTGGGTGATGGTGACCCGGCAGACGCCCGGACCGGAGTCCTCGATCTCGTAGGTGAGCGTGGTGAACGGCTCGACCGCGGTGCTCGGGTCCATGAGCATCCGCCACGTCTGCACCAGGCGCCGCGGCGGCTCCGCCTCCAGCACCTCGCCGTCGATGATGGTCTCGGGCAGCTCGAACCCGCCGGCGGCCGCGTACGCCTTCATCTCCTCGGTGGCCGTCGAGTAGAACCGGCCGCCCTTCTTGAGCTCGTAGAACTGCGGGGCGGCGTACGCATACTTCGCCGTCCACTCCGGGTCGGTGATGGCCGTCCAGATCTTGTCGGCCGGCGCCTTGATCCAGATGCGGAAGACCTTGGTGTCGCTCATGACTCCTCCAGAGTCTGTTTGAGATCGAGCAATGCGGTCACGTGCCGCTCGGTGAACTTGTCGATCCATCGGTCGTGGATCTGCCGGATCGGGATCGGGTTGAGGAAGTGCAGCTTCTCCCGCCCCGACCGGCGCACGACGACGAGACCCGCCTCTTCGAGCACCCGGAGGTGCTTGGAGACGCCGAACCGGGTCATCTCCAGCTCGGACTCCAGCTCGGTGAGCGTGCGGCCGTCACGCGCGAAGAGCAGGTCGAGCAGGAACCGGCGGCTCGGGTCGGCCAGCGCCTTGAACACCCGGTCGTCGTCCGTCATCACACTAAGTTAGGTGACCATTTGGTCACCTGTCAATCGGAACCGAGATGTCGATCTTTCGAAGTGCGTCGGCGGCCCCTAAGCTCTGCGGCCGTGTGGCCATTCAAGAAGGAGAGCGCCGCCGAGGAAGAGGCGCCGGAGTTCTGCCGCTTCCTCGACGAGGATGCCGAACGCTTGCGCGATGCGCTGCGGAAACGGGATTGGGAGACCGCCCGCGGGATTCTCGGCGCGACCGATCCGGAGACCCGTAGCTACTACTTCTCCGTCGCGGCGAGCACCTACGGGATCGAGCGGTGGATCGCCGGCGCCGAACCCGGCGCGGCCCTGCCGCTGCTCATCCGCGGCGCCGCCCTGCTCACCTCGGCCTGGGAGCTGCGCCCGGACGGCTGGACCGGCAGGATCAGCGACGCGGCGGCGGAGCTCTGGACCCGGTGGGTGAGCCAGGCCGCCGCGTGCATCGACGAGGTGACCACCCGGGAGCCGGGCTGGGCCGACGCCTGGACGTGGTCGATCGCCCTGAGCCGCTCGTTGGGCCTGCCGCTCGACGAACGGTGGCGGCGCTTCCATCGCCTGATCGAGATCGAGCCGGACCACTGGTACGGGCACGAGCAGATGCTGCTCGCCCTCACCCCGAAGTGGGGCGGCAGCTCGGAGGCCGTGTTCGACCTCGCCCGCACCCGCGCCGCGGCCTGCCCCGGCACCCACATCCCGGCGCTCGTCGCGCTGGCCCACCGGGAGCACAACGCGCATCTGTCCGACGTCCGCGAGCCGGACAACCCGGACCGCTCGCTCGAACTGACCTACTACGAGCCCACCGAGATCACGGACGACCTCTGGGACGCGGCCCAGCTCTCCTTCTGGCACGACGACTACGAGACGACGGTGCTGACCCCGATCGTCTGGAACAACTTCGCCTACGCCTTCGCCTGGGGCGACTTCCACAAGCCGGCCTGGGCACTCTTCGACTCGATCGGCGAGGACTGGATCACCCGGTCCCCGTGGGGCGACGTCGACTTCTTCCTCAGATCCCGCGACTACACCCGGGACAACCTCGAATGACGCACCCGATCCGGAGCAGCCGTGTGGCCTAAGACGAGGCGTGCCGACGACGCCGACGACACCGTGGAGATCAACGAGTTCCTGCACGACGAGGGCGCCCGGCGGCTGAGCGTCGCCCTGCGGGACCGGGACTGGCCGACCGCCCGGGAGATCCTCACCGGCGCCGACCCGGAGCACTTCATGTACTACATGGAGTTCGCCGCCTCCGCCGACGGCGTGGAGGAGTGGATCCCCGACGTGATCCGCGCCGAGCCGAACTCGACCCTGCCGGTGCTGGTTCGTGGCGCCCGCGCCGTCTACTGGGCGTGGGACGCCCGGGGCAGCGGCACCTCCGACACGGTCACCCAGGAGCAGTGGAAGATCTGGTTCCAGCGCCTCAAGCTGGCCGAGAACTGCCTCGACGAGGTGATCGACCGCGATCCGGGTTGTGCCGAGGCCTGGCACTACCTGGTAGTCCTGGGCCGGGCCCGGCAACTGCCGATGGAGGAGCGCTGGCACCGGTTCAACAAGCTGATCGAGATCGACCCCACCCACCTGTTCGGCCACGAGCAGATGCTCAACAACCTCATGCCCAAGTGGAGCGGCAGTACCGAGGCGATGTTCGACTTCGCCCGCACCCGGGCCGCCGCCTGCCCCGGCACGAACGTCCCGCTGATCGTCGCGCAGGCGCACCTCGAGCACCGGTGGTCCGAGGGCGGCAAAGCGTACCTCCGGCGGCCCGAGGTGTCCGGTGAGATCTGTGCCGCTGCCCACACCTCGGTGTGGCACGACGACTACCGCCGATCGCTGCTGACGCCGGTGCTGTGGAACCACTTCGCCTACAGCCTCAGCGTGGGCCGCCTCTTCCGGCCGGCGAACGCGCTCTTCGACGAGATCGGCGACGAATGGGTCCGCACCGCCCCATGGCGGTCCGTCGAACGCTTCACCGAACTGCGCGACTGGTCCCGCGGGAAGGACGACGACACCGGCCGCGACGACTGACGGTACGCAGCACGAAGAGCCCAGGTCAGATGAACCCCACTGACCTGGGCTCTGCCAGGTCGAGAAACGACTCCACGCTCGGGCTATAGAAGCCGGTTATCGTAGCCGGCGCGAACCAATCGGGAGAATGATCGCTGGACCGTGACGGGAAGATCCTGCGGGATGGCGAATCCCGAGTCAGCGTATTTCCCGATTCGCTGCGTATCGCCGACGAGCATGTCGATCACCTTCTTCGGGTTACCGATGCTCGCTACGTAGTCGTCGAGCGAGAGTGGGAGTGAGGCACATATGACGTCGACCTCGGGCCAGACCTTCTTGCAGGTGGCGTAGGCGCGTCGCTGCTGGTAGGGGCGGGACATGAGGATGACGGAGTGCGCCCTCATGCCCTGTTCCTCCAGGACTGTCCGGGTGAGTTCGATGTTCTGGCCGGTGTTCCTGGCCTGTGTCTCGACGAGGATCGCATCAGAGGGTACGCCGTTTTCAATGGCGTACTCGCGGTAATGGATCGCTTCGCCTCGGGGAAATGCCCCGATGGTGGTCGGCGCGTTGGCGCCGGTGAACACGAGCAACGGGTACATCTTCTCGAAGTACAGTTCGGTCGCGATCTTCGCTACGCCCAGGTCGTGGCTGCCGAGCCCGATGCCGACGTCGACGGGCCGGATCTCGTGACCCATGTTGTGGTAGTTCCACAGCCGCTCGACGTCCTCGCGATGCTCGGCCGGGACGGTGGCGGGAGCCGCTGTCATCGTCTTCTCTCAGCCGGGGATCTTGAAGATGCGTGGACCACGTGAAGCGTGAGGCCGCAGACGATCCCGCCCTTTCGCGTGGCGCGGATCACCACGGGCGCGAAGGCTGGCAAGAGCAGCAGACGGCGCCACCGGAACGCAAGATCCACTTGAGGGTGAACGCAAGCGGCCCAGGCCGGAGGGGAACCCCTCTGACCTGGGCCGCTGCTGCAAGAGCGGGCGACGAGAATCGAACTCGCGTAATCAGTTTGGAAGACTGAGGCTCTACCATTGAGCTACGCCCGCGTGATCCCCGATCAGCTCGGGGCTCGTGCACAGCTTACTGAATCATCTCCCGTCCGCGCGAACCGGATTCCCCAGCAGGTGACTCCAGCGCACACGCAGGCAAGCGGACCGCATACACTGGCCGTCGCCACGGGGTGTGGCGCAGCTTGGTAGCGCACTCGCTTTGGGAGCGAGGGGCCGTGGGTTCAAATCCCGCCACCCCGACTGACACCAACATCCGCAGCAACAAGGAGTACGCCTGTGAAGAGCACCGTCGAGACTCTGAGCCCGACTCGGGTGAAGCTCGCCATCGAGGTGCCGTTCGAGGAGCTCAAGCCGAGCCTGCAGAAGGCGTACCGGGAGATCGGCGCGCAGGTCCAGGTGCCGGGCTTCCGCAAGGGCAAGGTTCCGGCCGCCGTCATCGACCAGCGGGTCGGGCGGGGCGCGGTGCTCAACGAGGCCGTCCAGGAGGCGATCCCACAGCAGATCCTCGCCGCGGTTCAGGAGCACGACGTCAAGACCCTGGGCCGCCCCGAGGTGGAGATCACCGAGTTCGCCGACAACGCGCCGCTGAAGTTCACGGCCGAGGTCGACGTCCGCCCGGAGATCACCGTGCCGGACCTCTCCGCGATCACCGTGACGGTTCCGGCCGTCGAGATCGGTGACAACGAGATCGACGAGCAGGTCAACGGCCTGCGCGAGCGCTTCGCCACCCTGAAGACGGTGGAGCGCGCGGCTGCGGAGGGTGACTACGCCCAGCTCGACCTGAACGCGACGGTCGACGGCGAGGACGTTCCCGGCGGTTCGGCCACCAACATCTCCCACGAGGTCGGCAGCAAGCAGCTGCTCCCGGGCCTCGACGAGGTGCTCGTCGGCCTTTCCGCCGGCGAGGAGGCCACCTTCACGACCCAGCTCGTGGGCGGCGACTTCGCCGGCCGTGACGCCGAGGTGAAGGTCGTCGTGAAGACCGTCAAGGACAAGCAGCTCCCCGAGGTCGACGACGAGTTCGCCCAGCTGGCGAGCGAGTTCGACACTCTCGACGAGCTCCGCGAGGACCTGCGCACCCGCCTCACCCGGGCCAAGAAGGTCGAGCAGATCTACGCGGCCCGCGACGAGGCGCTCAAGCAGCTCGTCGAGGCGGCCGAGATCCCGGCCCCCGAGGGTGTCGTGAAGGACGAGGTCGAGGGCCGCAAGCAGGCCATGACCGACCAGCTCGAGCGGATCGGCGCGACTCTGGCCGACTACCTCGCCTCGGAGGACAAGACCGAGGAGCAGATCGACCAGGAGCTGACCGAGGCGGCCCAGGAGGGCGTCCGGATCCAGCTGCTGCTCGACACCGTCGCCGACGCCGAGGACGTCCAGGTCACCGACGACGAGTTCGGTCACGAGATCGTGCACCGGGCGCAGCGCGCCCAGATGCAGCCCCAGCAGTACTACGACCAGCTGGTGCGTTCGGGCGCCGCGGCCTCCGTCTTCGGGGACGTGCGCCGGGGCAAGGCGCTCGCGTCGGTCATGGAGCAGGTCACGATGAAGGACTCCGAGGGCAACACGCTCTCGCTGGACGACCTGCGCACCGAGGATGACCACGCGGGTCACAACCACTGATCTGAGTGCCTGGCCGGCCACCGCGCATCCCTACCGGGTGCGCGGTGGCCGTCGTCTTTTCCGGGGGTACGGCCACGCGATGCGCTGTCAGCGAACACCTGCCCGAGCGGGAAGCTGATGCGCATCCGACCAGTTAGGTTGGTCGTACGACGGACAACCTGCCGGCCGGATCCTCGGCCGACACAGCAAGCTGTGAAGGGCTGCCATGACCGATCTCCACATCCCCACCGGGCCCGTGTCGCGGCGCGGTGGCGAAACCCTGAGTGGCAACCTCGACGACTCGGTCTTCAATCGGCTGCTGCGGGAGCGGATCATCTTCCTCGGCAGCGAGGTGACCGATGCGAGCGCCAACCGCATCTGCGCTCAGCTGCTGCTGCTCTCCGCCGAGGACCCGGAGGCCGACATCCACCTGTGGATCAACTCCCCGGGCGGCTCTGTCTACTCGGGTATGGCCATCTACGACACGATGCAGTTCATCGACAACGACGTGCAGACTGTCGCGATGGGCATGGCCGCCTCGATGGGGCAGTTCCTGCTCTGTTCCGGGACGCCGGGCAAGCGCTTCGCTCTGCCGCATGCCCGGATCATGATGCACCAGCCGTCCGGTGGCATGGGCGGCACCGCGGCCGACATCGCCATCCAGGCCGAGCAGATGCTCTACACCAAGCGGATGTTCCAGGAGCGGATCGCGTTTCACACCGGTCAGACCCAGGAGCAGATCGCGGCAGACTTCGACCGGGACCGCTGGTTCACGGCCGAGGAGGCCAAGGACTATGGCTTCATCGACAAGGTGATCACCGGGGCCACGCAGGTTCCCGACGGTGCCGGAACGCTGAACTGAGGAGCTGACCCATGACCGACCTTTCCATGCCTCCCGGGTTCGCTCCGGTGCACAACCGCTACGTGCTGCCCTCGTTCTCCGAGCGCACCTCGTGGGGCATCAAGGAGTCCAACCCCTACAACAAGATGTTCGAGGACCGGATCATCTTCCTCGGTGTGCAGGTGGACGACGCGTCGGCCAACGACGTGATGGCCCAGCTGCTGACGCTGGAGAGCACCGACCCGGACCGCGACATCCTGATGTACATCAACTCGCCCGGTGGCTCGTTCACGGCGATGACCGCCATCTACGACACCATGCAGTACGTGCGCCCCGACATCAGCACGGTCTGCCTGGGCCAGGCGGCCAGCGCCGCGGCGGTCCTGCTCGCCGGCGGCACCCCGGGCAAGCGGATGGCGCTCCCGCACTCGCGGATCATCATCCACCAGCCGGCCACCGAGGGTGGCTACGGTCAGGGTTCGGACATCGAGATCCAGGCCCGCGAGATCATGCGCATGCGTACCCAGCTGGAGGAGCTGATCTCGCACCACTCCTCCAAGCCGCTCGAGCAGGTCCGCAAGGACATCGACCGGGACAAGATCATGACAGCCGACGAGGCCAAGGAGTACGGCCTGGTCGACGTCGTCCTGGCGACTCGTAAGAAGAGCCTGCAGACGGCCGGGGTCTGACCCAGGGTCCGCGGTGTCAGGGGGCCGGCCGGTGAGCGCTAGACTGGCCGACCCCTGACACGCCCGTTTTGGGGGGTCGGAGAACAGCCCCTTTGCGGGTAACGTCGAGTCTGCAGCCTCAGTTACGCGGGTCGGCGGACGATAGATGGCAACGAGGCATTCCGTCCTCGCACAAGGTCCGGTCGACGGCCGGCCAATGAACGCAGGGAGAACGTAGGTGGCACGGATCGGCGACGGTGGCGACCTACTCAAGTGCTCCTTCTGTGGGAAGTCGCAGAAGCAGGTCAAGAAGCTCATCGCGGGCCCTGGGGTCTACATCTGCGACGAGTGCATCGATCTCTGCAACGAGATCATCGAAGAGGAGCTGGCTGAGACCGGCGAGGTGAAGTGGGAAGAGCTTCCCAAGCCGATGGAGATCTGCCAATTCCTGGACAACTACGTCGTTGGTCAGGAGCAGGCTAAGCGGGCGCTCTCCGTCGCGGTCTACAACCACTACAAGCGGATCCAGGCCGAGTCCAACGGCGCTCCCGGAGCGGGCAGCGACGTCGAGGTGGCCAAGTCCAACATCATGCTCATCGGCCCCACCGGTTGCGGTAAGACGCACCTGGCGCAGACCCTGGCCCGGATGCTCAACGTGCCGTTCGCGATCGCGGACGCCACGGCGCTCACCGAGGCCGGCTACGTCGGCGAGGACGTCGAGAACATCCTGCTCAAGCTCATCCAGGCGGCGGACTACGACGTCAAGCGCGCTGAGCAGGGCATCATCTACATCGACGAGGTCGACAAGATCGCCCGCAAGAGCGAGAACCCGTCGATCACCCGCGACGTCTCCGGTGAGGGCGTGCAGCAGGCCCTGCTGAAGATCCTCGAAGGCACGGTGGCGAACGTCCCGCCCCAGGGCGGCCGTAAGCACCCGCACCAGGAGTTCATCCAGATCGACACGACGAATGTGCTGTTCATCGTGGGCGGCGCCTTCGCCGGTCTGGACCGGATCATCGAGCAGCGGGTCGGGCAGAGCGGTGTCGGCTTCGGCGCCCGCCTCCGGTCGATCTCCGAGCGGAACACCGACGACATCTTCAGCAGGGTGATGCCGGAGGACATGCTCAAGTTCGGCCTGATCCCCGAGTTCATCGGCCGTCTCCCGGTCATCACGACCGTCCGCAACCTCGACCGTGACGCTCTCATCAAGATCCTCACCGAGCCGCGGAATGCCTACGTGAAGCAGTACCAGCGCCTCTTCGAGCTCGACGGCGTCGAGCTGGAGTTCGACGAGGGCGCGCTGGAGGCCATCGCCGACCAGGCCATGCTGCGGGGCACCGGCGCCCGTGGTCTCCGGGCGATCATGGAGGAGGTCCTCCAGAACGTGATGTTCGAGGTGCCCAGCAACCCCGACGCCGCCCGGGTCCTGATCACCCGCGAGGTCGTCGTGGAGAACGTGATTCCCACGATCGTCCCGCGCGAGTTCGGCGGCCGTCGTCGCCGTCCCGAGCGCGAGGAGAAGTCGGCCTGACCGGCTGACCCTCAGTTCGTCCCACTCGCCGCCGCCCAGCCCGGGCGGCGGCGAGTGCGCTTCAGCGGCCGCGGATGGTCACGAAGCGGCGCGGGTCGCCGTACCCTTCGATTTATGCGCGCCGCCGTCTGCCAGCTGAACTCTCGCGAAGACCGTGACCACAACCTGGCCGTCGCTCGTGATCTTCTTGAGCGCGCCGCCGCCGGCGGCGCGAAGCTCGCGGTCCTGCCGGAGTATGTCGACTTCCTCGGCCACTCCGCCGACGCCCCGAGACCGGAGCCGGTCGATGGCGAGTTCGCCACCTTCTTCGCGAACGCCGCCCGGGAGCTCGGCCTCTGGGTGCACACCGGTTCGTTCCACGAAAAGGGCCCGGACGCCGGCCGCACCTTCAACACGTCGCTGCTCTTCGCCCCGGACGGTGCCCTCGCCGCCACCTATCGCAAGATCCATCTGTACGACGTGGAGATCGCCGGCCGCATCTCCTACCAGGAGTCCCGCACGGTGGCGCCCGGCACCGACCCGGTCGTCGCCGACGTCGACGGCGTCCCCACCGGCCTGACCATCTGCTACGACCTCCGCTTCCCGGAGCTGTACCGGGCACTCGCCATCGCCGGCGCCCGGATCCTGGTCGTGCCCGCCGCCTTCATGCTGCACACCGGCCGGGACCACTGGGAGGTGCTGCTGCGTGCCCGCGCCATCGAGAACCAGTGCTTCGTGCTGGCCGCCGGCCAGATCGGCGACCACGAGCCGCGCCGCACCTGCTTCGGCCGCAGCATGATCATCGACCCGTGGGGGACCGTCCTGGCCCAGGCCCCGGACACCGTCGGCGTGACCTTCGCGGACCTCGACCTCGAGCGTCTGGAAACCATCCGCACCGAGCTGCCCAGCCTCGCCAACCGGCGGATGGAAACTTTCCCGCTCCGCTGACCCGCCCGGCCGCCTCTTCACGGCTTCCCACTCGGCTGACCGGCCAGACAGCCTCTTCACAGGACACGGAGAGCACCACTCCCAGCGAGGCTTGGTCGAGCACTACCCGAGCGGTCCGGGCCGGATCAGCCGAGCCCCGCCCCGCGCGTGACGCGAGCCGGCCGAGGATTTCGCCGCCGCCGCGGCCCTGGTCGGGGTCATCGGATCTCACTGCAAACCCCACGATCCGGTACGCGGGACGACGCGTTGACCAGGTTCGGTGTGGGGCACATGTCGACCGCGGCTCTGCGAGGTGCCGGCGTGTCGAGTGCGGTTCCGCGCGGCATGCCGTGTTGGTCGTGGCTCTACCAGGGGCGGGTGTGCTGACTGCGATTCCGCGCGGGGTGCCGTGTTGGCCGCGGTTCTGCGAAGGGCGGCGGGTGTGTTGAGTGCGGGTCCGCGCAGGGGCGGTGCGCTGACCGGGGTCTGCGAGGGGCGGGTGGCCTGACCGCGGTTCTATGTGGCGGTGGATCGGGTCGGCGAGGGAGAGGTGCGGGAACCGGGCAGGAAGGCCACCGACAATCTCCGGCGGAGAGCTGTATCCGGCGTCACAAACTTTCCATGAGATAGCTGAGCGCGGTCAGAGCGACCACCGCGGCGCCCGCGAGGAGTAGCGCCCCACCCATTCGCGTGGGGCCGCGCATCAACAGCTTCCGGGCCGACAGCAGAACCGTGACCAGCACAAGCAGGCCGATCGCCCACTGCCAGACTGGGACGAGCAGGCCCAGGACCGCGTCGGTCGCCAGTGTCGGGGGAGTGGCCATGAAGCCACTCTGTCATGGGATGGCTGCGTCGTGTGCCGCCTCGCCGCTTCCGCAGGCATGAGCGTCGATTTGCGGTCACCCGCATGGGTCGCGTAACTTTCTCTCTGCAAGCGGGAAACCGGTACGGACAGCCACGAAAGTGACAATCCGGAAGGTGCCTCGGGAGCGGTCGAGAGCGAGATATGCTCGAACTCGGCATCCGGGTGGTGCGGCAAGGATCCAAGAAATTGGATTTGCGATCGCGAAGCCGGCCGGGTAGAGTGGCAAAGCCGGTAGAGAGCCGGGCGGACTGATCATTTAGGTGATCGTCGGCCGGTCTACCAGAGCCACTTCTTCGCATCGCGGAGAAACACTTGGGCGTTGCCGACGGGGTCCCTGATTTTGTCTGGCGAAAACGACCAGGTACTGTCGAGCAGTTGCCTTGAAGGACGGGCCTTAACGGGCTCCAACTTCGATGTGCGGTTGTTCTTTGAGAACTCAACAGGGTGCTTGATAAGCCAGTGCCAATTATGGCAATACCCCGGCTCATCGTTTAGGCGATGGGTGGGAGATTCCTTTGGCAACATTTATGTTGCCGGGACG